>CAYYRE010000236.1:0-1524 GCA_964473895.1 uncultured Lentimicrobiaceae bacterium | reverse complement strand
GTGAAAGAAGGTGATTTTGCCATGATCTGGGGATTCCCGGGCAGCACCAACCGCTACATGACGGCCCCCGAACTGAGCTTCCGCATGCAACATTACTTTCCGCCGTTGGTGGAAGCTTTCGGTAAAAAACTGGAAGTATGGAAAAAACACATGGACGCTAACCCGGATGTAAAAATCAAATATGCTTCCAATTATGCCATGATTGCCAACAGCTGGAAATATTTTATCGGCCAAATGCGGGGCGTCAAAAAACAACATGTTATTGCCAAAAAGAAAGCTTTTGATGAACAGTTCGCCCGGTGGGTGGCCCAGGATCCCAAACGCCAGGCCGAATACGGGGAAGCTTTAAAAGACATTTCCAACGCCTTTCAGGCCGAATCCAAAACCATTGAACCGCTGATCTATGCCAGTATTACCGGAATGCAGGGTGCCGAATTGCTCGGCTTTGCCCAAAAATACAGCGGTTTGGAAGGTATGTTGAAACAAATCAAAGAAACCAAAGACAAAACGGAAAAAGCTAAAAAAGAAGAACGGCTTAAAAAAATGGCGGCCCAAATGAGTGAAAAACTCCAAAAAGCCTACAAAAATTATGACGAAGCCACCGACCGCGATGTTTTTGCTGCCATGACCAAAATGTTTTACGAAAAAGTTCCGGCCAACCTGCATCCCGAATATTTGGACAAATTGGTTAAGAAATACAAAAACAATTTTCACGCTGTAGCGGATTATGTATTTGGCCATTCACATTTTACCTCACCGCAAAAAGCCAAAGCCTTTCTGGCCAACCCCAACCTGAAAGCCCTTGAAAAAGACCCGGCCTTTATCCTGTCACAAGCCTACATGGGCAAACTGATGGATGCCTCGGCACAATACCGTGCCGCTGCCGGAAAACTTGACAAAGGAAAACGGCTCTTCATGCGGGGCATCATGGAAATGGAACCCAACAAAGTATTTTATCCGGATGCCAACTCCACCCTGCGCTACACATACGGAAAAGTGGAAGGCTACTATCCTCGCGATGCGGTGCACTATCTTTTCCAAACCCATCTATACGGCGTTATGCAAAAAGAAGACAGCACCAATCCCGAATTTATCGTACCGAAGAAATTGAAAGAGCTGTACGAAAAGAAAGATTACGGCCCTTACGGACAAAACGGCCAGCAGGATGTTTGTTTTCTGACCACCAACGACATTACGGGAGGCAACTCGGGCAGCCCGGTGATCAACGGCAAGGGCGAACTGATTGGCCTGGCCTTTGATGGAAACTGGGAAGCCATGAGTGGCGATATTGCCTACATTCCCAAGTTGCAACGTACCATTGTGGTGGATATCCGTTATGTCCTGTTCATTATCGACAAATACGCAGGCGATAGCCGGCTCATCGACGAACTGACCATTCATAAATCGGTACCGAAACCCGACCGGGTGGAAGCTTCCACAGCAACCCCGGCTTCAAACGAATAATCTTGTAAAATTGTGATGCCCTTGATAACCTCTGCGAAACCAATCGCAGAGGTTTTTTTT
>CAYYRE010000235.1:0-1586 GCA_964473895.1 uncultured Lentimicrobiaceae bacterium | reverse complement strand
TCCAAAACAAGCATCATATCCTTTCCCTCTGCTTCCACAACTTTTGAAAAGCTTTCCCCAGGTTTTCAGCAATATCGCCTGAAATCATGGCTTCGGCCCCCCGTTTACGGGCCGCCACATCGCCGGCAAGGCCATGCAGGTAAACCCCGAGAATAGCTGCTTCCACCGAGGCATAACCTTGTGCCAGCAAAGCCGTAAGAATACCGGTCAACACATCGCCGCTACCCGCTGTGGCCATGCCCGGGTTTCCTGTTGAATTGAAATAGCAGTCACCACGGGGCGTACAAATACTGGTAAAGGCTCCTTTCAGAACGACGACCACCTGATACTTTATGGCAAATTCACGTTGTTTTTCAAGCCGTTCGAAATCATTGGCCCATTTACCGGCCAGCCGTTCAAATTCTTTGGGATGAGGAGTCAGAATGGAATAGTGCGGCAGAAAAGCCAGCCAGGTTTTATTCTCCGCCAAAATATTTAATGCATCGGCATCAAAAACCATGGGCAGCTTAAACTGTTGTAAGAGAAGTTTCAGTGCCATTTGCGACTGTTGCATGGTGCCCAGTCCCGGTCCGATCCCCACAGCCTGAAAAGGGGCCAGCTCAGGAATATCGGAAAAATAATTTTCGTACCGGTCGATGCTCAACATGGCTTCGGGCAAGGCGGTCTGCATGATGGCATACCCTGCTTGCGGAATATGTACATGCAGCAACCCCACGCCGGAACGCAGGGCGGCACGTGCCGCTAATACGGCAGCCCCCATTTTCCCATAACTTCCGGCAATAAGCAGGGCATGCCCGAAAGTACCTTTGTGCGAAAACCGGCGTCGTGGCTTTAAAATCAACGCAGCATCCTGGCGCAGTACATAAAAATTATGCACTGTTACCTCCCGGATAAATTGCGGGTGCAACCCAATGTCCAAAACATGCCAGCTACCTACAAAAGCATCGTTTTCGGGCAGCAAAAACGAAAGTTTGGGAAACTGAAAAGTCAACGTATAATCCGCCCGGAAAATTTCGCCCCCGGCATGGGCCGAAGGAGCATCAACAAATAACCCCGAAGGTACATCAATGGCTATTTTCAGTGCCGGCGAAGCATTCATTTGACCGATCACTGCCCCCGGAAATCCTTTTACCGGCCGGGTAAGTCCCGAGCCAAACAATGCATCCACCACAATATCCTCTTCGGCTGTTTCGGGAAAAGGATCCTGTTCTTTCAGATCATGCAACTTCTTTACACCCAATTTTTTAAAACGTTCATAGTTCTTTTGAAAGCTGTCGGAAGACTTTTTGGAAAACCGTACGACAAAAACTTCCACATCATACCCTGCTTCGGTCAGCATCCGCGACAATGCCAAGCCATCGCCGCCATTGTTCCCAAGGCCT
The DNA here is from genome assembly GCA_964473895.1 of uncultured Lentimicrobiaceae bacterium. Classification (GTDB taxonomy): domain Bacteria; phylum Bacteroidota; class Bacteroidia; order Bacteroidales; family F082; genus Sulfidibacterium. The sequence continues at coordinate 204 of CAYYRE010000235.1, read as the reverse complement.
GCAAAAACAAAAAAACGATGGGTATTGTCCACCCGTTTTTTTATCCATCGAAACAGCTTTCCTGCGGCCCGTTCCATGAGGTCAATATCGGCAATGGGCTCGTTTTTTATGGTATAGGCATCTGCTTCGCGAATTTTCTCAACCGGTAATATTTTCATGATTCTCTATTTTTCCATTTACAGCACCAAATTTAACCAAAAAGGC
>CAYYRE010000234.1:0-1600 GCA_964473895.1 uncultured Lentimicrobiaceae bacterium | reverse complement strand
GGGGGTAATGCCTTTGGATTGGAATTGTTCTTTGTCTTTCGCTGTAAACATGGAGGCTTTTTTGTGGTTATGCCACAAAATTAAAGTTTTTTTGCTGCCGCACAAACCTTGCGGAAAATTTTGGAAACCGTTACCCACCAAACGAAATCCAGCATTGTTACCGGTTTTGTTTCCTCGTGGCAAAAACTACCATCTCCCTCGAAAAATCCGTATCTTTGCCGGAAGAAAGGACATTGTCATGCGTTTAGTTTTTTTTAAGACACCGAAAGCCAAAAGGTACAGCTACCGGCCCCGTTATTACGACCCGCAAAAAGAAGAGTGGGAACGGCGCAAAGCAGAGTTGGGTTACGACTCCAAACTGAGCAAGGAAGAACAACTTCGTTTGCGGATGTCACGTAGCTGGGTACATCCCACCGACCCTTCCAACTCACGGACTGCACGGCTGATCACTTATTTTGTTTATGCCGTTATTATTCTGGGAAGCATTTATGTGATCCTGTTCACCGGTCTTATTGAAAATTTCCTGGCGCTGTTCGGCGTAGTTTCCAAATAAGCTGACGGCCTATGTCCAATATCATCAAACTCCTTCCCGATGCGGTTGCCAATCAAATTGCTGCCGGTGAAGTGATCCAGCGACCGGCTTCGGCGGTTAAAGAATTGTTGGAAAATGCCGTGGATGCCGGAGCTACTACCATCGATGTGGTAATTAAAGATGCGGGAAAGAGCCTCATACAGGTTACCGACAACGGATGCGGCATGTCGGCAGTAGACCTGAGGATGTGCTTCGAACGCCATGCCACTTCCAAGATACAAAAAGCCGACGATCTTTTTGCCATTCACACGTTGGGTTTTCGCGGCGAAGCCATGGCATCGATTGCCGCCATTGCCCATGTGGATGCCAAAAGCCGTCCCCACGAACAAGAGCTGGGTACCTGCCTGCACATCGAAGGTTCAAAGGTGATCAGCGAAGAACCCTGCCCCTGCCAGGCAGGAACCACTATTGCCGTAAAACATCTCTTTTTTAATGTGCCGGCACGGCGGAATTTTTTGAAATCCGATCAAGCGGAAACACGCCATATCCTGGAAGAGTTTCACCGCGTGGCTCTTATTCAACCCGAGATTGCATTTTCACTGACACTGAACAACAGGCTGCAATACAAACTGTTTAAAGGTTCCGAAAAGTCCAGAATTGTAGGGATTTTCGGAAAAGCTTACGACCAGCGATTGCTCCGGGTTGAACAGAAAACCGACCTGGTAACCATAAAAGGCTTTATTGTAAAACCCCAGTATGCCAAAAAAACACGGGGGGAGCAATACTTTTTTGTCAATCACCGGTTTATCAAGCATGCTTACCTGAACCATGCCATCACCACTGCTTTCAACGAATTACTCCCGGCCGATGCTTTCCCTTCCTATTTTATTCATATTGAGATAAATCCGGCAGACATTGATGTTAACATCCATCCCACCAAAACGGAAATCAATTTTAAAGATGCCCGTTATATTTATGCCATATTACATGCTGCCGTTAAAAAAACCATTGGTTTACACAACCTGACACCCACCATTGACTTCAGCATCGACCCGGCATTGAACACCA
>CAYYRE010000233.1:0-1629 GCA_964473895.1 uncultured Lentimicrobiaceae bacterium | reverse complement strand
TATTCACCGAATGCCTCATTATCCGGGCTGATGTTGTGGCCGCAACAAGTCGTTAATGGTCTTTACCGGATTGAACGTGATGAGCGGGGTTTCCACAAAGAGAGTGATCCAGTCGGCCATGGCGCCATTCCAAAGTCCGGGCAGTTCCTGGGCTTTCAGGTCACGGCCATCTTTTGATTTAATGGAAATAAAGCCGGTTTGCGGATCCACAAATTCACGTAAGTCAAAAGGTTCTCCCTTGAAATTCCGGACGCCGCATACCAAATCCACAGGGTTGAAATGCGTGGCGCGGGCGACCATGGCTTTTTGTTCAGGATCATCAAAATTGATTTGGGAAGATTCGACAATCTGCAACGAAAGTTCATCATCGTCGTTGAGTACCCAAAACGGGCCACCGCCGGGCTCCCCTTCGTTTTTCACCATTCCGGCCACCCGCATGGGACGGTTCAGCTTACCAAAAAGAAAATCAATCTTTTCCATTTTGTCGTATCCTTCGTAAGCGGGCGGAATGAAAATGTGCAGCGCTCCGGCGGCAAAAGTTTTTATTTCTTCAAGTTCCGCTTCCGACAAATTACCGTCTTCCAACCCATCCAGGTATTCAAAAGTTTTTTCCTGCAAACGGAAAAGCAACCCGCCGATGACCTTTTTATACAAATAGGTGGTCTCGCGTAAACGGTCGGGAACGATGTTATCAATATTTTTCACAAAGATGATCTCGCCTTGCAAATCGTTCAGGTTTTCAATCAACGCCCCATGTCCTCCGGGGCGGAACAACAAGCTGCCATCGGGATTTCTGAACGGCCGGTTGTTCATATCCACGGCCAGCGTATCGGTCGAGGGTTTTTGTTGTGAAAAAGTGATGTCGAAACGTACACCGAAACGTTTTTCATACTTTTCGCGCACCGATTCCACCGCTTCCCGGAACTCCCGTTGATGCTCCGGTGATACGGTAAAATGCACCCTGGCCACACCTTCCTTGTCGGTAGCATAGTGTGCTGCTTCCACAAGGTGTTCTTCAAATGCGCGCCGCGGCCCATCGGGATAAAGATGAAAATGCAACAGCGCTTTGGGCAACCGTCCGTAACCCAACCCCTTATCGGTCAACAGATAATCCAAAAGGGTATGGTAATCCTTTTGCTTTCGCAGATATTCCAAATCCAGTCCGTCTTTTTTCAGCGCTTCGGAAAGCAACGGGTAAAAGGCAAACTTATGCAGGTTTTTAAAAAAATAGCCCAGGCTTTGAAGATCATTTTCCTGTTCCAATTTTTCCAGTTCCTCTCTGCTCCCGGTAAAAGATTCCCGGAAAGCAAATAATTTTTTAAACATGCGGCTGGCAGCGCCCGAAGCCGGCACAAACTTCAGGACTTCATACGCTGCTTTGTTCTCATCAAAATAAGTCGCCAGTTCTTTTACCGTTTTTTCATCGTACACTTCAATGCCTTTTCCCGCGGTGGCAGGTGCCGCCAGCCGGATAAAAGGAAACCCGGTTTTAAAACGTTCGATCTGTTGCGCTACCGTTTCGGGGGTAATGCCTTTGGATTGGAATTGTTCTTTGTCTTTCGCTGTAAACATGGAAGCTTTTTTGTGGTTATGCCCCAAAATTAAAGTTTTTTTGCTGCCGCACACCCC
>CAYYRE010000232.1:0-1680 GCA_964473895.1 uncultured Lentimicrobiaceae bacterium | reverse complement strand
CGCCGGCAGGACCAATATATTCTGCCTTTCCGAATCCCAGGATGGGATAAAAAATCCAGGGAAGGATAATCAGCATGATGGTGAAAACCTCATCTTTCCCGAAACTTTTCGACAACAGGTTGGTGGTCCACACGACCACCACAAGGTTGGCAAGGGGGACAAACAGCCGCACCAGCCACCGAGCCTGTTTGCCCACGATTTTCAACAAAACACAAAAATTGAAAAAGGGAATGAGAACCGCCCATCCGGGTTGTCCGGCTTTTTGGTAAATCCGCCATTGGGCAATAAGGACCAAAAGTGAAAATGCCAGCATAAAGAGCATAAGAAAACTCATGCCCATCATCGTTGACGCATCATAATTGTTCATGGTGAAAAGATTTATGTTTGTTAAACATTCATTTCCGGAATATCGCCGTCCACCATTAACGGGGCTTCCGTTTTGGCCACAATCTCCTCCACACTAACCCCGGGAGCCCGTTCGATCAGTTTGAATCCTTCGGGTGTTACATCCACCACGGCCAAATCGGTGACAATACGTTTTACACAATTCACTCCCGTCAAAGGTAAAGTACATTCATTCAGTAGTTTGGAATTTCCTTTACGATCGGTATGGGTCATGGCGACAATGATGTTTTTGGCAGAGGCCACCAAGTCCATGGCCCCTCCCATACCTTTCACCATTTTGCCCGGAATTTTCCAGCTGGCAATGTCGCCTCGCTTGTTCACCTGGAAGGCACCCAGAACCGTCAGGTCGATGTGCCCGCCGCGGATCATGGCAAAACTGGTGGCCGAATCGAAAAAGGCGGCTCCTTTCACATAGGTCACGGTTTGTTTTCCCGCATTAATCAGGTCGGCATCCAGCTCATCCTTTGTGGGAAACGGACCAATACCGAGCAGTCCGTTTTCGGATTGCAATACCACTTCAACCCCGTCGGGAATGAAATTGGCCACCAGGGTCGGAATACCAATACCGAGGTTTACATAGTATCCATCTTTGAGTTCCTGTGCAATTCTTTTGGCAATACCGTTTTTGTCTAAACTCATAATATTTTTAATTTAAATTTCAAATCACACAAATAGCAAAAGACAAATAAATCACAAAAATCAAATGACAAATAACAAAAACAAAATTAATGTTGTGCGTTTTGAAGAATCGCATGAAAAATCTTTTTAAACTGTACCGCTTCATTTCTCAAACGTTCTCCTTCTGCCGCATTATTCAATTCATTTGTACTCAAAATTAGCCTCAACCAATAAGCACTTTCTTTTGCCTCTTTTCTGCAAATACGAATTCTCATCAAAAAATCCTTTTTCCCTAATGCTTCATTCGCTTCAATATAATTAGCACCTACCGATCCCGAAGATATTATTAATTGTTTTCCATCTTCTTCAATAGCCTTTGAATAAGATAAAGTCTTAATAAAATATCTCACATTTCTGGCAAAAGGAAAAGTTCTTTCTTCCAGATCATACTGAGGTTTTTTATTTGTAGGCTGATTCATAATGCTTTCCATTAAAGCCGTTTTCTATTTGAATATTTGTTGTTTTAAGAATTTTGGAATTATTTGATTTTTGTATTTTATTAATTGATATTTGTTTAATCACTTGTCGTGGCAAACTCAATCCGTTTTTCATAATTTGTTCCCTGGAAAATACGTTGAACAAATATTCCCGGGGTGT
>CAYYRE010000231.1:0-1689 GCA_964473895.1 uncultured Lentimicrobiaceae bacterium | reverse complement strand
AGTATGGCACCCGAAAATCCTCCGCCGGGCGAACTCCAGGCCGAAGCAAAATAGAGCCCGGGAACAATGCTTTTTACAGGCAGCCGTTTGCGTGCCGATTGCTCCGGCGTCTGAGCATAGCCGTAAGGGGTCCCTGCCGGATTCCAAGTGTAACGCTCAATGGTCAACGGCGTGGATACTTCTTGGTATTCAATAATTTGACTAATGCCCGGAACCACCTTTTCGAGCCTTTCGATGAGCTGTTCGGCCGTTTCTTTTTTCTTTTTGCGATAGGTTTTTTTGTCCATTCCTTTCCAGTCGGCAGCATAATCCATGGTGCAGATCACACCGACGGCTTTTCCCTCCGGGGCCAGGCCGGCATCGATCATGCCGTAGTCGACAAAGACAAAAGAACGATGGTCGAACCCGGCACGGGCATTGGCGGCAATGTCTTTGGGACTGTTTACGGTGTCGTCGATGACAAATGTTGAATAGGCCCGGTTTCCCAGCTGTTTGGGCGGTTTTTTAAAGCCGAGGTAAACGGTTAGAATAGAAGGTCCCGGTTGCATTTTGCCGGTTTGCTTTTTCAATTGTTTTGCCGGATCGCCCCGCAACAGACTGTGGGCTACCTGGGGCACTGCTGCATTGGCAATGATGTTTCGGGCAAAACGCTTTTCTTCCTGCCCGGCTGATTTATCGTTTGTCTCAAAGGTAACGCCAATGGCCTTGCCATCAATGGTGATAACGGAAGTGACTTTTTTCTTCAAGAGCACCTCGCCGCCGTGGCTGCGAATAAACTGCATGAGATGATCGGATAATTTTTGCGAACCGCCTTTAACGAAATAACTTCCGCCGGTGTAGTAACTGTTTTGTCCGGCGGCAAAATAAAACATCGACAAGGAATACGGGTCATCATGATAGTAGGAGGAATTGCTGAGCAGGACCATCTTCAATGTTTCGTCGTGAAACAGTTTGTCGAGAAAACCGCCGGCGGTATTGAGGGTGCTCCGTACCAGTTTGGGATAAAAGAAAGGGAAAAAAGCACCTTTGATCCGTTTTTGTAAACGGGTGCGCGGCAGGGTTTCAATTTCTTTGCCCCATCCGGTGACGTAGCGGAAATATTTGTCGATGGCCTGTGCTTCGGCGGGAAATTCGGCTTTCAGTTTGGCAGCAGCTTCCTCAGGATTTTCGGGAAAGACAAAGTCGGTGTCTTTCCAAAGGGTTCTGTAAAATTCGGGTAAACGAATGAATTCTACCCCTTTGAAAACTTCGAGATCTTCAAATATTTTTTTCTTAAAGCTGTTTTCCGTGAATCCGTCCATTTCGTGGAGGCCGGCTTCCATGATGAATTTTTTTCTTTTGAAAGTGGTGGCGCAGCCGCCGGGCACATCGTGTTGCTCGAGCACCAATACTTTTTGTCCGGCTTTGGCCAACTTGGCTCCGGCAGTCAGTCCGCCCAGACCGGCGCCGATGATGATGGTATCGTAACTCATGAAGTTGTTTTTTAGTGGTGTAAAGTTAAAGGAATTTGTTGCCGACGGCAAAAAAGAATACGACAAAAAGAGGGGGAGAAGACTACATCAGGGGATGAGGGTGTACCCGTGGCGTCGTTTTTGTTTCACTAAGCGGTTTAATTTTTCTTTTTCTTCGTTGGTCAGGATAAAAGGATTGTTCCGTAAAATCAATATTTCGATTGAAGGGCTTTCGGCC
>CAYYRE010000230.1:0-1771 GCA_964473895.1 uncultured Lentimicrobiaceae bacterium | reverse complement strand
ATTTATTTGCTGATTGATAATACATTATAAATAATATTTTAGGTAATCTTAAAACAACTTTATTGAGAAACCTGTCCTCCGGAAGCAAACGGTGGAGAATTTGGGAAAACCGGTTGCCGGAAAGATATTCGGAAGGGATGATTCCGGAAGCGGCTTGCCGGTAAAGTAGTGGTTATTTTGCAGCAAACCGGCGGCGAATGGCACGATGAATCCTTTTGGCGATGAAGGGGCCTTCGTAAATAAAACCGGTGTAAACCTGAACAAGGTCGGCGCCGGCATCCAGCATTTGCAGCGCATCCTCCGGGGTAAAAATGCCGCCCACGCCAATGATAGGGAAAGCTTTTGCGGACTTTTCAGAAAGATAGCGAACCACTTCGAGGGCACGTTTTTGCAATGGTTTTCCGCTCAAACCGCCCCGGCCAATGGCCGATATGCGTTCGGACGGCGTTTGCAAACCTTTTCTTTCGATGGTGGTATTGACAGCCACAACGCCGGCAATACCCGTTTCGGCCACCAGTTGAATGACCTCATCCAGTTGCCGGTTGTTCAGATCAGGTGAAACTTTCAGTAAAACGGGTTTGGGGGATGGTTTATCACGGTTGATTTGTTGCAGGTGCAACAAAATATGACGCAGTGCTTCCCGGTCTTGTAATTCGTGTAAGTCGGAAATGTTTGGGCAACTGACATTGACGACGAAATAGTCCACATAAGGAAAAAGTTTTTCAAAAAGCAGGGCATAGTCATTGACGGCGTTGGCATTGGGGGTTGTGGTGTTTTTTCCAAGGTTGGCGCCGAGGATCACCCCTTTCTTTTTTCTTTTTTTCAGTCGGGCTATCACCGCTTCCACGCCATCGTTATTAAAGCCCATCCGGTTGACGAGTGCCTTGTCAGCAGGGAGGCGGAAAAGGCGTGGCAAAGGGTTGCCGGGTTGTCCTTCGGGTGTTATGGCGCCAATTTCCACAAAACCGAAACCGAGATGACCCAAAGGCTCAAAAAGAAGGCCTTCTTTGTCGAAACCGGCCGCTACGCCCACCGGATGGCTGAATTTCAGACCAAACACCTGGCGTTCCAAGCGTTTATCATTGACAACGGTGATCCGGCGAACCAAGAAGGATGTCCCCGGGATGGAAAAAAAGAGTTGCAGCGAACGGCTAACCCAACGGTGAACCTTCTCAGGGTCAAATCGAAAAAGCAACGGCCTGATGAAGGTTTTGTATAACATGGCTACGGTTTGTCTTCTGCCTGTTTTTCACCGGCATCGGTTGGGCCATCCGTGGTTGTTTCGTTTTCGGCAGATTCTTCTTTTTCGTCTTCGTTGAATTCGAGCAGTCCTTTTTCGAGCAGCAGGTTGTACCAGGTAAACACTTTTTTCATGTCGGATACATAAACGCTGTCTTCATCGTATTCGGGGATGGCTTTGCGGAACAGCTCTTTTAATTTTGCGGAAGACATTTTTTTGGGGTTTTCCACGGGTTGTCCTCCGGTCATTTCAAAAATCATTTTCAGTGCATCATGCAACGGCAGGTCTTCGCCAGTGGTGTAAATGCTGATTTCCTGCAACGAGCTGATGCGTTCGTGGGCAAATGCGGGCATGCGTTTGCCATCGGTCAGCGATTCGACCACCAGGTTGTTTTTGGCCTCACCGGCCAGTTTGTACAGTCCCGGTTTTCCGGCAATTGACAAAATCTTGCTTAAATCCATCTCTTCAATTTTTTTTGCAAAAATAACTTTTTCTGATTTTGCAAGTTCAACGGGTGGGAAAAGTTTTTTT
>CAYYRE010000229.1:0-1795 GCA_964473895.1 uncultured Lentimicrobiaceae bacterium | reverse complement strand
GGTTTAATCTGCCCGGAAGGTTGTATCCGGGTCTTTCCAATAGGCCTCCGTTTCTTCGCCGGTTTCTTCCTCTTCTTCCAGTTCCCAGGAGTATTTTTTTCGTTGAGGGCCTGATTTGCGGTAATAAAAAGCGGCTACAATACCCGAGAACAAGCCGCCAAGGTGCGCTTCCCACGAAATATGTTCGGATTTGGGGAGAAAATCGGGAATAGCGCCCCAAATCAGACTTCCGTACAAAAAGACCACCACAAGTGCCAGCGCGGCCAGCCCGTTGTTTTTACGGATCAGTCCGCTGAAAAACAAAAATGCCGCCATACCGTAAATGATGCCGCTGGCGCCGATGTGCCAGGCATCCCGCCCACCGAACCATACCCAGATGCCGGTCATTAACCAGATAAAAACAAGTACTTTCAGGGCCAGTTCCCGGTAAAAATAAAACAGTGCTACACCGAGCACGAGAAAAGGGACGGTATTGGCCATGAGGTGCTTGAAACCTTCATGAACAAAAGGAGCCAGGAGGATACCCGGCAATCCGTTGGCATGCAGCGGATGGATGCCAAGAAATCCCAAATCAATGCCGAAAGCCGATTCGATAATACGTACCAGCCACATGATGACCGTTAATATCACCGGAATGGTGGCCGCAGCAATCCATCTGCTATTTTCCTGTTTCACGTCATAAAATTTAAAACCGAATGAGCTTTAGAATGTATAATAAGACCGGGCATCCAGCAACCGGTTTTGCTTATCCCGGTAAAGAGCATAGTTAAATCCTTTGCGCAGAGAGTAAGCTCCTGTTTCTCCTTGTTTGTTCATGGCAAGATAGCCCACCTGAAAATTTTTGTTGTCGGGGATCTTTTCCACAATGCGCAGAACGGCTTCTTCGCAGGCTTGTTGGGGACTGCGGCCTTGTCGCATCAGCTCCGTGACAAGAAAAGAGCCTACCGTTTTCATGACCAGTTCGCCCATACCGGTAGAGGTGGCTCCGCCCACGGCATTGTCAACATACAATCCGGCGCCGATAATGGGCGAGTCTCCCACACGGCCGTGCAATTTAAAGGCCAGTCCGCTGGTGGTACAGGCTCCGGCCATGTCCCCGTTTTTGTCGAGGGCCAGCATACCAATGGTATCGTGGTATTCGTTGGGTTTGTTCTCCCAATTGATTTCGGGATGATACTTGTGCTTTTGTCGCCACTGTTGCCACTTTTGTTTTGCAGCGGGGGTCAGCAAATCGGTTTTTTTAAATCCTTTTTGTAAGGCAAATTGCAAAGCGCCATCGCCTGAAAGCATGACGTGGGGTGTCTCTTCCATAACTTTCCGGGCCACGGATATGGGGTGTACGATGCCTTCGAGAAAACAAACGGACCCGGCATTACCGTCGGGGCCCATTATGCTGGCATCTAAGGTCACATGGCCATCGCGGTCGGGAAAACCTCCGAGGCCGACACTGTGGTTTGCCGGATCGCCTTCAGGAACCCGGACACCTTGTTCCACGGCATCTAAAACACTGCCACCTTTTTCCAGTACTTTCATGGCAACTTCATTGGATGGAATGCCGTGCCGCCAGGTGGAAATTACCACAGGCAGTGCATGTATTTGGTTTTGATGATAAGAAACAGCCTTCCGGGCAGAAACCATTCGGGGCAAAAGCCCCGCCATTCCCAAAAGGGCAGCGCGTTCCATAAACTTTCTCCGGTTGATCATAAAGCAAATTTTTTAGTTTTTTGGGCCGGTAAATAACCGTTCAGCCCGTAAAAAGCAATGTACAGGTAACTTAACAAGGGAATGGCATACG
>CAYYRE010000228.1:0-1896 GCA_964473895.1 uncultured Lentimicrobiaceae bacterium | reverse complement strand
AAAGATTTTGCATTTTATCTTTATGGCAAAATGGTTTTTTTACAGGGGAAATTTAAAAAATTGTAGGATTTTTCCGGTACGAACATTTTTTTTTACCGGATGCCACTCAGGCTTTCCAAATGTTTTTTATCAGGGCACCCGGGCGTATCCTCCGTTATAGTCCCGTTTCCGGAAAACGGTGTTCCGCAACGGCTTTCCGTGGGCTTCCCATGGTCGCCACGGCCTGCCTGCTGCACATCCGTTTCCGGAAACGGGCGCTGCCACTCCGGCTACTGGTGCAGGAAACAACTTCCACCGGTCAGCCGGTTGGGATTTGTAACCCCGACCTTTATAAACAGGTATAAATAGGGCAATGTAAAATCGCCATGTCAGCAAGCCGCTGCGGCTCATGGCAAAGCCATGAACTCCTGTAAAACAAACTCCTTTCCGCAATAAAGAAACCGTTATCTTTGCCGGCTGAAATCAAATCAATTATGGCAAGAAAAAAACGACCGCTTCCCCTTTTGGAAAATGTGGAGATTCTGGATGCCGGCGCCGAAGGCAAAGCCGTGGCAAGGGTGGACGAAAAAGTGTTGTTTGTCCCTTTCGGGGCTCCGGGCGATGTGGCCGACATTCAGGTGTACAAGAAAAAACGGCATTTTCTGGAAGGACGTATCGTTTCGTTGAAAAAAGCCTCTTCGTACCGTGTGGAGCCCCGCTGTTCCCATTTCGGGTTATGTGGCGGCTGCAAATGGCAGCACATGGATTATGCCTACCAAAAAGTGTTCAAACAAAAGCAGGTGAAGGATGCCCTCGACCGCATCGCCAAAGTGCCTTATCCCGGTATCAACGAAATCATTGGATCGGAAAATATTTATTTCTACCGTAACAAGTTGGAATTTACCTTCTCGCACCGCAAATGGCTGACCGAATTCGATCCGGTGGCTTCCGAAAATGTAAAAATAGAAACCCGCGGTTTGGGATTTCATCTCCCGGGTATGTTTGACAAGATCCTCGATATCAGCGAATGTTATTTGCAAAAAGAACCTTCCAATGCCATTCGTCTGGCCATCAAAACATTTGCCATCGAAAATAATTTCACTTTTTACAATGCACGCGAACAACACGGTTTTTTACGAAACCTGATCATCCGGACTTCAACAACGGGCGATTTAATGGTCGTGGTGGTTTTCGGTGAGGAGGATGAAAACGCCATAAAAAAGCTCCTCTCTTTCGTGGCCGGGAAATTTCCGCAGATTACGTCACTCATGTACGTGGTCAATACCAAAAAGAACGATGCCATTTACGATTTGGAAGCAAAACTTTTCAAGGGAAAAGATTATAATCTGGAGGTCATGCAGCCGGCGCGGCCCGGCAGAAAACCCCTCTATTTTAAGGTCGGCCCCAAGTCGTTTTATCAAACCCATCCCGAACAGGCACAAAAGCTCTATCAAACAGCCCACGATTTTGCCGGGTTTACCGGTCGGGAGTTGGTGTATGACCTTTATACCGGTACCGGAACCATCGCCTTGTTTATTGCCCCTTCCGTAAAAAAAGTCATTGGCATCGAGTCGGTGGAAGAAGCGGTGGCCGATGCCCGGAAAAATGCCATGGAAAACGGAATGGAAAACACGGAGTTTTATGCTGGCGATATGGCCAAACTGCTCGATGAAGAATTTGTAACGATTCACGGAAAACCCGATGTGCTGTTGACCGATCCGCCCCGGGCGGGGATGCACCCCAAAGTGATTCGTCAGATTTTACACATGGCACCCGCAAAGATTGTATATGTCAGTTGTAATCCGGCCACCCAAGCCCGTGATATTGCTATGCTCGATGAAAAATACCGCATCGAAAAGGTACAGCCGGTGGATATGTTTCCGCAAACGCACCATGTGGAAAATGTGATTCTGTTGG
>CAYYRE010000227.1:0-2058 GCA_964473895.1 uncultured Lentimicrobiaceae bacterium | reverse complement strand
CCGATGCCATGCTGGCACAAGGACTGGTTTAAAACATTCTATTACAGCTTATCAAGACAAAAAGGCTGCGAAATTTCGCAGCCTTTTTGTCTTATTCTAAAGTAACGGCAAGACTAAAAACACCCGGTCCGACATGGACGCCCAGTACCGGTGTAGCTTGTTGAATAAACTCCGGTTTTTTACCGGTACGTTTTTCCATTTCCTCCGCCAGCCATAAGGCACTTTTCAGGTTACCGGCATGGGTCAGAGCATAACCCCAAACCCGTTTCCCTTCCATAAATTTTTCCATTTCCCGCAAAATACGCTTCCGGTTAGCCCCTTCCGAAAGATTCTTGGCAAAGGGAACCACCAGCCCATTTTTGTCCACCTCAACGATAGGCTTAATACCCAACATTTGTCCGAGAAGTCCTTTTCTTGTACTGATCCTCCCACTTTTCACAAGGTATTTCAGGGTTTTCAAAGCAGCAAACTGTTTGGTTTTCAGAACCCATAACGGGAGATAAGCCTCCAGTTCGCTGTGGTCCATGCCGGCTGCCAAAGCTTTGGCAGCCCGGATGACCAGCAGTCCCAAACCACAGGAAACTTTTTTACTGTTCAACACTTCGATTCCTTTTCCGGTCAGGCCGGAAACTTTGGCTGCAGCATTCACACTGTTTTGCCAGGTTCCGCTCAACCTGGCACTCAGGTTAATGGCAATGATCGAATCGAAATGGGTGGAAAGGTAATTGTATTTATTATAAAACTCCTTAAATGAAGGCTGGGAGGTGGTGGGATATACCGGGGAATGCTCCAGCAAAGGATAAAACTGTTCCGGTTTCATGGTGACCCCATCAAGATAGAAAGTATCTCCGAAATGGATATTCAGAGACACCCGCTGGATCTGGTATTTCTCCAACAGTTCTTCGGGTATATCAGCGGAAGAATCGGTCACAAGGGCTGTTTTGAACAATGCATGCGAAGCAATTTGGTTTTGGGACACCATATCGTCCACTTTTTGGGTAATTATCGTACCCAACTTCCCAATTTTTTCGAACAACAACCAAGGGGTATCGGTATGCACATGGATACGCACCTTATTTCCTGCTCCGGCAATCACCACCGAATCACCAAACCCTGCCAATACCGACTTCAGTTTTTCTTTATCCAGCCCTTCGCCTCTGAGCATGGCTTCCGTACAATAACGGAAAGTTATGTCGTCATGGTTGACAGGAAATGCTCCTGTATCGATAACATCGGTTTTCAACACTTCCGGATGAGGAACACGCCCTGTTCTCAGGTATTCGACCATCCCTTCCAAAAAATCTACAAATCCTTTGGCCCCGGCATCCACCACTTTGGCCCTGGCCAGTTTATCCATCTTTTTTGTCGTTTCTTTCAGGGATTTCCGTGCCTGTTTCAGACTTCCTTGCAACAGCTCATAAAAGCCCAAATATTTCCCTTTCAGTTCAAAAAGGTAGTCGGACCATTCTTTGATGACCGAAACCATGGTGCCCTCTACAGGATTGGCAATGGCCTCATACACATACGGAACTGCCTTTTTAGCCGCCAGTACAAAATCATAAACATCCATTTTGTCTTTATCGGCTATTTCGTAGCTAAAACCATAAAGAAACTGGGCAAAAATAATCCCCGAGTTACCCCGTGCTCCGGCAAGGGCCGCATCGGCAATACCCATAGCAGTCCTTTTTAAATGTTCATCGGCCGTGGTTGTTTCAACAACAGAACGCATGGTAGAGGCAAGATTGGTACCCGTATCGGCATCTGCTACCGGAAAAACATTGATCTTGTTCATATAGTGCTGGTCATCAAAAATTTTCGCAGCACCCGAAAGAAAGCAGTTAAAAAACTGCCGGCCATCCATTTGGGTCATTTCTTTTGTCTGCAAAAGTTATGGGTTTTTGATAAGATAAAACAATAACAAATTTAATTAATCTTTTTTGGCCGGACCTTCATCGCCTACATGAAGATCCTTGAAAAAGGAGGAAGCCTTTACAAGGGCAAGCGTTCCCAAATCATAATACAAGCTATCGGCACGTTGAATAAATTCACTCTCTTTAC
>CAYYRE010000226.1:0-2097 GCA_964473895.1 uncultured Lentimicrobiaceae bacterium | reverse complement strand
CCATTTCACGGTTTAAATCTTTTCCGTATTCGCCCCGTATATCGTAGGCTTTAAATGCTTTCAATTTTTCCATTGTTTCAAATTTTCAATCACTCATTTTTATTTGCCGTCAACCCGAAAGAATGCATACGGTTATGCAATCATCGAGGACTCCCTTACCGAAGAAGCACATATGTTAACGGGCCTGCAAAGCTAAGGAGAAAAACGGGAAAACCTTACAACGGTTCCAGTAAAACCACAGCAACGGCCGAAATCCCTTCTTTTCGACCGGTAAACCCGAGATATTCGGTGGTGGTGGCTTTTACGGAAATTTGCCCAATGGAAATTCCCAGTACCGCAGACAAAGCGTTTTTCATGGCCGGAATATGGGAACTGATTTTCGGTTCCTGGGCAATGACCACCACATCGGCATTTCCCACGCGATAGGAAGCTGCTTTGATAAGAAAAACCACTTTTTCAAGTAGTTCTTTTCCGGCCATATTTCTGTAACTTTCATCGGTATCCGGAAAATGGCTTCCAATGTCACCCAGTGCAGCAGCACCCAGCAGGGCATCACAAAGGGCATGGATCAAAACATCGGCATCCGAATGACCGGCCAGCCCCCGTTTACAAGGCACATGGATACCCCCAAGCATCAGTTTCCTACCCGCAACAAAAGCGTGTGTGTCGAAACCGATCCCTATGCGCATGGACATACCGTTGGGGTTTCAAATTATCTTCTGCCGTAATTGTTGTTCCCAAAGTTAAACAGCAGCGAAAAACGCAAGGTTTTTTCCAGCGGATTTTGCTGTGAAACGGTGGGTATCAGGTAAGAAAAGTCAAGTCCGAACACGTTGTAACGCAATCCCACACCCAGCGTAACGTATTGGCGGTCGCCTTTGTGTTTGTTTTCATAAAAATACCCGGCACGTATGGCAAACAGGTTATTGTACCAATATTCGGCACCGATGGCAAAATTAAACTCCTGCATCTCTTCTTTAAATCCGCCCGGGGCATCGTACCACGATTGTACCATGCCTTTTACCACACCCACATTAGGATCGTATCCTTCGGCTATTTTATAGGAGCCATCCGGATTCAGCACCGGATTTCCCAGCGTATCGGTTTCATAAACAGGCGGAGTAGGCACCAACAACTTATTAATATCCACATTAAAAGAGATTTTGTTGTAACGGTCCATTTCGACGGTCAGTCGCGAACCGAAACGCAGGTTGGTGGGGATAAAATCTTTTTGAATATTGGTTTTACTGTAGGAGATTCTGCTCCCGATATTGGAAATAAAAACGCCCCAGGCAAACTGCGCATTGTTGTTAGGGAACCAGTTGACATCTTTCTGCCAATAGAGCCCGATATCCACAGCCACCGACGTGCCCGCCGAACTTTCCGTTCCCTGTGGGGAAAAACCGGCTGTCAGGTTCGAATAAATAAATCGTCCGTCCACAGAAAGTGCCAAGTAATCGGATAATTTGCGGGCATAAGCCACATCAATGGCAAATTCATTGGGCTTGTACGTTCCGAGGGGATAGCCCATTTCATCGGTAAACTGGATTTCCCCGAGCGAAAAATAGCGCAAACTGGCGGCAATGGTTTGCCGGTCGTCCAAGCGGTGATAAAACGAAACATACGCCAGGTTAATGTCGTTGACAAGATTTTTGAGCCAGGGGGTATAGGAAATGGAAAAACCTGTTGGATCTTTAATGAAAGCATATTTGGCCGAATTCCAGTGCATAGAATTAGCATCGGGGGTGGTGGCCACTCCGCCATCGCCCATGCCGCCGGCACGGCCATCAGGGCCGATCATCAAAAAAGGAACCGCCGTGGTAATGACCCGGTCGCCACTGGCTTGTCCACCCACATTGCCATAATTTTGTGCGGAACTGCTCAGGAAAAACAAAACCAAAACAGAAAGTAACAGAAATCTTGTCTTCATAAAAACCTAAATTATAAAATGGTGTGCAAATCTAACGAAATAAAAATTGTTTTATTATCCTTTTCGAAGTTGTTTAAAATTTACAAAACATAAATTTGCTAAGAACCTGATCAATCAGCAAATAAATATCTTTTTAGATACCTACACCTCCCGCTTAAGCGGGACAG
>CAYYRE010000225.1:0-2127 GCA_964473895.1 uncultured Lentimicrobiaceae bacterium | reverse complement strand
AAATATCAAAAGCCCGTATTGTAGGCCCCCGTTCGGAATACACCTCCCGCTACCTGAAAGAACCTTTTGCTTTTATGATCAACCGGGAACAGTTTGGCCAATGGCAGGCAGGAAAATTGGAGAATAACAAGGTTAAAATATTGACCGGTACTAAAGTAACCGGAATCCACCACGATCGCATTGTTCTTAACGACCAAAAATCAGTCGGATACCGTTACCTCGTGGGTGCTGACGGCACCAACTCCATCGTCCGGCGTTTCCTTGGACTGCCATCTGAAAAAAAATTGTTTACGCTTCAATACCGGATACCTGCAAACGGCAGCCGGCAGTTTGAAGTCCACATGAATAACCGTTATTTCCGTTCGGGATACGGATGGATTTTTCCCCATCCCGATTTTTTGGCAGTCGGCTGCCTGGCCGATCCGCGGCACGTCCCGGTACAAACACTCAAAAAAGGTTTTCACCGGTGGCTCAAAAAAGAAGGTTTCGACCTCTCGCATGCCGTTTACGAAAGCTTTCCCATCAGTTACGACTACAGAGGTTTCTGCTTTGGCAATATCTTTCTCACAGGCGATGCTGCCGGACTGGCCTCCGGTTTGACAGGAGAAGGCATCTATGCCGCCCTGGTCTCCGGAGAAGAAACCGCCCGTAAAATTCTTGACCCGGCATATCCCGAAGAGAAAATAAACGCTTTATTGCATTACAAAAAAGTACAGGAACGGTTTCTGAGCCTCCTGCATGGTACAGGCCCGCTGCGGCAAATGATTTTTCATTCCATACTCTTCCTCATGAACAACAAACGTTTTAACCGCAGGGTAACCGATGGTTTTTCCTGATAAAAAGCAAAAAGTCGGCCGGACTTTTGTATCTTTGCCTGTTACAAAAAAACTTACAGAGAGCTATGCAGGTGAAGGATTTCGATAACATCAGGCCATACAACGAACAGGAAGCAAAAGAAGCCGTACAGAGGATTGTAAAGCAACACGAATTTCGCACCATTGTTTCATTTGTTTTCGGGGAAGACCAATTCGAAGAAATATCCCAACGGGTGTTGCGCGCGCAAACCATTGAAGATTTCCAACGTCATTTTATGCGTCCGCTGGTGTGGCAAATCATAAAAAAAACAGCGGAAGATCTGACCGTTTCAGGCTTTAAAAGTTTACGCCCCGATACACCCCATTTATTCATTGGCAACCATCGTGACATTACGCTGGATTCTTCCATTTTGGCCACACTGCTCACAGATTACGACATTTCGCTTGGCATCACCTGGGGCGACAACCTGATGGTTTCTCCTTTTGTGACCGATTTGGGCAAAATCAACCGCATGGTAACGGTTTTCAGGGAAGGCTCACCCCGTGAGATGTTGCTCAATTCGCAACGGCTTTCGGCCTACTTGCGTAAGATGATTTTAGAGGAGCAGTTATGCGTATGGATTGCCCAACGAAAAGGAAGAGCCAAAAACGGGGATGACCGTACCGACCCGGGAGTTTTGAAAATGCTGGCCCTGTCGGGGAAAGGAAACCTTGCCGAAAAGCTAAAGCCACTGAATATTCGCCCTGTTTGTGTTTCCTACGAATGGGAACCGTGCGACATCCAAAAAGTGAAAGAACTTTACATTTCTTCCAAAACAAGTTATGTAAAAAAAGAGGGCGAAGACCTGCAAAGTATTCTCGGAGGGGTTATGGGCCAAAAAGGACACATCCACTATGCCGTGGGAACCCCCATGAATGAAGAACTGGAGAAGATATCCCCCGACTTGCCGGTGAATGAGCAGTTTCAACAACTGGCCCGGCAAATCGATGTGGAAATGTTTAAAAACTACCGCTTGTGGCCGGGTAACTATCTGGCTTACGACCGGTTGAACCACAGCAACACTTTTAAAAACCGTTACGGTGCCGATACGGAAAAAACTTTCGATGCAAAAATTACCCGGTTACTTGAAAAACTCAGCGACCTGCACGGTCATGAGGACGAAATCATCCGTCTTTTCCTGTCGCTTTACGCCAAACCGTTGGAAAACAAGGTAGAAAACGGGCTGTCGCCGGATACCCCGCTAAGGTAAAAACCGGAACCTGTTACTTATTCTTTTTGCCTTTGATCATAGCCTCCAGCATGTCCCACATG
>CAYYRE010000224.1:0-2171 GCA_964473895.1 uncultured Lentimicrobiaceae bacterium | reverse complement strand
GGAACATCCGGTTGACTTTCTCGCCCGCATCACGGGCAATGTGTACCACCGCCCGTTTGTGGTCCATAAAAGAGACCTTCAGGTCAGGACCCACCAACAGTGTAAAGGGAATCTTTTCCAGGTCTTCAGCACTAAGCACGCTTCTTTCTAATGCCAGTTCCCATGTTTTGGCCGTTTTTTCCCGCAGTGCGGGGTCTTTGATCCAATTCAGCTCGGGCCAGAGTTTTAAAACTTCGTTGTTCATAGTTGAAAGATATTAAAAAAGAGGATGCCTGAAAAATCAATCTGAGGCCGTCATTGCGAGGAAACAAGGAAGGACATATGCGTAAGTTGACGAAGCAATTTCACCGAATTACAGTCTATTCCGGAACAGATTCCTTTTTCACCCCAATGCACAACCCAACCCCATGCTCATCGCAATGACGTGATATTTTTTAGACAACCTCATAAATTTTCTCATTTACAATTTGGCAATGATGGCATCGGCCATTTGACCGGTAGAAGCCGCTCCTTTTTGTACCACATCGGCGCTGCCGCGCAATTTCATCATATCGTAGGTACGCACTTTTCCTTCGGCAACCACTTCGGCTACGGCATGGCGAATGCGGCTGGCGATATTTTTTTCATCAATAAAATCAAGCATCATACAAGCCGATTCAATCATGGCAATGGGGTTAACGATGGACACCGGATAATCGGCATATTTGGGTGCCGAACCGTGTGTGGGCTCAAAAACGCCAATACCGTTGTCGGGATTGTATTGTGCCGAGCAGGCAAAACCCAGCCCGCCGATGAGTCCGGCAAAACCATCGGAAATAATGTCGCCAAACAGGTTTCCCGCTACGATAACTCCATAATTTTCGGGGTTCTTGGTCAGCCACATCATTTGAGCATCCACATTGGTATTCCATAATTCGATTTCGGGGAATTCGCTTTTCTGCATTTCCATGGCCATTTTGTACATCATGCCGGAGGTCTCGCGCAGCACATTGGGTTTTTCGCAAACCGTGACCGATTTATAGCCGTATTTCCGGGCATGTTCAAAAGCAGCGCGTAAAATGCGTCCTGTGGCCTTTTTGGTAAAAATCCGGGAAGAAATAGAGAGTTCTTCTTTAGGGGTTTTCCCAAAGTTTTTGGCAAATTTGGGATGACTCAGAAAAGCTTCATACACATTTTCCGGTGGGTCTGACCATTCGATGCCACTGTAAAGGCCTTCGGTGTTTTGACGGAAAATCACCACATCCACCTCCGGTTCTTCCATGTTGCCGTTGGCATCACGCCGGACAAAATTCAGCGGATTGCCCTTGTAGGTATGGCAGGGACGCATACAGATATCCAGCCCGAAATGCTGACGTAATCCCACAATGGGTGAGGAATAAATCAATCCTTTTCCCCGCAGGGCAGGATCCAGTTCTTCGGCGGCAGCATCTTTCGGTTTGGATGTGATGGCTCCGAACAGGGCGATTTTGTGTTTTTCGATAAGCTGCAACGTACGCTCCGGCAACGGATTGCCTTCGTGTTTCCAAAATTCCCAGCCGATGTCGCCTTCTACATAATCGGCTTCAAAACCGGCGGCGGTCAGTACGCGCAGCGCAGCCTCCAGTACGGATTTCCCTATGCCATCCCCCGGAAGGGTGACGATTGTTCTTTTTGACATAACTTTCACTTTTTTAACAACAAAGATACATTTTTAACAGCAAAAATAGAAATCGAAAGACAACACGTTACATTCAAGCAAAAATTACGGGTTTCCCTTAGAAAACAAGCGGGGATGTTTTGCCGGGAAGTTTTAATTTTGAAGCAAAAAGCAAAATGAGAAAACATTCAAGACCTTTGACAGCCGTTTTGTCTGTGGTGTTTTTGTTCCTGACCCTTGCCGTCAGCGGACAAAGTAAATTGGAACATGAACTGACCCGGTTATCGAAAACCTATCCCATCACCTTTAAAAAGATGCCGGTGGATAGTTTCTTTACCGAAAAGTACCTCATTGAATTCAAAGAGCCGCTGGACCATAACCATCCCCACGGAAAGACCTTTACCCAGCGGATTTTTCTTTCCAACAAAGGGCTGGACAAGCCGGTGGTTTTTGTTACCGAAGGTTACTGGGCCAACTATGCCGCCAACCCGAAGTACGTCAATGAGTTGTGTCCCATACTTGATGCCAACCAAAT
>CAYYRE010000223.1:0-2186 GCA_964473895.1 uncultured Lentimicrobiaceae bacterium | reverse complement strand
CCACAGGTTGGCGGTGGTGGTTTCCTGTTCGGTCATGATAGAAATCAGGTTGGCTTGTACCTTGAGGGCATATTCCAGCACCGTATCGGTAATGTTGTTGGCTTCGAGAAAAACCGAACGGTAACGGATGCCGTTTTCTTTGAGATATGTTTCCGATTGCCGGACATAATTTTGTACCCTGAAACGGATGTTGTCGGCGGTGGAGGTATACACGCCCACGATGTGTATTTCGGCATCAAAATACCGTGCCAGCAACGCCGTAATGGGTAATTTTTGGCGGGTAATCCGCGTGCTGTCCAACGGCATAACAATGGTCTTCAGCTCTTTGCCTGAATCTACTCCGGCCCGGATGGTTAAAATGGGCCGGCGACTGGCCGAAACGATACGGTTGGCATTGCTCCCGATCCAAAATTCCTCAAATCCGGAAGAGCCGTGGGTGCCGATGACCACCAAAAAAGCATCCACCTCATCGGCCACTTTGCAAATTACCTTATACACTTTCCCTTTTTCCATACGGTAGTCTATCCCTTGTTCCCCCAATCGGTTCCCATACCGTTCTACCAGCGCATCAAACTTTTTTTTCACTTCGGTACGGAGGTTTTCCGGTTCCACCGAAAAGATCTCTTTGGAATAATCCAAATGGTTGGCCCAGACCATGGTGAGGCCTGCATGGCTTTTTTGGGCAATGATGACAGCATGTTCGAGGGCATTCAGCGAACAATCCGAGAAATCGATGCCAACAACAATTCTTTTACTCATGATATCTCGTTTTTAAGGGGTTTGCTACTATTTGGGTATTTCAATATCATCCTTAATCTCCCAGGCCAGCGGATAACGCCTTTTTATCTTTTCCAAAAAACGCAAGGCATCCAAACGGGTCCTGAAATCGCCTACCCGTACACGGTAATAGGGTTCGTTAAAAGTAATATAGGCCGGAACATTGTACCTTTTCTCAAAAGCATCGCGGATGGCAAGGGCTTTTTCCAATGCCGTGTTTCCCGATTCTTTATAAATCTGTATCCTGAAGCCGGTAATTACCGGAAATTTTTCGTTTTGTAAAATATGCAGTTGCAATAAAGTATCAATCCGTGCATCACCCACAAAATCCGCTTTTACCGTACGGTGAATTACAAGGGAATCTTGTGCACAGACATTGGCTGTTGCAGTAATCCATAACATCAAAGCCACAAAGGCCATCCGCATCATTTTTCTGTTTCTTTTCATATGTATGAACACTCTACCGATTTACTGAATTAAATTTTTCAAGACCATAATCTTTTACCGGTTACATTTCATCGTCTTCGTAATCTTTTGCCCGCAAACTCATTACGGGAATTTCCGCCGTGTTGATCAGCTGTTGGGCATACGGGCCGAGAAACCGGTTGGCCGTGGCATTTCCCTGTTCGGTCATAATGGCAATGAGGTCTATCTCTTTTTGCCGGGCATAAGCCAAAATGCCGGCCACCACATTATCCGATGTAATTTCGCCCATTTCATAATCCACCGGATGTTCTTTTAAGTAATCGGTGGCTTCACGGGCAAAACCGTCAATCCGTTTCCGGATGAGTTTCAACGGGGTGTTATACACCTTCAGCAGATGCAGTTTGGCACCAAACTGTTCGGCAAGCGAAACCGTAAAAGGCAGTTTTTCGTTGGTCTCCAGCGAACTGTCTAACGGAAGCAAAATCTGCTTGATCTTGTCGGTAATGGGATATTCACAGTTTACCGTTACCACCGGGCAGGGGGCCGTAGTGGTAATACGGTAGGCATTGCTGCCAATCCAAAACTCTTCGAAACCCGTTACACCGTGTGTGCCGGCAAAAATCAGCTCTGCTTTCAGCTTGCGGGCCATTTTCCCGATTTCCTGATAAATTTTCCCTTTGCCCAACTGCATGTCAAAAGCTATGTCGGGATAACGCAAACGATAATCCTCAATGATTTTACCGAGATATTTTTTCTTTTCAATCCGCAGCTCCTCATCAATGGTTTCTATGATACTTCCATCGGGTTTGGAATTGTCAACCCAAACAAGGAACACTTTGGCTTTGAGGTTTCTGGCATAAACCAAAGCATAATCCAGCGCATGGATGGCATTTTTAGAAAAGTCGAAAGCCACAATTAATGTTTTCATAGTTTTGAAGACTTTGGTTACTGCACAAAGTTACAACACAAAAGCATTGCAAAAT
>CAYYRE010000222.1:0-2188 GCA_964473895.1 uncultured Lentimicrobiaceae bacterium | reverse complement strand
AAAAGTTCGTTGGATAATTTGAGTTTTTCATCTTTCTGCCTGAGGATGGTTTTGTTGTCCAACAACCACTGGATGACGGTAATGATTTTGTTTTCTTCGAAAGGGCCTGCTTGCGGGATGATTTCGTAAAGGTGCATGGGCTTTTTGGCCAACAGGGTGGTTACGGCCTTTTCGATTTTACGGAACTCCAAAGGGCTCAGTTCGGTTTGGTTCATGGCCAGGCAGACATCGCAAATACCGCAACGGTGGTCTTTTTCTTCACCGAAATAACGTAACAGTTGTACACTACGGCATTCGCGGTGATTGGTCAGGAAGCCAATGAGGGCATCCAAACGCTGGGCGGCCGCCTCTTTCCGGTTTTGATAATTTTCTTTGGAAAAGCCGATGTTATCGGCCGGCAACCGTTCGGTATTGTAAAAAATCTGTGGCTCTTTTTCCAATGGATAGTAACTCAGTATTTTCAGTTTGCTCAAATGGGAAAGGCCGGCAATGACTTTGTCGGTTTCCATTTCAGCCCTTTTGGCCAATTGTTTTTCGTAAACATTTACGTAATCGGTAAACAATCCGCCGTAAGAGCGCAACAATTCCTGCAACAAACGTTCATATTTCGGGTTTTCCACTACAAACCGGTAGAGTGTTTCGTTGTCCACAATGATTTTTAACCGCGAAAAGCGGCCCCCCGACTCATCATAAGCCAGGAATCCTTCTTTTTCAAGAAGTTTGATGGCGTTGTAAGTGGTGAGTAACCCAAATCCGTACTGGTGGGTAAAATCGGTTATCCTGAACTTAAAACCCATGTCTTTGCCGGCGCCTTCGGGCAGGTTGAAATAGTTTCCGAGGGCATTGTAAATCTTCCGGATGACCGCAATTTCGGGAAAAGATTCCGTCAATTGCTTTTTGGCATGACCAATGTCCTGGTTGTTGTACAGCAAGGTGGCTTCGGCCGGTTTCCCATCTCTTCCTGCCCGCCCGGCTTCCTGAAAGTACGATTCCAGACAGTCGGGGAGATTGTAGTGGATCACTTGCCGGACATCCGGTTTGTCAATACCCATTCCGAATGCCGTGGTGGCAACCATAACCCTGATTTGTCCCAGGCCCCAGGCGTGTTGCCGCTGACTTCTTTTGATGTTGTCCAGACCGGCATGATAATAGGTGGCGGAAATTTTATTTTTAAGCAGGATATCCGCCAACTCCCTGGTTTTTTTTCGGTTTCGAACATATACAATGGCCGATCCTTTGGTGTTTTGCAACAACCGGATCACGCGGCTGGTTTTATCATTTTCAAGATAAACGCGATAGGCAAGGTTTTTTCTTTCAAAACTGCTTTTCAGGACATGGGGTTTCCTGAACCGCAGCTTTTCCATGATGTCGTCAACCACCTTGGGCGTGGCGGTGGCCGTGAGGGCCAAAACGGGGACTTCGGGGAAATAATTCCTGATTTCGGCTATGCGCAGGTAGGGTGGACGAAAATTATACCCCCATTGCGAAATACAGTGCGCTTCGTCCACGGCAATGAGGTTGATGTTCATTTTGATGAGGATGTTCTGAAACGTTTCGTTGAGTAACCTTTCAGGCGAAACGTACAAGAGCTTCAACTTGTTATGAATGGCGAAGGAGTAAATAGACTGTATTTCGTTGTAATACATCCCCGTGTAGAGTGCCCGGGCCGGAATCCCCATTTTGCGTAAACGGTCCACCTGGTCTTTCATCAGGGCAACCAAAGGGGTGATCACCAAACAACATCCGGGTTTCAGTAAAGCGGGAATCTGGAATGTGAGCGATTTCCCTCCGCCCGTGGGCAACAGCGCAAAGGTGTCGTTGCCCAGCATGACCGAGTCGATGATCTCTTCCTGCATGGGACGAAAACGGCTGTATCCCCAATATTTAACCAGTATTTCTTTGGCTTCCCTGCTCACCGGTTGTTCGTTTTGTGTATGATTTTATTCCAAATGGACAGATAAAGATAAGTTTTTTTGTGATAACCGGTTTTTATTTTATCAAAAGAAGTGAAAATGAGAACCGTTATGGTTTTAATTTAGTGAATTATATGTGTTTATGATATTGTATTATGTTGTGGTTTAATGTATTATCAAATCCTCCTCCTTGGAGGGGTAGGGGTGGGTTTATCATCACTCTTCTGCCTGCCCGACTGGGCTTGGTCAGGCGGGTGTGCCGGCTTGCCGCCATG
>CAYYRE010000221.1:0-2197 GCA_964473895.1 uncultured Lentimicrobiaceae bacterium | reverse complement strand
ATAATTAAACACTACCGGTACATAAAGCTGTACAGATACCGGCTCGTTATGCAGAACCGCCGGCTTCAAAACGGGAAGCATGCGCACCACCCGCATGGCTTCATAATCGTAAGCATCCAGTTGGGCAGTATCCTTTCTTACCGAAACAGGCGTAATGCTGTCATTGGATTTTACAACAAAAAAAACGTTAACAGTATCTGTAACATGGTCCTTCACAATACTTACAGGATAATGCAACTGTTGCCGAATAAAGCCTTCAATTCCACCAATGTTATCCACATCAAACAGCGGATAGACATCTACCCGGGTATAGACTTTCTCCCGGCCAGGTGCATGAATGTTAAAAGTAAAAGGAAGCGTATAGCGGACTCTCACCGGTTTTCCGTTAATAAGCCCTGGATGCCATTTGGGCATTTGCGCCACCACCTGCATAGCTTCTTTATCACAACCAAATCCGATACCTTTCAGGACATTTATATGTGAGATGTTGCCATCAGATTCCACCACAAAACCAACATAAACTTTTCCGGTTACATGGTTTCTTAATGCCTCATCAGGGTAATGCAAATGAGTGGCAAGAAATTCATTCCGGGCATGTGCACCACCGGGAAACGACGGCGGCTGTTCTGCTACAAAATAAATGGTTGTATCGGGAGCGTTTTTTGCTGTCGCATTGTTTTCGGATAAAAGAAGAGAAAAAAGAATAAATGGTAAAAGAATGGATTTTAAATGAAGCATGAAAATAATTTTTTTACAAAAATAAAAAAATAAATCAGAAAAAATTTACCTTTTCAAATAAGGTACTTTAACCGTTGAAGGACAACATTTTACCAGACTGTCCAAAGTAGATTGCGACATGCTGTCTCCGGCATAAACCAACAGGCTGTCTTTAAACAGATAATCATCAAAACCTGTTTTGGAATGAATTTCCGGATTGTTGTTGAGCTCATTAAAAAGCAACCGATAACCTTTTTTTATTTTATGTCCGTACCAGGCATCCTGAAGTACAAATACCGGTTTGTTGAAATCGGAATGTGCCAACACTTTTTTAATGGTTGGCGGATCATAATCTTCGGAAATGAGTAACAACTGAAAATCCTTATCCCGATAGCGCCGTGCAAGTTGTGTAAAATAGCTGATATTCTGACAATAATCGGCTTCACAATAGGGTCGCCAGATATGCAGCCAAACATATTTGTGCTTTTGCAAAACGGCTTTTATCTCCGGTGTGTTTATCTCATAAAGGTACAAACTGTCGTGGTAATTCACTTTTTGCGTTACCAAAGCTACATCAAAAGGCTTAATGTCTTTCCGGTATTCTTCAGGCAAAAACCGGTAATCATTTTCGTTGATGGCGATGATCCCACACGCACTGACAAAGAAAATGGAAATAAAAAGTAACAACCCGTTCTTTCTCATAAATCTGTCTTTCTTATTTCGTCTCCTGTTTCTGAAAATAAAGCCCGAGGGCCGCCACGGTCAGGGCATGCCGTATTTTGCCTGTCCGGATGGCTTCTTTTAATTCGGGAACTGTCATTTCGAAAGTCTCGATGTCTTCGCCCGGGTCGAAATGGGTTTTCCCCGCCGGCCGGGCGGCACGTGCCAGCACAAAATAGCATGTATTCGACATGAACGACGGGTTGGGATGCACGGCCCCGAGCAAAGACAACGTGTCCGAAACATAGGCTGTTTCTTCTTCCAGTTCGCGGCGCGCCGCTGCCTCGGGGGAGACATCGCTTGGGTCGATCACCCCGCCCGGAATTTCAATGGTAATTTCATCCGTACCGGCACGGTATTGCCGGATCATCACAATTTTTCCTTCCGGGGTTACCGGCACCACGTTGATCCAGTCGGGGGTTTCCATCACATAAAAATGGTGCTCCGTATGTTTATGGGTGTTGAACAAATCGCGGCGGTAAAATTTAAACAGTTTGAAATCGCAAACCGTTTCCTGCCCGAGGATTTTCCATTTTTTCATCGAAGTTGTTTAAAGTTTACAAAACGAAAATTTGCTAAGAAACTGATCAATCAGCAAATAAATATCTTTTTTAAATACCTACCCCTACACCTCCCGGCCAAGCGGGACAGGCTCTTCCAGAAGGGGAATCTTCGGTATTTATTTACTGAATGATAATACGTTATAAATAATATTTTTAGGCGAACTTCAAACAACTTCATCTCCTTGTTTTGGGCAAAA
>CAYYRE010000220.1:0-2273 GCA_964473895.1 uncultured Lentimicrobiaceae bacterium | reverse complement strand
AAGGGGCATCCATTTCGGTATTGATACCGACGCCTTTTCCGGGATAGGGCATTAAGCGCCAGCTGTCGTCATACACAATGGCAGTAGCCTTGGTTTGACCCGCTTCCAAACCGTTGGAAGCAAGGGTGAATATGCTGTTGGATGCCAGAACGGAGCCGGTTACCCGGATGATTTGATCCGGTTTGACGTGGGGAAACTGGAATCCGAATCCGTTGTGAAAAGAAGCTCCGAAAGCATAAACAATGAAAGTAGCGGTAATGTTCTGTACGTTTTCTTCATCATCTTTGGTAATGGCAAAATTGTAATGGATGACCAGATCATTAAAATCGTAATCTCCTTTATAGGGCCAAAGGTCTTCGTATGCCAGCGATCCTTCATAGGTAGAAGTGGAGCCGCCCGGGGGAGGGATAACATTTCCGTTACACAGGGGCTTATTGTCCTGACTGGTGCCTGCCATAACCGTAAAGTCTCCATAACGTTTGCCTACTTCAATACCATCCTTGCAACGTGTACTCAGGGTGGCGTTTTTGTTTCCATCTTCATAAAAATAAATGGTTTTATAAATTTTACCATCTTGTCCCGACCCGGTAAAACTAAATTGGCTTCCCGGAGCGACAATGCCGTTGTAGATAATGGTATGGTGTTTCTTTTCTTTCACAGTGATTTCGGAGGTGCTGCTGCCATTGTAACGCATGGTGAGGGCATACATCTGTTTTTCGCAACCACAGGCATCAGCAGGCTGCTTACACAAGTGGAGGCTGTTTTTGCTGGTTCCGTCCACGATGGTGAAATCTCCGTAAACATCTCCTTGGTATAGGTTCACCGAGCAGGTAGTGTGGATAGAAGTATTTTTCCGTCCGTTAATGTAGAAGTTGATGTTTTTGTCCATTTTCTTGTCGGAACCTGAGCCGTGAAAGGTAAATGTTTCTCCGGGGTTAACCCTTTCTTTGAAAAGGGTCCGGTTTCCATGTCGTTCTTTCACAATGATGAGGGCATTATGCTTTCCGTTATATTTCATGGTAAGTGTTCGTAAACCTTTTTTACAGCCGCATTCATCCGGATTTCCGTTGGATGGGCAGGTGAAATACCCGAGGTTTCTGCCGTTGTCAAAGTTTACATTGATGAGTTCAGCCGCATTGCCGATTTGTTGGACGGTAAACCCTGACAGTCCGCCGCCTCCCAACGCTTTATTGGCCAGTGTCAAAAAGTCGTCGATGCTCATGTCCTCAAATGGGCCGTCTTTAAAGACTAATGTGCCCAGTTTTTTTTCATTGTTTCCGAGAAACCCTTTCTTGTCGAATTCAACATTGATAACGGCAGCAGCAATTTGTCCGGCCCAGTTTCCTCCCACACGTTGATGTCTGGTGGGGTTGGTATAGCTTTGGTTCAGTACGGTAGAATGTCCGCCACCCGGCAGGAAATTGCGTACTGCTTCCGCACTGGATAATGTTATGGTATGATGGTCCGGGTCGCCGATAACCAGACCCCGGGGAAAAACCTCCGAGAAGTGGTTTTCTAAAATGGTTCCCGGGTTCTTCCCGTGAGGGCGCGAAGACCAACCGCCTTGCGAGTAGGTGATAAATCCACTCAGATTGCAAGTGGTTTTGACAAGGGTTTCTTTAAAAGCGTTGTAATCGTAATACAGGTCGTTGCCAATACCGATTGTTACAGGTTTATACCTTTCGCCGGGTCCGTAAACCAGTTTCACCATGTTGTAGCTTGTGGGGACGGTGATTTTTGTCTGTATCATGCCGGAACCGGGATCGGCATATCCCGTGAAAATGAGATGCTGGTTGTCGATGGAATATATTTTTAACAGCTGGCTGCTTTCATCGGTTGGCACTTTAATGGTTGCCGTAAGGGTTTTGGTGGTCTTCCAGTTAAAATTGTTGCTCACCACCAGGTCTTCCATGGATTTAATGGGATTGTTTCCTTTCTGATACCCCGTGTTACAACCTGTTATGGATAGTAAAGCCACTAAAAGGGTGAGATAAAAACAGCAATTTTTCATAATATAGCGTTTGTTGTGTGTTGATTTTTTTCTTTATGTAATACATCTCCAAGAAAATGAAAGAACAATAAAAGTACCAAAATTTTCAGCACTTCCCGATATTCATTGAATAGCTTTAGCATCATGGTGTTTCGGCTTTCTTTATGTATGCATTCGGGATATTGCCTTTTCCCGAATGGGGAATTTTTTCCCGGAAAGAGAAAAAAAGGGGAACCGGGCCTGTATGGAAAATTGATAGGAATAAAAAAAGCCGCTTGTTACA
>CAYYRE010000219.1:0-2371 GCA_964473895.1 uncultured Lentimicrobiaceae bacterium | reverse complement strand
ATTTATTTGCTGATTTATCAGGTTGTTAAAGCCTACTTTGTTTTGTGAACTTTAAGCAACTTCATTATCAAAAATTAAACATCCAAAATAAAAATGCCATGATACAACGAAAACAAACCGTGTTTCTAATTTTGGTTATCATTGCCTCGGTTGCCGGATTCTTTTTCCCGCTGGCACAGTTTATCGGCGCCAAAGAATCCATTGTACTGTTTGTTCAAAAAGCGCACAGCCTCGTACCCGATTCCTCATTTAATCAAAACCACTTTTTTACACTGCCGCTGCTTTCTGCCACCGGTTTTGTCATACTTTTCTCGTTGATCACCATTTTCATGTATAAAAAAAGAAAAGTGCAAATGCAAATCATCAAGGTATGTATTTTGGTGGAAGTGCTTTTTGTCGGACTTTTCTTTTTCTATTATGTGGACACCCTTGAAAAACTCACGGGCGGAACTGCCGAATACAAAACAGCGGTCTTTATGCCGCTCATAAGCCTTGTATTCCTCGTATTGGCCTATCGCGGCGTATTGCAGGATGAAAAACTGGTACGCAGTGCCGACCGGTTACGGTAACAACCGTCAAAGTTTTTTCTTCCGGTCAATATCCAACACCTCGAGCGCTTTCGGCCGCCCGGCTTCAATTTGAAACCGCACGGCCGTAATGCTTTTGTGAAACCCCGACTGTCCGGCAGCTCCCGGATTGATGTGCAGCAAACCATACCGGCGGTCCGGCATCACCTTTAAAATGTGCGAATGCCCCGAAACAAACAAACCGGGACGATAGGTTTCGATGAGCTTGCGCGCTTTGGGTGCATACCGCCCGGGATAACCACCAATGTGTATCATCAATACGTTCAGTCCTTCGATGGTAAATTGCGCCGTTTCCGGAAATTGTTTCCTGATCTCCTGCCCATCAATATTGCCGTACACGCCGCGGACAGGGGCCACCGATTCCAGCTGCCGGACTACGGCAAGGCTTCCCACATCCCCGGCATGCCATATCTCATCACAGCCCGCAAAAAAAGCAATCACCCGCGGAGGAACAAAACCGTGTGTGTCCGACAACAAGCCAATGGTTTTCACCTGTTTATAATTTAATATTGTATTGTTTTTTAACGTATTACAAATTCCCCTCCTTGGAGGGGACAGGGGTGGGTTATAATCATTCTTCTGCCTGCTTGCCCGACTACCGGTTAGGCGGGCCTGCCCGACTTAGCTGGTCAGGCGGGTGTGTATTTTATGATTAAAAAAATTCATGTTCGTTTCATCTCATCAGGTTAAAAACTATAACCCAACCCCACCATCAGCAACTGTTTGAACTGCGTCCGTGGCCCGGTATTTCCATTCTTGTCGGTAATCAACACCCGGTCATCATACAACAGGGTTGTTGAGATGTTTACATTCAGCCAACTGTTAACTTTCAGATCGATGTTGGTCAGCCAGTCCACCACAATATTTTGCGGTTTGTGCAGATAATTGGAAAACAAATCCAGCTTAGTGGAGAGATTCACATTTTTAGCCACTTCGTATTGCAAAACAAGGATCATCCGGGCACCAAAATCCAGGCGGCTTTTTTTGGCATGGGTTATGATGTTTCCGGCACCATCGCGAATGGCCGGATCCAAGCCGAAAGAACCGAGGTCGGCCAGCCGTTGGTCGTTCACAATAATCCAGTGGATATTGGCCGGTGAAATATTAACCGAAATCCATTTGGCCGGTTTGTAGGAAAAACCCGGCCCGAAATCAATATAACCCGGTGCCATAAAATGGGAAATGCGCGTGGACGAATCCACAGCATAATCGTACCCGTTGGCAAACTGCGATTTAAAACTGGCCACCGCCGTTAACGACCAATATTTTGTCAGTTGCCGTTTGTAAGTCGATATGTATTCGATTTTATCATCGGTTTTGGTGGGATCGGCATTTCCGATAACACTGTATCCCAAGGCCAAATCCACCCAGTTTAACCAGGCATTTTTTCCTTTGGTGTAATTGGCATTCATCGTAAATTTACCCGTTAAACCGAAATTATTTTCCCCTCCGGCGGCCCAGTTCGAAAAGTAATTTTGATTCACATTCAAGCTGGCATTTCCTTTGATTTTCCAAGGTTTTACCGTGTCGTTTTGTGCCTGCAGTCCGGCGGTTACCACCAGTAAAACAAGCAGTAGTACATGTTTTTTCATAAAAAGGTATTAAGGTGATGAAAGATTGATTTTCATAAATTCAAGGTGCAAAAGTAAAAAAAGTGTACAATGTGCCCATGAAAAATTTTTTTCTTTGTTTTGCGTTATTTTAAAGTTGTTTAAAGTTTAAGGAAAAATATCTTTATAATGCATTATCAATCAGCAAATAAATTCCGAATATTCCCCTTTTGG
>CAYYRE010000218.1:0-2410 GCA_964473895.1 uncultured Lentimicrobiaceae bacterium | reverse complement strand
CTTTCCCCTGTAAAAAAACCATTTTGCCATAAAGACAAAGTGCAAAATATTTTTTTACAGGGGGAACCGCTTCGCTTTCCCATAAAATTTTTTTCATTCGTCTGTGTGTCATTTCGAATGAAAAAATTTCATGTACATTTCCCCTGAAAAAAAACCATTTTGCCATAAAAAAGTGCAAAATCTTTTTTTACAGGGGGAACCGCTTCGCTTTCCCATAAAATTTTTTCATTCGTCTGTGTGTAAATTCGAATGAAAAAATTTTATGTACATTTGTTCAAAAAAGACCATGAAAACAGGTTACCGTATAGCCCGGGCTGCTTTGTTGCTCATCCCGGCCCTGCTCCTATTTTTTACAAAAATTTCCCTTCCGGGGATTTCCATCATTTTCGGCGTGGCCGTTTTGTTAGGCGCATTTTCCACCATGCTTTACCTCTTCTTTCATTTTGACCGGACCATCAACGCCAAAATACTCATGGAAGGGCTGGCCGATGCTTTTTTCGGGTTAGTGCTTTTCACCTATCCTCATCCCGACAACACCTTTTTCCTCATCATTTTTTCCACCTGGGTCTTTTTCATGGGGGTTTTAATCCTTGTAAGCGGCCTGGTGACCATGGAAAATTCGGACTTCTTTTGGTTTTATGTGCTGGCCGGTATTACCTTTATTGCCATGGGTTTTGTGGTCATGAATTACAATCCGGGATTCAAGGCAAGCATTCCCGCCCTGCTCGGGATTATTTTGGTACTGTTGAGCGGCAGTTACCTTTACCTGCTCATCAAACGGAAAAAAGACATTTATGAAAACTGAATCCGTTTTCTCATTTTACAGTAAAACATTTTAAAGCATTCTTTGTTTATGACAAAAGTCCGCCGTTCGCCGAGTCTTACCGCATCCTTGGTTCCCATTGTTTTTCTGATCATTTTATTGTCCATGAACGTTTTGTTTTGGAAAGACACCCTGAAAGGGGCCAACCAGGTGGCGTTAATGACGGCCGCTGCTTTGTCGGGTATCCTCGGGCTCCGGATTGGTTTTACCTGGACAGAAATGCGGGAACAGATTGTAAAAACCATTGGTACTGCCATGCCGGCCATCCTGATCTTATTACTCATTGGCGCACTGGCCGGTACCTGGCTCATCAGCGGGGTTATTCCGGCCCTGATCTATTACGGTTTGGATATTTTACAGCCTAAAATTTTTCTTTTTGCAGCAGTATTGATTGGTATGATCGTTTCAACGGCCACAGGAAGTTCGTGGTCCACCATTGCCACCATAGGGGTAGCCACACTGGGCATTGGCGATGCCATGGGTTTTGACAAAGCCATCGTTGCCGGAGCCATTGTTTCGGGCGCTTACTTCGGGGACAAGATGTCGCCGCTGTCGGATACCACCAACCTGGCACCTGCCGTGTCGGGTACCGACTTATTCACCCATATCCGGTATATGATGTACACCACCATCCCCTCCATTTCCATTACGCTGATCATTTTTTTGATCATGGGGTTTACCATCCACAACGGACAACCTCCCCAACACATCCGGACAGTGCAGGATTCCATCTTGCAAACATTTCATATTACGCCGTGGCTTTTTCTTGTTCCGGCTATCCTTTTCATTGTCATCCTAAAAAAGATGCCTCCCCTGCCGGCACTGGCCATTGGCGTCCTTTTGGGAGGAATATTTGCCGTAATTTTTCAACCGCAAGTTCTTCAAAACCTCACACACATTACCGATAATTACGCCAAAGCCTCCTACATCGGTGTCATGCAGGCCATTTACGGGCCCACACAAGTAATGACCCCCAACGCCGAAATGAACGACCTGTTTTCGACGGGAGGCATGGAAGGTATGCTGGATACCATTTGGCTGATTTTGTCGGCTATGATTTTCGGCGGAATCATGGAAGCCAACGGCATGCTGCGGAAAGTCACCCAGTCGGTCCTCAGGCTCGTCAAATCGGATGGTTCGCTCATTGCCTCCACAGCTGCCTCTTGTATCTTTTTCAATATTACGGCATCCGACCAATACATTTCCATCGTAGTTCCGGGAGAAATGTATCACGATGCATTTAAAGATCGCGGGTTAAAACCGGAAGTTTTAAGCCGTACCCTTGAAGATGCCGGAACGGTCACTTCGGTGCTGATCCCCTGGAATACCGGTGGTGCTACCCAGGCTAAGGTGCTCGGTGTCCCCACTTTGTCATATCTGCCCTATGCTTTCTTTAATCTTATCAGTCCGTTGATGACCGTATTTTTTGCCTACATGAACATTAAAATCAGACGTTATAAAGACGAAAAGAAAAGAAACAAAACGGCCTGACACCTCCTTTTACAGGAATCCTAAACCCAACAAAGACATATCCTCGTTCCAAAATTTTTACCAAATCAGTTTTATATTTAAGTATTTGCTTAAATA
>CAYYRE010000217.1:0-2450 GCA_964473895.1 uncultured Lentimicrobiaceae bacterium | reverse complement strand
AAACCGGTTCCCGCATTTACATAGATGTCCACTTTTGCCGAAGGGCTGTACACCACATTGAACTTGGGGTTTAGCATGGCCTGTTGGGCATATCCCGAAGCATGGGGACGGCCGTTTGACAAAGTATCGTTGGCATTTCCAAGGTGGTCATCTACATCGTAAGTAATATAATCTCCCCGCAAACCCACTTCAAGCCGCCAGTGGATATTGAATATGATTTTGCTTTGAGCCCATACGAACAGATTGGCCTGATTAATGTTTACGTTTGAAAAGGGGTTCATGCGAATACGGTTGGGGCTGTGCCACAGGGCCGATTGTATGGCGTCGTTACGGAATCCGCCGCCGAAAGTGTTGAGTAAAATAACCGACTTTACTTTTTTGTGGGTGTCGTAGGTCATGTTCAGTCCGCTGAGCCAACGGTTTTCGTTTTGTTCAATCATATCGCCGTGCACCGTGTCTTCGAGGAAATAGGTGAAATCGGAAAAGAGCTTAAAGGCATAATGTGTTAAATAGGCTTGTAAACGGTAGGTGTGATCTCCCTGAATTTGTTTGAATGATAACGAAAAATCCTGCCGTGAAGTGCTGCCGCCTTCCATGGGATCCAGCGCCCCGAAACGGTCAATGATGCCGGCTTTTACTACACGGTCGGGAACTTGTCCGGAAGCATTCCACGCCGAATTGAATGCACTTGCCTGAAAAGTTAACCGGCTTTGGGGAGTTATGTTAATGAAATATTTGCCAAAGAGGTTGAGCCGTTGTAAGTCTTGGGGATTTTTAAACGGTCCGTCGGTAGTGTAATATTGTGCGGCCAATATACCGTTTTGCCGTACACTTCCTCTGCCCGTTTGTAACAACAGGGTTGATTTCAGTGTGTTAAACATTCCCGCTTCGAGATGAAAACTGTTGCTTTTCAGGATGTCTTTTGTCTTGAAAGCAATGGCTCCGGCAGTGGCAAAATCTCCGAACCGCGCAAAATAGGGCCCTTTGTAAATGGAAAGGTCGCCCACCAGTTCCGGAATCAGAAAATGAAGATCGGCATATCCCTGCCCGTGGGCATGACTGACCATGTTAACCGGAATGCCATCCACCGAAATGTTTACATCCGTACCGTGGTCACAGTCGAACCCCCGCAAAAAAATTTGTTCCGCTTTGCCACCGCCTGCATGTTGTGCAATGATAAGTCCCGGTACCAGCTTTAGCAGATCTTGCGACGACTTCACCGGCCGGAGCTCCAGGTCGATGTTTCTAATGGCCTGTGAGGATGCAATGGAAAAAGGCCGGTGTGCCGTTACCACAAGGTCTTCCATGTTAAAGGCTGCGGGTTCCAACTTGACGGTTAACCGGATTGTTTTTCCCGACACAACTTCCACGGCGGATTGTTGGGTTTTATAACCGATATGTGAAAAGATCAGCGTGTATTTTCCGGCTTCTATCCCGTTGAGATGAAAGATGCCGTTTAAATCGCTGGTGGTTCCCATGAGACTTTTTTCAATAACGATATTGACAAACGGAATGGCTTTGCCGGTTTGCGCATTAATGATTTTGCCCGTTATTGATCCGGGGTTGTGTGCTACAGCCGGATAAGAAACCAGCACCATTACCAAGGCCATAAGCCATGTTTTGTACGTTGGGCGAATAAATATAGGTGTTACCATTTTTAAAAACGTATTACTAATGAATGAAAAAAATTATGAATTACCGGTTATGACAAGGGTTCCGTACGAAATTCCCTTCATGGAAATCAATTGTTTGGCCAGCTGTTCCAATTCATTGGCCTTTCCTTTTACGGCAAGTGTTTCCAAACATTCATCGTGATCCAAATGAACATGTTGTACCGAAAGAATCAAATCGTGATGGTGATGTTGTAAATGCGTGGATTGTGCTTGAAGTTCCCTTTGTTGATGGGAATATTGCAGGATGATGGCCCCCGAAACCACTTTGTTTTCTTTTCGTTTTTTTTCAATGGTTGCTTGTTGGATCAGGTAACGAACCGTTCTTGACCGGTTGGAAAAATGATAGGTGTGCGTCAACTCATCCAGTTTTTCCAGCAACTCCTTTTCAATGGAAATACTAAAGCGGGAAACGTGCATAAAGCAAAAATTTATTTTAAAACTAATTTGATGATGAATACTCTTTTACTTTTTGTGATAATCGGTGAAAAATCCGGGGGGAATGGATCGCCGGTTAGCTGGATTAGTCCGAAAATAGTAGGTCGTATCCCTGTTTTTGGGATCGGGATTACGCTGTCCTTTTTGATTACCCATCGATTTTTCATGCGAAAAGTTTCGATTTATCACGAGACAAAAATAGTGTTATCGTTAATAGATTAACAATAAAAGTTAAACATGAATGTTAATTTATTAACAATCTAAATAACATTTATCATTTGGAAAAGAGGAAGCGCCATTTGTATGGAGGTGGCGGTTGTTTGCGTACAACGCCGAAATGGG
>CAYYRE010000216.1:0-2615 GCA_964473895.1 uncultured Lentimicrobiaceae bacterium | reverse complement strand
ACATGGCCTTATTGAAAAGTTCGGTATTCAAAAATACAATAAAAAGTGTTGGGAACACTTAATGCAAACAACGCACCTTTCAATTTCCTTTAGAATCTTCTCCTATTTTGCCAAACAATTCCGAACCGTTCTTAATAAAAAATCCTTAATTTTACATTCCGGCTATCGCAGGCATAAGCCTGTTTACAGTAATGGTCTGTGCTTGTTTTTTAAATAATGCTTATGAAAACAATTTTTTGGAGTTTCCTTATGCTTTTTTCTACAATGCTCCCATCGGGATATTCCGCAGGACATTCCCCTGAAGAGAAGAAAGCAGCAGCCGAAAGCCTTCAGGCTTTCGAGCCGCGAAATGTTTCCGACACGCTTTTTAACTTTGAAAATTATCCCGTAGGCCAAGCGCCTTCCGGTTGGACGGAGGCGGTTACGGGAAAAGGAAAACCCTGCCGATGGGAGATTGTGAACGACCAAGGCAACAAAGTCCTGGCACAATTGTCTTCGGAAACCCCCGACTACCGGTTTAACCTGATCGTTAACAACGCTTTGCGTTACAAAGATGTGGAAATAACGGTGCGATTCAAAGCCGTAAAGGGCCGTGGCGACCAGGGTGGCGGCCCCGTTTGGCGGTACCGCGATGCCGGCAACTATTATGTGGCCCGCGCCAATCCGCTGGAAAACAATTTCCGGTTATACAAAGTTGTCCACGGCAGCCGGCACATGCTCAAAAGCGCCACCCTGTCCATAGCTACCGGAAAATGGTACACCATAAAAGTCATTATGCGCGGAAACCGTATCCGCTGTTACCTTAACGGCCAATTGGCATTGGAAACCACCGACAATACTTTTTCCGGCGCCGGAAAAGTGGGCCTTTGGACCAAATCGGATGCAGTCACTTGGTTCGATGACTTCCGGGTGGCTGTCCCCGTAAATAACCGTTAAGATTTTTCTGTAATGATAAACAGAAACTATTTTCAAACAAAAAAGGAATACCGTAACCTTTCAACCGGTTTCATGAAAAAAATATTTATTCTATCTGTTTTTTTCGTTTTCAGCCTTTCGGCCATGAGCCTCCGGGCGCAACATTCTTTGTTATCGTGGCAGCAATGTTTGCAGCAGGCAAAGCAACACAGTTTCCTGGTACAATCCGGGCAATCGCAAATCACGGTAGCCCGGCAAATGGCATTGCTCAAAAAAGCACAGGCCATCCCCAAAATCTCCGGTGAACTGGCAGGTGAAAGCCATTTCCTTGGCGGCTACAACTTCGGCCAGGAATGGGCACTGGTACAAGCCGACTGGTCGTTGGGCGACTTCTTGAAAAAAACAAACCGGGCAGCCCGGCAGGATGTCATAACCCGTCGGTTTCTGGTCAAACAGCAGGAATTGGAAGCCATGGGCAATGCCGCTGTTTTGTATATTGCCATATTGCAGACACAAAAAGCGTTGCAACTCCTGAATATTCAACTCCGGCTTATGCAAAAACACAAAATGCTCACCACTTCCATGTGGAAAGCCGGTTTACGCACACAACTCGATGTGTTACAAACACAAACCCAGATGGCTACCTTTCGCGAAGATTCGGTAAAACTACTCATGCAGACGGAAAACCTCCGCCATACTCTTGCCATGCGACTGGGATGGCCATCGGGCGACAGCCTGCAAATCGCCCCCATCGCAACGGGGACTTCACGGAAATTGATCCTTCCGGTCCAGGCAACAGCCTTGGCCGGCCAAAATCCCATGGTGCGCGTTTTACAATCGAAAATCGCCGCCCAAAGGTTGCGCACCCAAAACGCCGCAGCTTACCGCTATCCCCATATTTCCCTCGGCGGCGGCTGGTTTGCCGACGGCGACCCCACAGGCGATGGCAATTACTGGCTTATCCGCGCCGGCATCCGGATGCCCATCTACGAAGGGAAATCCATCAAAACGTTGGAAACGGCTTCCGTAGCCCAAAAAGAATCGTTACAATACCAGTTACAACATGTCCGGCGCGAAACCATGATCAAAATCAACCGGCTTACCGAAAAAATGAAACGGTTACTCGATATGATGAAAATCCAAAAACAACGCATCGAAACCCTGAAAAAATCGGCTCAATTTGCCGAAACCAATTTCAAAGCCGGACTCATTACCAACCTCGAATACCTTGATATACGCCATAAACTCACCGATGCCCAACTGAAACTGGAACAGAGCCGGCTCAGTTTTGCCCTGAACCTCATCGACTATTATGTGGTTACCGGCCAAACCGGAAAATTAATGGCGTTGGGCGAATAACAACAGAAAGAAAAAGCAAACAAAACAAACAGATAATGAACAGGACATACAAATATTTCCCGGCTCTATTCGGCATAATATTGTTCATTGCCGCTCCATCATGCCGGACGAAACAGCATAAACCGGCCGCCCGACAGCCCGTAAAAATAGCGGTTAAAACGGCCCCTGTGACAGTGGGCAACATCCGGGACACCGTTTATATTTACGGCGAAATCAAACTACGCCATGAGGTATTGCTGGCTTCGCAGTTTGATGGCCGGCTGACGGATTTTTCGCTGCTGGTAGGCGACCGGGTACGCAAAGGACAGCAAGCCGGCATCATCATTCCCCCTTTGCGGGAA
>CAYYRE010000215.1:0-2703 GCA_964473895.1 uncultured Lentimicrobiaceae bacterium | reverse complement strand
GAGCGCCGGATGCGGCAGGGAGCGAAGCGGCAGCTCGCCGTGGCCGGGCCGGAGGTGAAGCCGGCCGGGCAGAGCGACAGCGAAGCTCCTGCCCGGGCGTTGCGGAACCCCGGCCCGGTCACGGCGACTAAAGCGTAGCGCCCGCCCGGCCGCCCTAAAAAGATGTATTGTGTTAAAAACAGCCCTTTTCTTTCTTTGAAAGCCTGCAGAAACCTTTACCTTTGCAGGAAATTCCAATCCGATTTTATGAACCTGCTTTCCGTTGATAAACTGTCGAAAACCTATGGCGACAAAATCCTTTTCGAAACGATTAGTTTCGGACTGCAAAAAGGGGATAAAACGGCGCTAATGGCACAAAACGGAACCGGCAAATCGACCCTTTTCCGCATTCTGACCGGAAAAGACTTTGCCGACAGCGGCAGTTTTACTTTTCGAGAAGGACTCCGTATTGCCTATCTTGAGCAACAACCGGAGTTTCCTGCCGGAAAAACCATTGAAGCGGTCATAAAAAGCCACAGCTCGGCCATGCGAAACATCATCCGCCGTTATGAGGAGGCTCTGAAACAGCAGGCACAAAACGACACCCCGGCCAACAGAAACCGGCTGGCCGAGGCCATTAACCAAATGGACAAAGCGGAGGCATGGGATTACGACCGCAAGCTGGCTGAAATGCTGACACGGTTCGGCATCAGGCAGTTGCAGCAAATGACCGACACCTTATCGGGCGGACAAAAGAAAAGACTGGCCCTGGCCCTCAGCCTGATGGACCATCCCGAGTTGCTGCTGTTGGACGAGCCCACCAACCACCTGGACATTGAAATGATCGAATGGCTGGAGAGGTACCTTTCGACTTCGGACATCACACTTTTCATGGTCACGCACGACCGCTATTTTCTGGACCGGGTCTGCAACCGTATTTTGGAACTCTCGGGAGGCCAGGTTTATCTGCACAAGGGAAATTATGCCTACTATCTTGAAAAACGGGCAGCACGCCGGGAAGCTGAACAAACGGAGATTGACAAAGCAGGCAAATTGATGAAAAAGGAGCTGGAATGGCTGCGCCGAATGCCCAAAGCCCGCACCCATAAATCAAAAGCCCGTATCGATGCTTTTTATGAAACCAAAGCCAAAGCGGAAAAACACATTACCGAGGAACAAATCAGGCTGGAAACACAAAACAGACGCCTCGGAGGAAAAATCATTGAACTCAGGCAAGTCGGCAAACGGTTTGGCGAAGTAAACATTGTGGAAAATTTCAGCTACATCTTTAAAAAAGGAGAACGGATTGGGTTGCTGGGAAAAAACGGGGTGGGGAAATCCACCTTTTTAAACCTGTTGACCGGAAAAGTACCGCCCGACCAGGGGGAAATCGTCAGGGGAGAAACACTGGTCATGGGCTATTACACCCAGGAAGGATTACGAACGGCACCGGACAAAACCGTCCTCGAAGTGGTAAAAGAAATTGCCGAGGTAATACCCACAGGAAAAAACAGCAGCATGACGGCTTCCCAATTTTTAAATTATTTTTTATTTCCGCCGAAAGTGCAGCAAACCCCCGTGTCGTTACTCAGTGGGGGTGAATTGCGCAGGTTGTATTTGCTTACCGTGCTGATTACACATCCCAATTTTCTTATTCTTGATGAACCTACCAACGACTTAGACATTGTCACCTTAAACAAATTGGAGGAATTTCTTACCGGATTTCAGGGATGCCTCATACTGGTTTCGCACGACCGCTATTTTTTGGACCGGCTGACAGACCATCTGTTTATTTTTGAAGGCAACGGAAAAATCAAAGATTTTTACGGGGATTATTCGGACTACAAACAATGGTTGGAAAAAGAAACCAAAGAGAAGGTACGCCAAAAGCCGCCCGTTGAAAAAAGACCGAAGTTCCGAAAAGTCAAACTTTCGTACAACGAAAAACGCGAATACGAAGCTTTGGAGAAAGAAATTGAAGCCCTGGAAGCCGAAAAAGCCGCGTTGGAAACCACCATGAACGACGGCACCATGGATTATCAGCAATTAGAAAAAGCAGCGGCCCGTATGGCGGAGCTGATCCGGCTGATCGATGAAAAATCGTGGCGATGGATGGAATTGGATGAGCGGAACGGATAAAAACGACTAATTTTTCTCTGCAAAAGGAACGCCCAACCTTTCGGCCACTTCTTTCAAACCATTCAGGGTTTTGGGGCTCAGCAAAATTCCTTCTTCTTTTTTTATTTTTTCGGATGCCCGTTCCGGGTCGCCCGGGATAATGATCCGTTCTTTTCCCTGGACAGGTTCCCCCCGGCGGAAGGTTTGTATCCACCGGTCCATTCCTTTTTTAAAATCTCCGGCCGGTTGAAAAGCATCGATGCGCATGGCCCCGAAGAAATGGCCGATTCCGCGATCTTCAGCGCCGGCCTTATCTTTCACATAACCGAGGGTAGGCACCACGGTGGGACCAAAATTGGCACCTGAAAAAACGGCAGAAAAAATATCCACAATGGCCGTCAGGCAAAACCCTTTGTGACCGCCATGTTCCACATCGCCGCCCAAAGTACGCAAGGCGCCACCCTGACGCAAGGCGGAAGGGTTTGTGGTCGGCCTTCCATCGGCATCCTGCAACAAGCCTTCCGGGACGGATTTTCCTTCACTTTCAAAAACATCCACTTTTCCGCGTGAAACCGGTGAAGTGGCGAAATCAGCCACAAAAGGAGG
>CAYYRE010000214.1:0-2705 GCA_964473895.1 uncultured Lentimicrobiaceae bacterium | reverse complement strand
AGCGGGACGAGGACTCTAACGGAGCACCCGTCGGCAGCCTGTGCGAAGGCCCGTCCAAATAAAAAAACAACGCCAATTTCCTTTATCTTTGTCTGTGGATTTTAACGCAAACCGATTTTAAAAAAACTGCATGGAATTTGAAACCTTGCGCCGCCAAATCATAGAAACCGGCATAAAGCTGGTGAAAGAAAAGCTGGTAACGCGGAGCTGGGGCAATATCAGTGTACGGGTAGACGACCG
Organism: uncultured Lentimicrobiaceae bacterium; assembly: GCA_964473895.1. GTDB lineage: Bacteria > Bacteroidota > Bacteroidia > Bacteroidales > F082 > Sulfidibacterium. The sequence continues at coordinate 2,465 of CAYYRE010000214.1, read as the reverse complement.
AAACATGCTGATTACCCCGAGCGGCCGTACCTACGAAAGCCTGAAACCCGAAGAGCTTGTTTTGATGAATTATCATGATTTTTCTTATGAAGGAAAAATCAAACCATCATCGGAATACCATTTGCATGCCGAAATTTACAAGCGGCGTAAAGCAATCCATGCGGTAATTCATACCCATCAAATGAATGCCACGACTGTAGCGGTGGCACGGCGGGAGGTTCCGCCCATTATTGACGATATGGTACAGATCATCGGACCTACGGTACGTGTTTCGCGGTACACTTTGGCAGGAACGGAAAAATTTGCAAAGCATGCGGTAAAAGCACTCAAAGGCAGACAGGCGGCCCTGTTGGCCAACCACGGAGCCGTATGCATTGGCCGGGACCTAAACGAAGCTTTTACCGTAGCACAAGTTCTTGAAAAAGCCTGTAAGGCATTTATTGAAGCGGAGTTTCTCGGCGGGGCAAAATCCGTTTCACGGTTTTCGGCAGCTGTCATGCATCAGGTTTACCTGAAGAAATACTCGAAACTGGACAAAAAGAACCGGTAGCTCCTTTTTTGTCAGCTTTTTGTTTTCAAATCAGCCATTGCATACTTTTTGTATAAACGATGGGAAAAATCTAATAATTATTCACTTAAAAACGAAAGAAATGGAAAATTTGGAAAACTTAATTGAAAAGCAAATTAAACATTGGTGGCTTTTGGTAATCCTTGGTATATTATTGGTAATCATGGGGTTTTGGGTAACCGCTACACCGGTGGCCAGTTATGTGGCTTTGAGTATCTTTTTTAGTGCCATGATTTTTGTATCGGGAATTTCGGGTTTGATTTTTACCTTTTCAAACCGGAAAATACTGAAAGGATGGGGGTGGCATTTGACCAGCAACCTGGTTGACTTTGTTTTCGGCACCATCCTGTTGATTTACCCACAGATAAGCATGCTGGTTTTGCCTTTCATTGTCGGTTTCTGGTTTATGTTTAGCGGTTTTTCCGTTATCGGCCTTTCCGGAGAATTTAAAGCCATGGGCTGGAAATCTTCCGGATGGGGTATTGCTTTTGGAATTCTTACCATTCTGTTTGCCGTTTTGATGATCCTGAAACCGCTTTTCGGGGCCTTGTTCATCGTTTATATGACCGGTTTTGCCTTTATCACATTGGGTGTCTTCAGGATTGTCATCGGTTTGCAGTTGAAAAAATTAAAAACGGAAAATTTTGATGGCTAAAACGGCATAACCTGTCCAACCGGATGGGATAAAAACAAAAAACGGGATGGTTACCACCATCCCGTTTTTTTTATCCTTGCGGAATAAAGGTTTATTTACATTTCAGCACTTGTTTAATTTGGTATTGGGCTGCTTTGACGTTGGGCCCTTTCACCACATGTTTAAAAGCGCTACAGGCAGCGGCTTTGTTACCTTTTTTCTGATAGGCTTGTCCCAGCGTGAAATAGATATCCGATTTTTCGCTTGTTTGCATGGAAATGGCTTTTTTGGCATCGGCAATGGCGGCATCATATTTTTTCAGGCTGAGATTGGCCACGGCCGAATAATAATAAAGATCGGCATTGGCTTTGCCGTATTTTTTGGCATCGTTCAGGAAAACCAAGGCTTTGGCGGCATTGGATTTTTGCAGTTGTTCCGCACCGGCATTAAGCAAAGTAGTAAAAGTAACATATTTTGCCTGGTTATATCTTTTGCCGGCTTTGGCATTGGATGCGGCCATTTGGGATAGATGGTCGGTGGCTGCCATCATGGCGGACAAATCGTTTTTTTCTTTATCCAACAAAACTTTGCCGTAATAGGCATTGTAGCAGTCGGGTTTTTCTTTCAGTGCGAGGGCAAACTGGGCAGCCGCTTCATCCAGTTTCTTTTGTTTGATCATGGTCAACCCTTTGGAAGAATACACACGGGCAATATAGGTGTGGGCGTAGTTTTTGATTTTATCGTTGTGGGTTGAAGCCGCAAATGATTTGGCTTTTTTTAACTGGGCAACAGCCTGATCGAATTTTCTGGCTTTGTACAACGAAATACCGTTCCAGAAATAGGAATTCCCCAACTGCGTTTCCACCTGCGATTGCAGGTCGGCGGCATCCGGGCCAATGGCTTTACACATCTTCAATGCCTGTTCGTACAACTTAACGGCTTGCGCAAAGTTTCTGGCCTTGTATTGGGCCGTTCCATCATTAAAAGTTTGTCCGGCATCGGTAAGCGATTGGGCAAATACACCCATACCCAACATCATGAGCCCCACAAGAAGAGCAGACTTTACTACTGTTTTCATCGTTCTAAGCAGATTTTAAGATTATTAATAAAAAAGTGCCGCAAGATAATAAAATCCTGTATTTTACAAACGTTAAAAAAATTTAAAGGAATTTTTTCTATGAAGTTGTTTAAAGTTTACAAGACTAAATTTACTAAGAACATGATCAATCAGCAAATAAATACCTAATATTCCCCTTTTGGAAG
>CAYYRE010000213.1:0-2743 GCA_964473895.1 uncultured Lentimicrobiaceae bacterium | reverse complement strand
GACCATTTTACATGAGATCGCCTGCCTGGCTATGCGCAGTCAGACAGGCTTCGTCATACCTCCTCGCGATAGGGACGGGTGTTTTTGTTTCCTGATACGTTACACCACCACAGAAGAGCATCTCTTTTCCCAGGGCGAAAGATTCATGAACACTAAAATGTTAGCCTATTTTGGGAACACACGGTCACATCACAAACCGCCAGATAAGTTTTACCTGAACCGTGGTATATTTGGTATCAAAATGGTGGTTTTGGGTATCGTAACCCTGGTTCACCACAAAGTAAAAATTGGTTCCGGGCTTGGGGATCCAATTTACCCTGAAATTCATAAGCACTTCGTTTTCTTCGTTGTTCCATTGGGCAAACAACGAGCCGAACAGGTCGGGATTGACGGCAAAATCCATCCGGCCGCTCACTTCCTGCACCACAAAGTCGCCGCCGGGTAAAAAAACATTTTGGTGTGAATAGTCGCCGCTGATGCGGATATGTTTTGAGATTTGCCAATTCAGCCGGCCCGAAAGCATCGTCCGGCTACCGTCGTAAAAACCGCCCCAATTGGAAAAAAATTCCGCATACACTTTCCGTCCGCGGTAAGTGGCAAACTGCAACTCCCAATCGGTAAACCAGTATTCACCTTTTGGGATGACAATGGTATCGTAGATATTAAAATCTTCGGTAAGATTTTCGGCTTTTCGTTGGATATTAAACTCGAAATATTCGCCGCTGCGGGTTGTAAATCCCAGCGGACGGAATTCGGACCAAAACGACTGTAATTGATGGGTTACATCGTCCACGTACCAATTGAAATCAAACAATTTAAAATAAAACTGCTGAAAAAAACGGAGATGTTTTTTGGGCCGGGGTTTTATCCTGAGGTCGGCATTATACATTTGGTAAGCCCTCCGGCGTTGGTATCCCACTTCGGGGTTAAACCCCTCTCCGGAGCGGTCCCATACCGCCGAAAAGTCGATAAAGTCGTTGGGATAATCAAAAAAGAGGCGGCTGGCCAGACCCGTTTTTTGGGGTTGATCGGAGGTATAACTTTGGGCGATTGCTCCCCCGAAAGCAATGTTTTTGTTTCCTTTAAAGTGGGAGTTAAAATAGTTAAAATCAGCACCGTAAGTAATATTTTGCTTTCCCGGTTCGAGTTTACTGACGGCAATAACCCCCACACTGGATTCTTTAAAAATATCCTGTTTCACGCGCACCACAGAATAGTTGGTAGCGGGAAGGGTGTCTTTTTTGGCTGTTTCGATGCTCATGGCACCTATGGAAGTTTTGCCTGTTTTCCCCATCATACGCACGCCGGCAATAATGGGGATGGTGGAATGGTCGGGGGCGAGGCCGATACGCCGCGAATAAAAAGGCTGGGTGCTGTGACCCAATCCGAAATTAAAATAGTTTTTTCCTTCGAGGAAAAATTCCCTTTTTTCGGGATAGTAAAGCGAAAACCGTGTCAGGTTTACCTGCATCCGGTCCGATTCAACCTGGGCAAAATCGGTGTTGAGGGTAAGGTTCAGTTTGAGGGTAGGCGTCACAAGATAATTCACATCGCCCCCCACATTCCAGGTAAACTTTGGATTTTCCCCTTTTTGCATTTGCAATCCGGTAATACCGTAAGGTTTTAATTCAATGAGTGAGGTTTTGCCCTTACCCGTGATGCCCACCAAAAAGCCGGCTTTGGAAACCTGCCGGATGCTGGCATTACGCGACCATCCCTGCCAGTCGTCCTGTTCCCGTTTGCGCCGTATATTCCGTTCGAAGTTTATGCCCCACACTTGTGTTTTTCCCTGTGTAAAACGCAAGGTGGAAAACGGGATTTCAAATTCGGCAAACCAGCCCTGCGCCGTTCGGGTGGTTTTCACGTTCCACACGCCGTCCCACGAAGCATTCGTACTTTCCCCGTTTCGCGAAATCAACATATCGGCCCGGGCCGCATTGGGATTGGTAATAAAAAGATAACCGTTTCGTTTGTCGCCATAAGTATCAATAACAACCTGAAAGTTATCATCCGTTGAAAAGTCGAAATCACGTTTCATTTGTCCTGCCACAATTTTATCCGGTGCATCGTCGTAACACCAAACGCCGATGTACAGGTTTTTGGCATCATACAAAACCGCCACTTCCGTTTTTTCGGTAGCCGGCTGGCCTTCATGCAATTCGCGCTGGGTAAAGTTGGATATTTTTTGTGCGCGGCGCCATGCCGGTTCGTTCAAACGCCCGTCGAGGGTGATTTTTTGCGAAACCGGCAATGCATGAAGGGTATCGGGTTGTGCATGTTGTGCCCGAACCGAAAGACTGAAAAACAACAGGGAAAAAACAAAATAAACAAAACGTTTGATAAGCTTGTCCATGCCGGGTTTTTGGTTTAGGAAAAGCAAAATTAGGTCTTTCACAATAATATTCCCCTGAGCCCGATAAATTTGTAATTGTTCCAAATTACAGCAAAAGGTAATACTGTACAGGTTGTAAGAGGTGAAGTTGTTTAAAGTGAGGTTGTTTAAAGTTTACAAAACGAAATTTTGCTAAGAACTTGATCCATCAGCAAATAAATATCTTTTTTATATACCTACCCCTACACCCCTTCCAAAAGGGGAATATTCGGTATTTATTTGCTGATTGATAATATATTAAAACAATATTTTTAGGCGAACTTTAAACAACTTTAGTTTGTAAAATCCGGAAAAGTTACACGGTTATTCCCATCTTTTTCATCAAAAAAGTGGCATTCAGGTTTTGGGAAA
>CAYYRE010000212.1:0-2803 GCA_964473895.1 uncultured Lentimicrobiaceae bacterium | reverse complement strand
GCTGATTGATCAAGTTCTTAGCAAAATTTCGTTTTGTAAACTTTAAACAACTTCATTTTTTAAAAAGAAGGCCAAACAATAATCCCTACTTTTGTCTGTTCTTTTATCTGATAATGAATAGAACGAAGAATGAAAAAAAACAAAATTTCCGGTTTGTGGTGGGGATGGGGTTTGTTGCTGATCACTGATTTGGCATTTCGTGGGCCGCTGTGGCTGTCTCATAATATCTCGGGTTTGCGTTTCCTTGCCAATTATCTCATGTCGGCAATGGCATTGTTGGGATTGTTGTACATATTGTCTTTTGTCAGGCGGAAAATACTCTTTTGGTTTTTATATATCGTATTGTTGCTGATTCCCATGTTCTTGCAGGCGAATTACTTTTTGGTTTACAAAAAGTTTATTTCACCATCCGAATTTGGGATTTTTTTCGATTCAACCCGTATGGCCTTGGATACCGGTGCGGCCAATATTCACTGGTGGGCCTCTGTCTTTCTTACGGTGGTAGTTTTGATAGCGGGGAAGGTAATCTATCGTTCACGGCCGCAGCGCAAATGGGTTTTATTGCCTGCATTCCTTGTTTATATCGGTTTTTCGGTTTTTCTTACTTTACACTGGTACGGTGTTGACTTTTTTCAGCACAGTACAGTAGCGTTTTACGATAATCTGGCATCAAAAATCATTGCCGGCAGAGAGCATAACATGAGGGCCCACCGTGCCGGTATATCCCCTGTTTTGCACAAAAAGAAACTTCCCGATCTGGTTTTTGTGGTGGGTGAGTCACAAGTGCTGTCGCATATGAGCCTTTATGGTTACCACCGGAAAACAACCCCGTTGCTCGACTCTTTATATAAGGTGCATCAAATTATCCCATATCAAAAAGCGGTATCCATTGGAAATAAAACGCGATTGAGCGTACCTTATATGTTGGTGGGTTTGGAGGGACCTGATCCGGAAGGAGCCTTTTTTGCCTATCCCTCATTGTTCGATTATGCCAAGGCAGCCGGCTATCATACCCTTTTTCTGTCGGCACAGGATCTGCATTGGGGAAAACTCGGGGCGCTCTTCGATGACAAAAGTCTGGATCTACTCGAAGATGGAAACTTTTTCAGCAGTCATGTGGATGTTCACAAGGGGGTGGACGATTTGATTATGTTAAAACATATTTTCCATTTTTTAAAACAGTACGGCTCTCCTTTTTTGCTGGTTGTCCAAATGGACGGAAGCCATTATCCCTACAATATTCATTCTCCTGACAGCTTAAAGCGCTTTTTACCCGAAGATTCCCCCAACTGTACCAATGCTTTTGACAATACTTTGGTTGTTACCGATATTTATCTGACGCGTCTTTACCGGTTTTTAAACCGGCGGTTCCCCGGGACGTTTATGTTTTTTACACCTGACCATGGGCAGAATTTCGGAGGTCTGAACGGCCGGTTTAATGATAACTTTACTCCGGATGTTTTTCATAATGCGTTGATTGCCTTTCCCCCTGCGGGTGATAGTTTGGCATACAAAATCCTGATGAATAAAGAAAAACAGCTGGTTTCCCAGGCGGACATTTTTCCCACCATGCTACAGCTTATGGGAATGAAACCGCAATACAGTATTGATGGGATTTCGTTGTTGGATACTGCCCATGTCCATCGAATGGTTACCTGTAGCGAATACATGCCTACATTTCATAATAATCCTTTGGCGGTTGTGGTGGATTCGACGTTACAAACCCGTTTGATTGATTTCAGCCGCCATTCGGTAACCGATTCCCGTACCGGAAAGGTATATCCGTACCGCCAATTACCTTTGTGGATACGCCGTGTCCTGGATAAACGGTTAAAGCGGTCAGTCGCTGAAAAAACGAATAAATAAAAAGAATAAAAATATGTTACTGATTCTTTCTCCGGCCAAAACCATGCGGGAATACTTTCCGGGACGTTTTCCTGAAAAAACTTTGCCGCAGTACTTGGACAAAGCCGCCCTGCTGGTAAAGGAGTTGAAAGAACTTTCTGTTTCTGAACTTTCACGTCTTATGAAAATCAGTCCGGCACTGGCAGAACAAACCTTCGGACGCTTCCAACAATGGGAAGAAAAAAGGCATGACAAAGAAGGTGTCCCGGCATTGCTGTCTTATCAGGGGGAAGTTTTCCGTGGATTACAGGCAGATGGTTTTGACCAGGATGATTTCCGCTTTGCCTGCGAACACCTGCGGATCCTTTCGGGTCTCTACGGTGTTTTGCGTCCGCTGGATTATGTTTTGCCTTACCGGCTTGAGATAGGAGGGGCTTTCTCTCCGGCAGGATACGATAATCTGTATGTCTATTGGAAAACTGCCGTTACCCGGGCCATTGGTCAGGCTCTTGATGCGCAAAAAGACACCCTCCTGCTCAATTTGGCCTCCAAAGAATACTTCCGGAGTATCGACATCCGGTCTTTAAAAGCGCGTGTAATGACACCCGTGTTTAAAGAATCCCGTGGAGATGGTTTTAAAATGATAACGGTTTATGCTAAAAAAGCACGTGGGCTGATGGCCCGTTATGTGATAAAAAACCGCATTACGGATACCGAAGGTTTAAAGTTTTTTGATGAAGAAGGCTATTATTTTAATGAGCGTTTGTCGCACGGAAACGAAATGGTCTTCACCCGGTAATATTTTTGTAAAAGTATTTCTTCAGGATAAAATTGACTTTCAACAAGTAAGCAGTGTCATGAAAAGATTTTGCTAAAATTTTCAATTTTTTTTGATAGCTGTTGTTGGATAGACAAAAAACTTTGTTACTTTTGCCGTCCGCTTTTGGGAGAAAGCAAT
>CAYYRE010000211.1:0-2816 GCA_964473895.1 uncultured Lentimicrobiaceae bacterium | reverse complement strand
TTTCTTACCTTTTCTTATCTTCGCACCTTAAAAACGGTTTGAAGCATGCGTCTGCGCGAATATGCAAGGGAAACAGACTGTTTGATAATTTTTTAAAGAAGGATCTGATTCATGGATGGTTTGGAAGAGCAACAATTGCCTGATAACGAAAACATAGAAAATACACCCGGCGAAAAAGAACAGAAAGAGGAATACAGACACCTGCATTTAAACGGCATGTATGAGAACTGGTTTCTCGACTATGCCTCCTACGTTATTTTGGAGCGGGCAGTGCCGGAAGCTGCCGATGGGCTAAAGCCGGTGCAGCGAAGGATATTGCATGCCATGAGCCGGTTGGATGACGGCCGTTTTAACAAGGTGGCCAATATCATCGGACATACCATGCAGTTTCACCCCCACGGCGATGCCTCCATTGGGGATGCGCTGGTGCAGCTCGGACAAAAGGAGTTGCTCATCGATACACAAGGTAACTGGGGAAATACCCTCACCGGAGACAGTGCGGCAGCCCCCCGGTATATCGAAGCGCGGCTTTCCGCCTTTGCCAAAGAGGTGGTTTTTAATCCGAAAACCACCCGGTGGAAGCTTTCGTACGATGGCCGTAACAAAGAACCGGTAACCCTTCCGGTGAAGTTTCCGTTGCTGCTGGCACAAGGTGTTGAGGGTATTGCCGTTGGGCTGGCTTCCAAAATCCTGCCCCATAACTTCAACGAATTAATAGATGCTTCCATACGTCACCTGCAAGGAAAAGATTTTGAGCTCTATCCCGATTTCCTGACCGGTGGCATGATTGATGTGTCGCGCTATAACGAAGGAATGCGCGGCGGAAAAATAAGGGTACGTGCCAAGATCAGCCAACGGGATAAAAAAACATTGGTGATTACCGAAATACCTTATTATACAACCACTTCATCGCTCATCGATTCCATTGTGGCGGCCAACGACAAAGGAAAAATAAAGATTAAAAAAATCGATGACAATACGGCCGAAAATGTGGAAATTGTCATTTTCCTGGCTTCCAATGTGTCGCCCGACCAAACCATTGATGCCTTGTATGCTTTTACCAATTGCGAAATGAGTATTTCGCCTAATTCCTGTGTTATTTTGGATGGTCGTCCGCAGTTTATTTCGGTAAAGCAAATTTTGAGGGCGAATACCGACCGGACGGTTTCGCTGTTGAAACAGGAGCTGGATATCCGTTTAAGTGAACTGGAAGACCAATGGCACAATGCTTCGCTGGAGAAAATTTTTATCGAAAACCGGCTTTATCTACTCATCGAACAATGTGAAACCTGGGAATGTGTACTTTCCACCATTGATAAAGGTTTGGAACCTTTTAAAAAGTTATTGCGCCGCGAGGTAACCCGGGATGATTTGATACACCTTACCGAAATCAAAATTAAAAGGATTTCGAAATACAATGCCTTTAAGGCGGAAGAGCAGATTGCAAAGGTGGAAGAGGAGATGGAAGAGGTGAAAAACCATTTGGAACACCTGGTGGATTATGCCATCAACTATTTTAAGCAAATCAAAAAGAAATACGGTAAAGGACGTGAGCGCAGGACCGAGATACGCAATTTTGATACCATTCAGGCCAACCGGGTGGCGGTGGCCAACCAAAAATTGTATGTCAACCGGGAAGAAGGTTTTGCCGGTACCGGATTGAAAAAAGACGAGTATGTTACCGATTGTTCCGATATTGATGACATCATCGTTTTCAGGGAAGACGGTACTTTTGTGGTGACCAAAGTGGCCCCCAAAGTGTTCGTGGGCAAAAAAGTGATCCATATCGATGTCTTTAAAAAGAACGATGACCGTACCATTTACAACATGGTGTACCGGGATGGACGTCAGGGAAAATATTATGTCAAGCGGTTTGCCGTAAAAGGGGTGACACGCGACAAAGAGTATGTATTGACCCGTGGGACGAAAGATTCCAAAGTGGTTTATTTTTCGGCAAACCCCAACGGTGAGGCGGAAGTCATACGGGTGAACCTGCGGCCCAGGCCCAAAATGAAAAAAACGCATTTCGATTTTGACTTTAAAGAACTGGCCATCAAAGGGCGTTCCTCACAGGGCAATATCCTCAGTAAAATACCTGTTCGTAACATAACAAAACGCGAAGAAGGTGTTTCCACCCTCGGGGCGCTGGATATCTGGTATGATGATACCGTGCGCCGGCTGAACAGCGATGAAAGAGGGACTTACCTCGGCGCTTTCAAAGGCGATGATAAAATACTGACCCTTATGTCCACCGGCGAATTGAAGCTGACAGGATATGACCTGTCGACCCATTTTGATGATGAAATGGTGCATATTGAAAAATTTGATCCGCAAAAAGTGATAACGGCCGTTTATTTTGATGGAGAACAAGGCTTTTATTATGTCAAACGGTTTTCCATTGATCCGGAAACCGGAACGGATCGTAAATACGCTTTTATTCCCGATACCAAAGGAACGCGGCTGGTCCTTTTTTCGTTGGATTACCTGCCTCGCATCGAAATGGAAATAAAAACCAAAAATGGCCAGGAGATGGTGTCGGAAATTGTTCTGCTGGCCGATTTTATCGGAGTGAAAAGTTTCCGGGCCAAAGGGAAAAGGCTGACCAACAAAGAGGTAAGGAAGATTAAGCTGCTGGATCCATTGCCTTATGAACCGCCACAGAAACACGAAGAATTGGACGATGAGCAGGAGCCCACAGCTGGGGAAACCGGTGCCGTAAAATCGCAAGTTGCCCACATACAGAAAGAAAAAGAAGCAGAAGAAAAACCTCCGGAAGAGGAAAATAATGGCGGAAAAAAACGGGAGAAGACGAAATT
>CAYYRE010000210.1:0-2992 GCA_964473895.1 uncultured Lentimicrobiaceae bacterium | reverse complement strand
CGGAACTGGCCCGTATGGGAAAAAGAGGTCTCCCGTTTTCCTTGGACTTATGATGGCGAAGAACAATGTTACATTCTTGAAGGGGATGTGGTTATCGAAACCAAACAGGGCAACTTTACCCTGAAACCGGGTGATTTTGTCACCTTTGAGGACGGACTGGAATGTGTTTGGGACATCCGTTCCGCCGTGAAAAAACATTACCATTTTTCATGAGTAACGAGATAACCGGTGTAGTGGTGCGTTCTACCGGAAGCTGGTATGTGGTAAAAACCGGCGATGGCGAACTGGTGCACTGCAAACTGAAAGGCCGGTTTAAAATCAAAGGCATCCGCACCACCAATCCGCTTGCCGTGGGAGACCGGGTAGACCTGAAACCCGGACAGGAACCGAAAACGGGGGTGATTGTCCACATCCATGAGCGAAAGAATTACATTATCCGCAAAGCCACCAACCTTTCAAAAGCTTCCCATATTATTGCCGCCAATCTGGATCAGGCCATTTTGATTGTTACGTTGGCACATCCCCGTACTTCCACCGGGTTTATCGACCGCTTTTTGGTAACGGCAGAAGCCTATCACATCCCTGCCGTGCTGGTTTTCAATAAATTTGACTTGTATGACGCAACGCTGACCGAACAACTGGATGAGTATCTTGAAGTCTATTCAGCGGCCGGATACACCTGTTTGGTGACTTCGGCCAAAACCGGTTTCCATGTCGAAGATTTCAAAAAAAGATTACAACACAAAGTCAGTTTACTTTCGGGACACTCCGGCGTAGGAAAATCGGCCCTGATCAATGCCATCGATCCGTCTTTAAACCTGAAGGAAGGAGAAATATCAAAAGCCCATCGCAAAGGAAAACATACCACTACTTTTGCCGAAATGTTTCCTCTGGTGTTTGGCGGTGAAATCATTGACACACCGGGCATTAAAGAATTCGGATTGGTTGGGTTCGAAAAAAAGGAATTGGGACACCGGTTTCCGGAAATCAGGGCTTTGATGGACCAATGCCGGTTTTCCGATTGTCTTCATTTGAAAGAGCCGGGATGTGCTGTCAGGGCAGCGGTGGAAAACGGTACTTTCCCCGGTTTTCGCTACCGGAATTACCTGAACATGCTCAAAGATATTGAGGAAAACAGTTACGGGGGATAAAAACTGCTTGTTTTTGTCAGGGTGTTTTGATCGGAAACTGCCAGGGATTGGAGTGGCAGCCCGCAGCGGCGGGGGCTTGTGAAGCTTTGGCGGGCGGTGCGACGAAAGAAGCACCCGCCCGCCACATAGCTGAACTGCCCACGCCGTGAGGACTATAACGGAAAGCCCGCCCGGGCAGCCAAAAAAATCAAAAATCAAGAGCGGGCGTTTTTTTTAGATCCTATCGAGTTCCACGGTAAAATGGCGCAAAATGGGGGCCTCTTTGACAATTTTAAAACCTTTGGTAATGGACTTGCGGCGGTCGAAAACGTTGATCACTGCAGCGGCCACGTAATCCATGTGGTTGTTGGTGTACACCCTGCGGGGAATGGCCAGGCGCAGCAACTCCAGCTCCGGATAGCGGTTTTGACGGGTGTCGGGGTCACGGTCGGCCAGCAGGGTGCCGATCTCCACACCGCGGACCCCCCCTTCGAGGTAGAGCTCCACGCCGAGGGTTTGTGCCACAAACTGTTCTTTGGGAAGGTTGGGCAAAAAACGTTTGGCGTCGATAAAAACAGCATGCCCGCCGAAAGGGTATTGTGTGGGGATGCCGTAACTGCGCAACTGTTTCCCGAGATAAGCCACCTGGTTGATCCGGGTTTCGAGATAATCGAACTCGGTTCCCTCGTAAAGTCCTTGTGCCAGGGCGTTCATGTCGCGTCCCGACATGCCGCCGTAGTTGATAAACCCTTCGAACATGATATTGAAGGTGGTGGCTTTTTCATAAATTTCACGGTTGCGAAAACCAATGAACCCGCCCATGTTGACAATGGCATCTTTTTTACTGCTCATGGTCATCCCATCGGCATACGAAAACATCTCCCGGGCAATTTCACGAATGGATTTGTCGTGATACGCTTTTTCGCGCAATTTGATAAAATAGGCATTTTCGGCAAAGCGGGCCGAGTCGAAAAAGACCGGAATACCGTATTGGTCAGCCAGCTTTTTCACAGCTTTCATGTTGGCGAGGGAAACGGGTTGTCCGCCGGAAGAGTTGCAGGTAATGGTCACCATAATCAGGGGAATACGCTCGCGGGGATATTTTTTCAATACATCTTCGAGCTTGTTCAGGTCGATGTTTCCTTTGAAAGGATGATCCAGCTCGGTGTGGAAGGCCTCGTCAATGGTACAGTCGATGGCATGGGCTTTCCGGAACTCGATATGGCCTTTGGTGGTGTCGAAGTGAGAGTTTCCGGGAACAATATCCCCGGCCTTGATCATGGCCGAAAACAACACATTTTCAGCCGCACGGCCCTGGTGGGTGGGTAAAAAATAGGGGAAACCGGTAATGTCACGAACGGCATTTTTCAGGTTATAATAAGAGGAAGAACCGGCATAGCTTTCGTCGCCAAGCATCATGGCCGCCCATTGCTTGTCGCTCATGGCACCGGTTCCCGAATCGGTCAGCAGGTCGATAAAGACCTCATCGCTGCGCAGGTTAAACAGGTTGTATTTGGCTTCTTTTATCCAACGGGTACGCTCTTCGCGGGTACTTCTCCGGATAGATTCAACGGTTTTAATTTTATAGGATTCTGCAAAAGGTAATTCCATTTTAAAAGATTTTTAAAAATTGAAAAAACAGGAAAATTGATCTGAAAAAAGGAGAAATGCAGATCAGCAGAATCGATCTCTTTCTTTGATATTTAGAAAGATGGATTTGGGATGTATGTTTGTCAACCGTAACATTGTACAGGTATTTGGCACAAAGGTAAACAAAATTACGGACCCTTTGAAAGGCTTTGAAGCAATGCTTTGCTACGAAAGTGGGACTTTGGGGCCGGTAAAATGGATGGATGCTGCCG
>CAYYRE010000209.1:0-2999 GCA_964473895.1 uncultured Lentimicrobiaceae bacterium | reverse complement strand
GCCAGATTTTCCGCTCCCTTAATGGTATAGTCGAAAGCTTCGCTCATGAGTTTGTTTTCTACAAAAAGCCCCACCTTAAACTGTTTTCTGTTTTGCGAGTTCTTTTCTTTTATTACCTGAAAGTGATAATCCTTTTTGTTTTTTTGTGCCCACTCGATGAATTTGCTTTTGTAACTGATTTCAGAATGTTCCAGTTGGTCCAAATCGAAATGGACGTCGAGGATACGCCGGATGATAATTTTTTTGGCAAAATCATATCCCCGGTCGAGGTAAAGAGCACCCATAAAAGCTTCAAAAGCATCGCCGCCGGCCGATTTCATAAGACGGGCATCCGTATTGGAAAAATGCATAAAGTGTTTTAGCCCCAGTTTATCTGCCAGCTTGTTCAGTGAAGCCCGGCTAACGATTTTAGAGCGCATATCGGTAAGAAAGCCTTCGTTTTCGAAGGGAAACCGGCGAAAGAGGTATTCGGCCACCACAAGACTGAGGACCGCATCGCCCAGGTATTCGAGCCGTTCGTTATTGATGCGTGAACCGCTTTTGTGCTGGAGGCTGGCTGACCGGTGGCGTAAGGCCTGTTTATACAAAAAAATATTTCCGGGATAAAACCCGAAAATATTTTTTATGGCTTTTCGCATTTCCCGGTGGGATGAGAAATATGCTCTCAGAAAGTTTCTGACCGACAAAATGTGTCTTACTTTTTGAATTTTTTAAATATGATGGAAGCATTGTGTCCGCCGAACCCAAAGGTGTTGCTCAGGGCAGCAAAAACTTCCCGTTCCACTGCTTTCCCAAAAGTAAAGTTTAGTTTACCGTCGATTTGCGGGTCATCGTTAAAATGGTTAATGGTGGGGGGCACAATGTCGTATTTCACTGCCAATAAGGTGGCAATGGCCTCAATGGCCCCGGCTCCGCCCAGCAAATGACCGGTCATGGATTTGGTGGAATTGATATTGATTTGATAGGCGTGTTCTCCGAAAAGGTTTACAATGGCTTTGGGTTCTACCACATCGCCCACCGGTGTGGAGGTGCCGTGGGTATTAATGTGGTGTATGTCTTTCAACTCCAGTCCGGCATCCTGCAGCGCATCTTTCATACAAAGGTAAGCGCCGAGTCCTTCCGGGTGGGGAGCGGTCATATGATACGCATCGCCCGAAAGTCCGGTTCCGGCCACTTCGGCATAAATCTTTGCCCCGCGTTTGAGGGCGTGTTCCAATTCTTCAAAAACCAGACCGCCGCCGCCTTCGCCAATCACAAAACCGTCACGGTCTTTATCAAAAGGACGTGATGCGGTGGCAGGATCATCGTTACGGGTAGAAATGGCATGCATGGCGTTGAATCCGCCCACGCCATCCTGTGTAATGGCTGACTCGGATCCCCCTGCAATAAACGCATCGGCTTTTCCCAGCCGGATGTAATTAAATGCATCTGCCAGGGCATTGGCCGAAGAGGCACAGGCTGAAACGGTGGCAAAATTGGGTCCCCGGAAACCATATTTTATGGAGATATGCCCGGCGGCAATATCTGCAATCATTTTCGGAATAAAAAACGGGTTGTAGCGCGGAGTACCATCGCCGGTAACAAAGTTTTTTACTTCGTTATGAAAGCTTTGGATCCCGCCAATGCCGGATGCCCAGATAACCCCTACCCGGTTTTTGTCCACACCATCACCCAACAGACCGGCATCTTCCACGGCTTCAGCCGCAGCCACCATGCCAAACTGGGCATAACGGTCATATTTGCGCGCTTCTTTCCTGTCAAAAAACTGCTTGGGATCAAAATCTTTTACCTCGCAAGCAAACTGGGTTTTAAATTTTGACGCATCAAAGTGCGTAATGGGAACCGCCCCGCTTTTTCCAAGCAACAACGATTCCCAAAACGCTTTTGCAGTATTACCGACAGGAGTAATTGCACCAATACCTGTAACAACAACTCGCTTTAACTGCATAAAAATGTTCTCCTTGTTTTAGAGGTGATCTTCAATGTATTTTACAGCATCACCCACTGTTTCAATTTTTTCGGCTTCTTCGTCAGGAATAGATAAGTTGAATTCTTTTTCAAATTCCATAATCAATTCAACTGTGTCAAGAGAATCGGCTCCCAAGTCGTTGGTGAAGCTGGCTTCATTGGTCACTTCACTTTCTTCTACTCCTAATTTGTCAACGATAATGCTGACAACTTTTGAACGTACGTCTGACATATGATTAAATTTTTTTAGTTAAACAGGGTGCAAAGTAATGCATTAATGAAATAAAAAGCAAAAAAAAGATAACACCCCGCCACCCCGGTGGTTGTAAGTATTTAAAAAACAAGCTTTAAAGGGGTAAGCCAAAGGCTTTTTAATTTTTTATTTTCATGAATATTTCCCGGGATACCCAACGAAAAAGGAAAGTAGTAACTTTGTCTTTTAAATTCTCTGTTAACGATGGCGAACCGGAAAAAGAAAATCATACTTTTTGCTTCGGGCAACGGTAGCAATGCCGAGAACATTATCCGGTATTTTCAGAAAGATAAGCCGGCCCGTGTCACGGCTGTTTTTACCAACAATTCGCAGGCAGGTGTCATCCGGAGGGCGCAAAAGTTGGATGTCCCGGTTTATTTCCTCTCGCGGGATGATTTTCTTCATCCGGCGGATCTTATCCGGCGCATGAAGGTTTTGCAACCTGACCTTATTGTACTGGCCGGTTTTTTATGGAAAATTCCGGCAGAATTCATTGTTCAATTTCCGGAAAAGATCATCAACATTCATCCGGCTTTGCTTCCGGCCTATGGCGGCAAAGGGATGTACGGAAAATATGTTCACGAGGCGGTACTTGCCGCCGGCGAGAAAAAAACCGGCATAACCATTCACTATGTAAACGCCCATTATGATGAAGGACAAATTCTCTTTCAGAAAGAAATTCCTGTTTTACCTGATGATACTCCGGAAACCCTTGCCGGGAGAATCCACCGGCTCGAATACCGTTATTTCCCCCGGATTATCGAAAGTCTTTTGGAAA
>CAYYRE010000208.1:0-3024 GCA_964473895.1 uncultured Lentimicrobiaceae bacterium | reverse complement strand
TCGCCATTTTCCGGTAATGGGCCTGTGTCCCGCGGTCAATCAAAAAATAAGCCGGAGCAATCAAGTCGAAAATAAACCTTGCCCGTTTGTCTTCATCCTTCGAAAAATAGTCCCATAGTGCCATAGCAGGCAAAAATAACGTTTTTCGCTTCGATGCATACAGCTCCGGTTAATACACTATAGCCCCATCGGCAAAGCAGCAGAAATTTTTTGTTGCTCACCTCTTTATTTTCATTACCTTTGAAGGTTTTCGTAAAAAGAAACTTTTTTGTCCGGATAAATATTAAAAAAAAATATAAAATGAAAAAAGCAAGAGGATTCATCATTGGCGCTGCCGTGTTGATTGCGCTGATCTATTTAAGTGGGCTGTTCGTAACCTATTACAGCGACTGGTTATGGTTTAAAAACATGGGATTCAGCAGGGTATTTGATACGATGATCGTATCGCAGGTACTCTCTTTTGCATTGTTTTTTGCTGTTTTTGCCCTTTTTGCCGCAGCGCATGTAAACCTTGCATTCCGCCGCGGAAAACTTACCCGGAACAATCCGTTTTTACGGGAAGATGACCCGCGCGAATTGATTTTAACCGTCTATCGCGGGAAAAAAGTATTTTGGTTCTGGCTAATCGTCATTGGCTTCTTCAGTATCATCATGGCATCATCGGCTTCGGGGCACTGGAACGAATTTTTACAATTCTTACACCCCACAACCTTTGGTATTCACGAACCGATTTTTGGAAAAGATGCCGGATTTTATATTTTTCAATTGCCTGTTTACCAATTTCTGACCGGATGGTATCTTTTTATGGTAGTCATCACTTTCGGTTTGGTTTTGTTTTCCTACTACCTCGATAACGCCTTCGGCATCGTGGCAAACCGCTTCCGTATGGCCGCCCGGGTCAAAGAGCACATGATTCAACTGGGCGGATTTCTGGCATTGGGCATTTCGGCCCTCTTTCTCATGAAATTGTATAATCTGCTCTATTCGTCCAATGGGGTGGCTTACGGCCCCAGTTATATGGATGTACACGGACAAATACCGGCCTATGAAGTCATCATGGTGCTTACCCTGCTGGTTTCGTTCCTGTTGTTTTTTTATCCGCTGTACAAAAAAAAGAAAATACTGCTTTACGGTATCGGTGTCTGGGCAGTGGTGTGGATCGGTTTTGTATGGATTTACCCTTCGCTCATCGAACAATATGTGGTAAAACCCAATGAACTAAAAAAAGAAACCCCCTACATCTTAAATAACATCAAACTGACACGGGAAGCTTTCGGGTTAAACAAAATAGAGGTAAAACCTTTTCCGGTGTCTCAAAACATTACCTATAAAGACATTTTGGCGAACCGGCACACCATCGAGAACATCCGGTTGTGGGATCGCAGGCCTTTAATACAGACTTACAAACAGTTACAGGAGATTCGTTTGTATTACGACTTCAACAGCGTGCAAGTAGATCGCTATCATTTTAATAAATACACACAGGTCGCCATCGGTGCCCGTGAACTGCCTCTTTCGGAGATCCCGGCACGGGCCCGTACCTGGGTAAACGACCATCTGATATATACCCATGGTTACGGTATCGTTATGAGCCCTGTCAACAAGATCACGCCCAACGGAATGCCCGAATTTATTGTCCAGGACATCCCCCCCGTAAGCACCACACCCAAACTGAAATTAAAACAACCGGGCATTTATTACGGGGAAGAAACCAACCAATATGTCATTGTCAACACCAAAGCCAAAGAATTTGATTACCCCAAAGGGAACCAGAATGTTTATACCAGTTACCAAGGGAAAGGGGGCGTGAAGATATCTTCCATTTTCCGTCGCCTGGTTTATGCCTGGAAATTTTCGGATATTAAGATTTTACTCACGGGATATATCACCCCGCAAAGCCGTATCATGTTTTACCGCAACATTATGTTGCGCGACAAAATACTGGCGCCGTTCCTGTCGTTCGACCGGCAACCTTATCCTGTGGTGGGAAAAGACGGACACATTTACTGGATTCACGATGCTTATACCACCACCAACATGTTTCCCTATTCGGAACCTGTTTTTCAAAATCCCATCGAACGGGGGATGAATTATATCCGCAATTCGGTAAAAGTGGTGATTGATGCTTATAACGGCAATGTTTCGTTTTATGTAATCGATCCGAAAGACCCGCTGATTCAAACCTTCCGGAAAATCTACCCCACACTTTTCAAACCTTACAGTGCCATGCCCGGATTTCTGAAAGCACACATCCGCTACCCCACCGACCTGTTTAACATTCAAACCAAAATGTACAACGTCTATCACATGACCGACCCCAAAGTGTTTTATAATCAGGAAGATTACTGGCAAATTCCCAAAGAGATTTACAGCGACCTACAGCAGGACATGTTTCCGTATTACATCATCATGCGGCTGCCCGGCACTAAGAAAGAAGAGTTTATTTTGATGCTTCCGCTGACCCCCTCCAACAAAGACAACATGGTGGCCTGGATTTGTGCCCGCTGCGATGCCCCGAATTACGGCAAGATGATTGTTTATTCGTTGCCGAAAGACAAACTGATTTACGGCCCTATGCAAATCGAAGCACGCATCAACCAAAAACCCGATATTTCTTCCGAACTGACTTTGTGGGGACAACAAGGTTCACAAGTCATCAAAGGCAACCAGTTGGTTATTCCCATAAAAAACTCTTTCATTTATGTCGAACCGGTTTATCTGCAATCGGAACAGGGACAGATTCCCGAACTCAAAAGGGTGATTGTGGCCTACACCGAACAGATTGAAATGCGCCGGACGCTTGACCAGGCACTACGTGCCGTTTTTCATGCCACCCTTTCGGGTGATACAACGGGATTGAAACCGGCCATGACCACGCTGACTACCGTCCCGGGTTATACCGAGAAAGCCCGTCAGGCTTTGAATCATTACAACAAAGCCCTACAATATTTAAAACAGGACGATTGGACCGGATACGGAAACGAGTTGAAAAAGATGAAAAAGATTTTGCTGGAAATGACAAAA
>CAYYRE010000207.1:0-3033 GCA_964473895.1 uncultured Lentimicrobiaceae bacterium | reverse complement strand
AAACCGGAGCGCTGAGCAACATCACATACACATGGATGTCTTTTTTTTCAAATGTTATGCCTTCAAAAATTTTCATGGCTTTTTTATATTTTCCGGTCAAACAAATTTAATCAGCAGTAAAAATATTTCATCCTGCGCCTATCGCTCTGTCCCGCAATACGGTACAAACTTGTTGGCAAACTTCCGGTCATACAGCCAACCGGCAACCGAAACGGCCACAATGGTCCACAAAACACCGGCCAAAATATCCACCACATAATGAAACCGGCAATAGACGACGGCCACCAGTATGCCCAAAAACAGGGGAATAAAAGTAAAAAACATTTTCTTGTTGTATTTGGCCATGATGATCAAAGTGGTAAGCGTTGTCGCTATGTGCAGGCTCGGGAAAGCATCGAATTTGTTCGGTTCGAAAAAATGGATAAAATTCCGGATGGGAACGGCCAGGAAAATGCCGTTGAGCGATTTGGTTTGCAGCTGCATGATGGGCTCATAGTAACGCGGCCCCATGGCCGGAACAAAAAAATAAGTGATGTATGCTCCGTAATTCACCACAAGAAGCAAAAATATGCTCCGGTCCAATGCCGTAAATTTTCCTTTTTTATAGAGCCAAACCAGAATAAATAAAGGAAATGGGTAATAAATAAAATAGACAAGGTACAGCAGATCAGTCAGCCAGGGCCGTATCCATTGCTCTATCCAAACGGTGGGATGAACACCAAACCACCGGTAATCCATTTGCGCCAGTTGCCGGTCGTAGTCATGCGGGTTGAAATAAGGCAGAATCATGAAAAAGCTCTCGAAAATGACAAACATGAACAGCAACGGATAAAAATCCAGGTAAGTTTTTCCTGCTTTTTGCCAAAAACCGGCGGGCGACTTTATCCAATGTTTTCCACGCAAAACAACGGCACCGGCCACCAGGGACACCGAAAAGCCCAGTACCAGCAATGGGGTTAACAGATAGGGATTTCGCTTGAGCGAGAAGAGAAAAAATACAAAAACAACCCCCACAAATCCCAGGTTCAGCCCATCAATCACGCTAAACCTTTTTTTTTCTCCTTTCGTCATAACAAGGGGCGTCGGTTATTTAAAGTCCAATGAATAAATGCGGTAGGTTTTATACGGGTCGGCGTTGATATTTTTCAGGATCCGGTTCATCATGGTGTTGTTTTCCAGTATCCAACTGGCTTCCGCTTCCACATAACCTCTCTTTTTGGCGGCCCTGTAACACCGGGCATACATCACCGTGTCAATGCCTTTTAGCCGGTATCCGTCAATGAGCCCGAGTGTCAACACCCTTCCTTTGGTTACCTTTTTCTTGAAATTGATCAGTTTAAGGAAGTTAAACGGAAACAGCTTGCCATTGCGGATGGTGATGGTAATTTCGTTCAGGTTGGGTAAAATGGCAATAAAAGCCACCGGTTTCCCGTTGTCTTCGGCAATATATACAAAGTCTTCCGATGTCACCATCTTCAATTCCTGCGCCAGCGCATCAAACTCCGCTTCATCCATGGGAATGAAACCCCAGTTTTTTTCCCAGGCTTTGTTGTAAATAAACCGTAATTTTTTTGCCTCTTCTTTGATTTTCTTAAAGTTGGCATTCCGGATCGTGATGCCTTCCCGGTTGAGTCTTTCCTCAATTTTATCGGCAAGCTGCACATAACGCTCCGGAAAATCTTTTACCGCAAACCGGTACGAAAACAAATCCATTTTTTTGCGGAAACCAGCCGATTGAATTAAATCATCGTAATAGGGCTTGTTATGCGTCATCATCACATAAGGCGGCGTATCAAATCCTGCCACAAGCGTACCGCAGGTGTCGTTGGTCGAAGGGTTCATCGGACCGTAAACACCCTCAACCCCTTTTTCTTTCAACCAGCTCAGGGCCGCATCAAAAAGCGCTTTGGCGACCTGCTGATCATTCACCGCATCGAAAAATCCGAAAAATCCATAATTCTCATTCCAGTGTTTCACATAATTTTCGTTGGTGATGGCCCCAATGCGACCGACAACTTCTCCGCTTTCATCCAAGGCAATAAAATAATCGGCATCGGCATGTTTGAAAAACGGGTTTTTCTTTTTATCCAGTGTTTCCTTCTGGACAATCCTCAAATCGGGCACATAAAGTGCATCATCAGCGTAAAGCTTGTAAGGAAAGTCAATAAAAGCATTCAAGTCCTTCTTGCTTTCTACTTTTTTTATTTGAACCATATCACCAATTTTAAAGTCGGCAACAAATATAAATCTTTTTCAGAAAATCAATTTTTTATCGTCTGTCTGCTGTGAAATACCCACGTTCTGTCCATTTTGATTCCCCCTGACACCTCTTTTTCGAGCTTTGGTTGAGGTCAAAATTTTTTTTCGGAAATTTGTTTTTCAAAAAAAAAGATTACTATTTTTGCCCCCTCTTAAATGCCCAGATGGCGGAATTGGTAGACGCGCATGGTTGAGGGCCATGTTCCCGATTAGGGAGTGCAAGTTCGACTCTTGTTCTGGGCACGAGGAGCATGATGAATGTCAAAAGATGGATGGCATGAAAGAGAGAACGTTCTTAGAAAAACATTCATCATTGATGATTCGCATACATTGTTCCACTTGCCCAAGTGGCGGAATTGGTAGACGCGCTAGTTTCAGGGACTAGTGACCGCAAGGTCGTGTAGGTTCGAGTCCTATCTTGGGCACCCCAAACCCGTATTTTTCCTATTTGGAAAGTGCGGGTTTTTTTTATGGGCGCCTGCCGGGCTGTCCGCTATAGCCGTGTTGCCGGCGGCCGGTTTTGCAGGTCAGTACGGGGTCTTCCTGCCGTCAGCCTCCGCCTTCCCGCAAAAACCAGGCGGCCGTCTGCCACGGGCTGCCGCTGCCATCTTCCAAAGGAACTCCTTCGGAGCCGGGCGCAAAATCTCCGGTATCCCACCGAATCATCCCGAATAAATTTTATTTTGTTCGTAGGAACTACTTCGGAAAGGTGCTGGAAGGATATTTCTTTGTAAAAATCAAAGCAAAACCATTTAAATAAATTGCTTCTTTTTA
>CAYYRE010000206.1:0-3040 GCA_964473895.1 uncultured Lentimicrobiaceae bacterium | reverse complement strand
TATACCTACCCCTACACCTCCCGGTAAGACGGGACAGGCTCTTCAAGAAGGGGAAATTTCGGTATTTATTTACTGATTGATAATACATTAAAAACAATATTTCAGGCGAACTTTAAACAACTTTAATGTCAAAACTCCTTTTGTACTCCGTCTTTCAGCAAGAAAAGAGTATCCGAGAGTCGGGGAACTACTTGAGCCGTTTGCTTTAACAGGATGTCGGGGGCCTGATGCCCTGCCGAGACCAAGAGATACTTGACACCCAAAACACGGGCCACTTCCCTGTCGTGTAATGTATCACCAACAAAAATTATTTTTTCTGCAGGCAGGTTTTTCCGCCGGATAAATGCACGGGCCATCTCGGTTTTTCCACCGGCATAAATGTTATCGATTCCGGACACATCCTCAAAATAGGAAAGAATTTTTCTTTTCTTTAAAGTTTCCACCAAGCTATTGTGTTCCATGGCCGAAACTACAAACTGGCGAAAACCTTTTTTCCTAAAGTGCTCCAGTACTTTTTCCACACAGGGGAACAGTGCAGTTTCCGGTAAAAACCGATGATACAGCTCCATAAATTCTTTGGCCGGTATGGAAAAATCTTCCCGGGAAAAATCAAACCCGATTTTGGCATAATAGGCTTTCACCGGAAAGCCAAAAACCTGGCGATAACTTTCCAGTGTCAGTTTTTTCAGATGACGTTTTTCCAGCAGGATATTCATGCAGTTCACACACAGTTCCACATCGTTGAGTAGTGTTCCGTTCCAATCCCAGAGTATGATCCGCTGTTTCATAACATCAGAAAAAGAGGGCGTAAAACCGGATGCCCTCTTCTTTATTGTATTCGATGGCAGGGGCCGGCATTTTTACAAAACTCAGTGCTTTAAAGACAAACCGCAGCACTTTTGAGTGGGTCGGGATACGTGTCCAGTCCACATCCACCGAGAGATAATAGCGGGCTACTCTGTTCACATCGGGCAAAGGTTCGCCTTGATAATCGGGTGGATTTTCATAGGCTCCCAACATCCCGCGGGCACCATATCCAAAAGAAACGCTCAACCACTTGGGAAACCGGTTGCCGGGTTTTAAAAAAGAGGATATGTTTGCTGAAATCCAATTGGTTTGGCCGTTATAATCTTTAATAATGCGCTGGGCCGGGGTTTCACCCAACAGGTCGGGGCGATAATGGGCATAACCGGTGGGATGATAGGAAAATTTCAACCGGAAACGCTGTTCGTGCCACAAAAGCTGCTGGCTGATAAACATGGCCGAACCCAATGTGTTAAAAGCCATGTCACTGGGCGAAAAACCCCATTCGGCCGAAAGGCCATCAAAAAACTCGATGGTCGTCATATAAATAAGCCCCCAGGTACCTCCAAACCAAATGGCTTTTTTCTCGCTCACGCCGGCCCAGCGCAGGCTCCAATATCCGTAATTTCCCACCTGATACGTTGTTGTAAGATGTCCCAGCTTATCTTTCATCATCCATTCGCCCCAGTCATCGGCAATATGGAAGGAAGTCATGTCGTACCCTTTATACCAGGCGAAGTAAAGCCAGCTTACCGAAGCCACATAAAGGCCTCCCGCCGTACCGTACACCACTGCCAGTCGCTTTTTGTTCAGCGTATCAGGATACACCGACAAATCCTGTGCCTGCAAGGCAACAAAAGAGAAAAGCAGTAATATGGTTAACCAGCGTTTCAAAGAATCATTCGGTAAAAGGTTTCAGCAATTCGAATACTTTTTTTGTTTTTTCATCGAGCAAGGCCTGCGATTGCGCCTCGGCCAAAAAACGGAGATAGGGCTCGGTATTGGAAGGCCGGATATTGAACCACCAGTCAGGAAATTCAAGCCGGTAGCCATCAAAATCATAAAAAGCCGTAGGGGTTTCCTGGTTTTTAAAATAGTTGACCACTGCATCCATGGCTTCCTGTTTTTGTTCAATTTTAAAATTAACTTCACCCGTATTGGCATAGGATGAAATCTCACGAATCAGTTCCGAGACCGTTTTGCCTTTGTCTTTAAAGCTTTTTACAATGTCCAACATAATTAACGATGCGAGGAGACCGCTGTCGGAATAATAGAAATCGCGGAAATAATAGTGCCCGGCCAATTCGCCGCCGTAAATACCATCCACTTCACGCAATTTGGTAGCCCCATAAGCACGGCCCACCCGCCATATCACCGTTTCGGCATTGAATTTGGCAAGATATTCGCCCACTGCTTTTGAGGTACGGATATCGTGGACCACTTTTTCTTTTTTTGCCGAATCCTTTAAAAAGTAATGTGCAAACAAAGCAATGATCAGGTCGGGAGAAATAAACTGACCGTTTTCATCGATAAACATAACCCGGTCGGCATCGCCATCAAAAATAATCCCAAGGTCTGTTTGATGTTTTTTTACTGCCGCTTTGATCTGTTCCTGGTTTTCGGGCTCCAACGGATTGGGCTCGTGCCCCGGGAAAGTACCATCGGCAGTTTCGTTGAGCGCCACATACCGGTCACCGAATAAATCTTTTGCAAAAAGTGAAGCCATCCCGTTGGAAAAATCAATGGTAAGGCGTAAATCGTCATAATTTTCTTTGTACCGGTTCAAAAATGCAAGGTAATCGGGTTTCATATCCAGCCGTGTCAGAGTACCTTTGGATTTTTTTTCCGTTTTTGCACCGGACACCACCCATTCTTCCAGCTTTTTCAATCCGTTATCATACCCTACCGGCAAAACGTTTTTGGCAGAGACTTTCAGTCCGTTATGGTTTTTCGGATTATGCGAAGCGGTGATCATCACCGAGGCATCAAACCCGTATTTTCCAGTACCCCAGTAAACCATAGGGGTTGTGGTCAGACCGGCATCGGTAACCTCCACCCCGGCATCGGTAAGACCTTCGGAAAGGGCTTCGAACATCTCACCGGAAGAAAGGCGCACGTCCCTTCCCACCAAAATATTTTGCATCGGAAGAACCTGCGGCAAAAAGTAACCGATGCGATAAACCATTTCACGGTTTAAATCTTTTCCGTATTCGCCCCGTATATCGTAGGCTTTAAA
>CAYYRE010000205.1:0-3073 GCA_964473895.1 uncultured Lentimicrobiaceae bacterium | reverse complement strand
TCTATCGTCATTTTGCCAGTAAGATGGACATCCTGTTGGGAATTTTGGCTTTGTTCAATGACAATAAAATTCAAATAAATCGCCTTTTGCAAGAGATGGATGTAGGCGCCATGGAAAAGTTGAAGAGCATGTTGCTCAAACGTTTTGATTATTTCGCTCACAACCGGGCTATTGCCTCGGTAATTTTTTCCGAAGAGCTGTTTCGAAATGATCGGCGACTCTCCGAACGCATCTACGAAGTTATGAAGGCTAATCAACAGGTAATTGTGGATATTATTTATCAGGGCCAACAAAGCGGAGAAATTCGTGCCGATATTCCGGCCCAGGAAGTTGCTTTTATGATTACCGGCGCCTTGCGTTTGATTGTAACCCATTGGCGGCTTTCCGACTTTACCATTGATTTGCGCGATGAAGGTCAAAAATTGTGGTTTACCATAGAAAAATTGATCGCACCTCAAGCGGGGAAGTAGAGAAAAAAGGAAAAATTTTTAGCATAAAAGTGAGTGAATATTCACACTTAATCAAGAAGGGACCTAAACAATGGAGAAATTTCTAACCAAAACACTTAAACATCCGTGGATTGTGGTGATTAGTGTTACCGTTATTACTGTTTTCCTTTTTGTGAAAATGGTACAGAATTCACGCATGGAAACCAATTTGGACAAGTATATGCCTCAAAACCATCCGGCTTTTATTTACAGTGATAAGGCCGAAAAATGGTTTGATATTAAAGACGGTATTATCATCGCTTTGCAAGATACCAACGGTGTATTTAATTACCGTACACTCAGCAAGATTAAAAAGCTTACTAAAGAATTGCAAAGGATGAAAGAAATTAACAAAAGCGATGTGACCTCGTTGTATACGGCAGATAACATTGTAGGTAGTGAAGGCGGCTTGGATGTTCGGCGTTTTTACAAACGTGTACCCAAGGACTCCGCGGCCTTAGCTGAGTTACGCCAAAAGGTGATTACCAATAATATGGTTTACGGAAAACTGGTATCCAAAGACGAAACCGTTGCTGTGGTAATTGCCAGGATTGGGGATGACGTATTTACCCAGGATTTTTACCATCGAATTCTTAAATTGGCGGATAAATATCAAGGTCCGGAAAAAGTTTATGTGGCTGGACGTCCCATTGTGGAAGGTACCTTGGCCTATTTGGGGCCCAAAGATATGAAACGCATGGTGCCGATTGTAGTGCTGGTCATCGTTGTTGTCTTGTTTCTTCTTTTACGAAGTGCCAAAAGTACCTTTCTGACATTACTGGTCGTTATATTGAGCAGTATTTGGGCCTTCGGGGCCATGGCGGTATTACATATTCCCATTTATTCGGTAAGTACAATGATCCCTGTTATGCTCATTGCCATCGGAATTGCCTACGGGGTGCATCTCTATAGCCATTTATTCCATTATATGGAAGAGCACCCCGGAATAACGCCATTGGAAGCGAATATTAATATGCTCAAGGAAATGTGGAAGCCGGTTATGATGGCGGCCGTAACCACCATGGTAGGGTTTATATCTTTGTTGACTTCACAGGTGTATCCTGTCAAATATTTCGGCATTTTTTCGGCATTTGGTGTGTTGGTTGCCTTTTTACTATCGGTCATTTTAATTCCGGCCGGCATCATGATTATGGGCTTGCCCAAATTTAAGAAAAAGGGGAAAGACAATGGTGAAGGCCAGCATGCCAAGGAAGCGCAATTCGCTTACCGCTTTGCCGACTATTTGGTGAGCCACAAAGGACTGGTTTATATTACTACGGCTGTTGTTATTGCCCTTTCGGTTTACGGTACCTCTAAAGTTTGGATTAACTCCAGCTTTTTGGACAAATTTGAAAAAGACAGCGAAATTCGTAGGACCGATAAATTCATTAATGAACATTTCGGCGGGACCAGTACATTAAATGTTATTCTGGAAGGCGAGAAACCGGACACGTTTAAAGAGCCTCGCGTATTAAAATTATTGGTAAAAATGCAGGATGATGAAGTCCATTCGTTGCCGGTGGTTGGTGATGCTTTTTCCATTGGTGACTTTTTAAAACGTATGAATAAGGTGATGCACGCGGATAGTGAAAAATACGATTGCATTCCAGACAACCAGAACCTGATCGCCCAATATCTGTTATTATACGAGATGTCCGGCGATCCGGCAAACCTGTGGCGGGTGGTCACGGAAGATTACAAGAAGGCCAATTTAACGTTACAGTTGAAAAGCGATAATTCCAAAGCTCTGAAAAGCGCCATTGCAATTGTAGAGAAATATCGTCCTCA
The DNA here is from genome assembly GCA_964473895.1 of uncultured Lentimicrobiaceae bacterium. Taxonomy (GTDB): domain Bacteria; phylum Bacteroidota; class Bacteroidia; order Bacteroidales; family F082; genus Sulfidibacterium. The sequence continues at coordinate 797 of CAYYRE010000205.1, read as the reverse complement.
ATTTGAGAAAATGGGGGTGCAAATTAATTACGCCGGTTCCGGATACAAGGCTTTGGTCTTTACCGATCTGATTCTTGAAGGGCAAATTTCCAGTTTGATCATGTCCTTAATTATTGTGGTAGTTTTACTTTCATTGATGTTTAAAAAGTTAAAAATCGGTTTGATCGGTTCCATCCCCATTGCCATTACAACCGTTATTTCCTTCGGCGTTATGGGGCTGTTCGGTATCCCTTTAAGTTCAACAACAGCTCTCATTTCCAGTATCGCCATCGGGATCGGAATTGATTATGCCGTGCATTTTATCGAACGCTATCGCATCAATGCCGATCGAACACATGATAAGACCTTAACATCCCATTTTACCATGTATCATTCGGGGAAGGCGATTTTATTCAACGCCATTGTAGTGATTGCGGGCTTCATGGTGCTGCTTTTCTCGGTCTTCCCTCCCAATCGGCAATTGGGACTGCTGGTATCTTTGAACATGTTTACCAGTTTTATCGGGACGCTGACGATAATGTTCATCATACTTTATATTTCCAATATTTACTTTGAACGCAAGGCAAAAAAGAGCGAGAGCGTTCGCTAAAAGATGTTTTTTGAAATTAAATGAATAAGATTCCGGATGGTGCAGATTTCTGTTTTAGGCAGGAATCTTGCACCCCGGTAAGTAAACCAAAACAGGAGGTGTACTATGAAGTACAAATTAAGTGTAATGTTTATGGTTGTAATGGCTTTTATTATGAATGCCTTTGCCCAGCAAAAATTAACCGGTCTGCAGGTCATGGAAAAGGTGT
>CAYYRE010000204.1:0-3075 GCA_964473895.1 uncultured Lentimicrobiaceae bacterium | reverse complement strand
GGGGCATTAGCTCAGTTGGCTAGAGCGTTTGACTGGCAGTCAAGAGGTCACCGGTTCGATTCCGGTATGCTCCACAAGGTAAAAAGAATCAATCCTATGAAAAGCCGTGCAAAAACGCACGGCTTTTTTTGTTGGAAAAACAAAAAATATTCTATGTGAATTATTTAGCGTACTTTTGCCGCTCATTTACATATATAAAAATATTTCATTGATCACATTTGAACAACTCGGGCTTTCGCAAGAAGTATTGAAAGCCCTCGCCGACCTCGGCTTTTCACACCCCACCGAAATCCAGGAACAATCCATTACGACACTTCTCGATGAAGCGCGTGATTTTATCGGTTTGGCACATACCGGAACAGGCAAAACGGCCGCTTTCGGCCTCCCGCTTTTGGAGCGGATGGAATCCTCGGAACCCTATACGCAAGCACTGGTTTTGGCCCCCACGCGCGAGCTGGGACAACAAATTGCCGAACAGCTGAACCTTTTTGCCAAATACATGGATCGTATCCATATCCTTCCGGTGTACGGAGGAGCCTCTATTTCAGGACAAATGCAAGCGCTGCGACGTACACAACAAATCATAATAGCCACCCCCGGAAGGCTCATCGATCTGATCAACCGTAAAGCGGTAAACCTTGATAAGTTGCGTTTTGTTGTACTCGATGAAGCCGACGAAATGCTGAACATGGGCTTTAAAGAAGACATTGACAAAATCCTCGCCTTTACACCGGACGAAAAACTCACCTGGTTATTTTCGGCTACCATGCCGCCGGAAATCAGGAAAATCGTCAAAAAATACATGGAAGATCCTGTTGAGGTAAAAGTAAATGCCGAAACACGGGTCAATGCCAATATTGAGCATCAATATACCATGGTAAAACAAGCCGACAAACCGGAAGCACTGACACGGTTTTTAGACCTTCATCAAGACATGCGCGGGTTGATATTTTGCCGTACCAAACGGGACACCCAAAACCTGGCCGAGACTCTGCTAAAGAAAAATTATAAAGTGGATGCCCTGCATGGCGATTTATCGCAGATGCAACGTGACCGGGTGATGAAACGCTTTAAAACACATGATTTGCAAATCCTCATAGCCACGGATGTGGCAGCACGCGGCATCGATGTGGACGACCTGACCCATGTATTTCATTACACACTGCCCGATGACCATTCCTATTATACCCACCGGAGCGGACGGACCGCCCGTGCCGGTAAAACCGGTATATCCATCGCTTTTATCAATACCCGTGAAAAAGAAAAAATACTGAAGCTGCAAAAAAAGCTGAACATTACTTTCAAAAAAGTAAACATTCCGGCAGCAGAAGAAATTGCGGATATCCGGCTGGAAAACTGGTGCAGGCAAATTCTTGAACAGAAAACATCCCATAGCCTTTCGCCACAGCTTATGGCCAAAGCCGAACTCCTTTTCGGTAACCTCAGCAAAGAAGAACTCCTGGCCAAATTGCTGGCACACGAAATGGAAAAACTGAACATCGGTTCAACCAAAAACCTCAACGCCACCCGGACAAGCGCAACCACCGGCCGGGAGCAACACCGGACACGTCAAAGACCGGAAAAACGGCCCGACAGAAAGAAAAATGGCCGCAAACCACAGGAAGGTGACTGGCAACCCCGGTATTTCATTAACCTCGGTACACGCGATCGAATGAACAAACACGACCTTATGGAATTTATTTGCCGCCACGGAAAAGTAAAACCTTCGGAGATCGGCCATGTGGATTTACAGGGATCACACTCCTTTTTTGAAGTGGATGCACGCGTCAGCCGTAAAATCAGCAGCAATTTTAAAAACGTTGTATTGAAAGGCGGCCGTGAGTTGCGGGTTAATCGCGACAATTAAGCAAAACAGAAAACCAAACGCAAAAAAAGCCGTGACGATTCCCATCACGGCTTTTTTATCCTTATCTTAATCGTACTTTTAAATTAGAGCGTTGCACTCCTAACATTCAGGTTGCGGTCCACTTTTTTAAATAACCCTTGTAACACTTTTCCCGGGCCGACCTCTACCACATCCGTAACGCCATCGGCTATCATGTTTTGCATAATTTGTGTCCAGCGTACCGGAGAAGTCAGCTGTGAAACCAGGTTGGTCTTAATGATCTCGGGGTCGGCCACCGGTTGTCCCGTAACATTTTGATAAACAGGGCAGATACCTTGCTGAAACGGAGTACTGTTAATGGCTTCGGCCAACTCGATACGGGCCGGTTCCATCAACGGCGAATGGAAAGCCCCGCCCACTTTTAACATCAAAACACGGCGGGCACCGGCGGCTTTGCATTTTTCCATGGCCTTTTCCACCCCCGCCACACTGCCCGAAATCACCAGTTGGCCGGGACTGTTGTAATTGGCCGGCACCACCACATCAGGGATGGATTTACAAATACTCTCCACCACATCATCGGCAAGCCCGAGAACAGCCGCCATGGTAGAGGGTTCCACCTCGCAGGCTTTCTGCATGGCAACAGCCCTTTTGTATACCAGTTTCAGTCCATCCTCAAACGACAAAGTCCCGTTAGCCACCAAAGCCGAAAATTCACCGAGTGAATGTCCGGCCACCATGTCCGGTTTAAAATCGTCTCCCAGCATTTTTGCCAAAATGACAGAATGCAGGAAAATGGCAGGTTGGGTAATCCGTGTCTGTTTCAGATCGTCCTCCGTACCGGAAAACATCACCTCCGTGATGTCAAACTTCAGTATCCGGTTGGCTTTATGAAACAAATCTTTGGCTTTCGGAAAATTGTCGTACAACTCTTTTCCCATACCGACAAATTGGGCCCCCTGCCCCGGAAATACATATGCTATCATATAATTTTTTTAGTTGTGATTTTTTATCGGCGGTCACCGAAAAAGCGCAGCAAAAATAGAAATAAATTGATAAAATCAAGATAAAGACTCAAAGCCCCCATGATGGTCAGTTTTCGTGTATCTTCCGTACCGGCCACTGCACGCGAGCCAATCCTTTTAAGTTTTTGCACGTCATAGGCTGTCAGCCCAGTAAAGATCAAAACACCCAAAAAGCTGATGATATAGTCCATCCCGCTGCTACGC
>CAYYRE010000203.1:0-3162 GCA_964473895.1 uncultured Lentimicrobiaceae bacterium | reverse complement strand
AAACTATTTTCTTTCCTCTCCTTGGGCAAGAATTCCTCAGAACGGTTGGCAGAGGTTATATTCCCGGGATCAGGGCATCGGGCAATTCGTATTCCACCTCGTAAAGGAAACGGATGGATTGTTCAATTTCATCATGCATGATTTTATCCTGCTGCACAAAAGGAACCTTTTGGCGGTATTTCTGCAGAAATTCTTCGAGGTAAGGCGAGCTTTTCAGAGGCCTGCGAAATTCCAAAGCCTGTGCGGCATTGAACAGTTCAATGGCCAGGATTCTCCCCACATTCATCACTACCCGGTACGCTTTGGTAGCGGCATTGGCGCCCATGCTCACATGATCTTCCTGTCCTTGCGAAGAGACGATGGAATCGACCGAAGCAGGCGTACAAAGCTGTTTGTTCTGACTCACAATGGAAGCCGCCGTATATTGCGGGATCATAAAACCGGAATTGAGCCCTGGATTTGCCACCAAAAACGAAGGCAACCCGCGTTTTCCGGCAATCAACTGATAGGTACGGCGCTCGGAGATATTCCCCAGTTCGGCGGCGGCAATGGCGAGATAATCCAATGCGAGGGCCAGGGGCTGCCCGTGAAAATTCCCGCCGGAAATCACCAGGTCTTCTTCCGGAAAAATCGTCGGGTTATCGGTAACGGCATTCATCTCCTCGGAAAGGACCGAAGCCACATGGTTAATGGCATCTTTGGAAGCCCCGTGGACTTGCGGGATACAACGGAAAGAATAAGGATCCTGCACATGCACTTTGTGTTGCCGGATGATTTCGCTGCCATCAAGCAACCGGCGGAAACGTTCGGCGGTTTGTATTTGACCGAGATGGTGACGCAGCGTATGCAATCCTTCGTAAAACGGTTCTATCCGCCCATCGTAAGCATCCAACGACAACGCACCGATAATATCGGCCATGTCGGACAAACGGAACAGTTTCAACACGGTATAAATTCCATAAGCGCCCATAAACTGCGTCCCGTTGAGCAGGGCCAATCCTTCTTTGGACTGCAGCCGGATGGGGTCCCAGCCTTTTTCGGCCAGCACACCGGCAGCAGGACGTTTTTCCCCCTGATAGTAAACCTCGCCTTTGCCGAGCAACGGCAGCGAAAGGTGTGCCAACGGCGCCAAATCACCCGAAGCCCCCAAAGAGCCTTGTTGATACACCACGGGGAAAATCCTCTCGTTAAAAAAATCGATGAGCCGTTGCACCGTCTGCAACTGTACACCGGAGCGTCCGTAGGCCAACGAGTTTACCTTGAGCAACAACATAAGCCGTACCACTTCCAAAGGCACCTCCTCCCCTGTCCCGCTGGCATGCGACATCACAAGGTTTTCCTGCAACTGCCCCAGATCTTCAAAGGAAATGCTTTTGTTGTACAACGCACCAAAACCGGTATTGATGCCGTAAATGGGCGAATCGTCGTGCGCAATACGGTGGTCGAGATAGTTGCGACAGGTAATGATTTGCTGCTTCGACTCTTCGGAAAGCGCCAGTTTGTAACCGTTTTTCAGGATATTAAAAACGGTTTTAAAAGTGAGTTTTTTGTTGCTGATCAGATGAAAATTGTCCATTTTTTCTTCTTTAAACTGTCTTTTAATCTTTTTTCAAACGACAAAAAAGCCCTTTTCTGCATTGCGAAAAGGGCTTTTTGTTTAGCTTAACATCCCGATAATTTCTTCGGTATTCAATTTCTGCTGTTCACCGGTAGCCATATCTTTCAGGGTCAGGTTTCCGGTTTGCATTTCCTGTTCGCCGATGAGCAAAACGAACGGGATTTTTTTCTGGTCGGCGTATTTCATTTGTTTTTTCATTTTGGCCGGTTCGGGATACAATTCGGCAGCAATACCGGCCCTGTGTAGTGCAGCAAGTACCCCAAGAGCATAGCGGCTTTCCTGTTCGCCGAAATTTACCAGCATCACTTTGGTCAGCGAAGCGGTTTCTTCGGGAAATCCGTTGAGTTCGGTCAGCACATCATAAATCCGGTCGGCACCAAACGAAACGCCCACACCGGAAACTCCGGAGAGACCGAAAATACCGGTAAGGTTATCATAACGTCCGCCCCCGCAAATACTGCCCATTTGCACATCCAACGCTTTGACTTCGATGATGGCACCGGTATAATAATTGAGACCCCGTGCCAGCGACTGGTCTACTTCGACCCCGGCCTGCAGATCGAAAGCATTCAGATAGTCGAGAATGGTTTCGATTTCGGCCAGCCCCCTGGAACCATCGGTAGTATGGCCGATAAGTTCTTTCAGGCAATTGAGTTTGGAGGTATTGCTTCCGCTGAGGTTTAAAATGGGTTCGAGCTGCTCGATGGCTTCCTGCGAAAGGCCTTTTTCACGGAGCTCGTCGTACACCTTTTCCACACCGATTTTATCCAACTTATCCATGGCCACGGTAATGTCCATCATTTTTTCGGGGGCATCAATGGTTTGGGCAATTCCGCTTAACAACTTCCGGTTGTTCAGTTTTATGACCACCCGGATGTTCAGTTTTTGAAAAACCTCATCGATCAGACGAATCAGGTCCACCTCGTTGAGCAGGGCATCGGAACCTACCACATCCACATCGCACTGGTAAAACTCGCGATACCGTCCTTTTTGCGGCCGGTCGGCACGCCATACCGGCTGAATTTGATATCTTTTAAAAGGAAAAGTAATTTCGTTGCGATGCTGTACGACAAACCTTGCAAAAGGAACGGTAAGATCATAGCGCAATCCTTTTTCGCTGATTTGGGTACTCAAACGCAAAGAGTCTCTTTTTTCGAGCCATTCGGGATTGGCTTTGGCCAGATAATCACCGGAGTTCAATATCTTGAAAAGCAACTTGTCGCCTTCTTCGCCATACTTTCCGAGCAGTGTGCTCAAATTTTCCATGGCGGGGGTTTCCAGCGGTTGGTAACCGTATTTTTGGAAAACCGTACGGATGGTATTGAAAATGTATTGGCGGCGGTTCATTTCAACAGGACCGAAATCGCGTGTTCCTTTGGGTATGGAAGGTTTTTGTGCCATAAAACGGTGTTCTCTTCTTAATAAAAACTGCGGCAAATGTACGTGAAATTTTTGCATTCGAAATGACACACGGACGAATGAAAAAATTGGCTAAATTTTATTTTAAGGTGCTGGGAGGGTTATTTATATCTGTAAAAATCGAT
>CAYYRE010000202.1:0-3276 GCA_964473895.1 uncultured Lentimicrobiaceae bacterium | reverse complement strand
TTATTCTCTGTTTTAATGTGCTTGACATGGATTGCCGTAGCTTGTGTTTTATACAAAAAAGAGAACCGAATACCGGACAAAATAGCTGCTGCTTTCGGCGGGTTTTATACTACTGTTTACCATAAATTTTATATCGATGAAATTTACCTTTTTGTAACCAAAAAGATCATCTTTAACGGCATTGCCCGGCCGGTGGCCTGGTTCGACCGGCATATTGTGGATGGTTTTATGGTAGGGGTGGGAAATACCACTTTGCGTATTTCCAGAATGATCAAAGGTTTGCAATCGGGCGAAATGCAGGAATACGCTTTTGTGTATGTGGCAGGAGCCATTGCATTGGTGCTCTCATTGCTCTTTTATTTTGGATAATGAAATGACATTGATAATTTAAAAAAATATAAAAACGTGGATATTCTGAGCTTTTTAGTCATCATTCCTGTGGTAACCGTTGCGGGAATACTTTTTACCAAAGATTTGAAGGGGACACGGGTTGTATCGGCCGTGGGTATGGCACTGCAACTGGCTTTGTCAGTTTATTTGGTGCTCTATTACCTTTCGGTGAAAGGGAGTGGTAATCTCGAAGAGATGATTATGGTAACCGACCATGTATGGTTTCCCACACTGAATATTCATTACACCATAGGGGTGGATGGTATTGCGGTGGCCATGATATTGTTAACGGCCATTATTACCTTTGCCGGTGTGTTTGCCTCGTGGGAAATGGAATACCTTCCGCGGGAGTTCTTTATCACTCTCATCCTGCTGGCAACAGGGGTTTTCGGCTTTTTTATTTCGCTGGACCTTTTTACCATGTTCCTGTTTTATGAATTGGCGGTAATTCCCATGTATCTGCTCATCGGTATTTGGGGTACCGGCCCGAAGGAGTTCTCGGCCATGAAATTGACCTTGATGCTGATGGCCGGTTCGGCCTTGTTAATGGTGGGAATTTTTGGTTTGTATTACAATTCGGCACCGCAGGGGGGGGTGCATACGTTCAATATTCTTGAGATTGCCAAAGTGCATATACCCATGGCAGCCCAACGTTTTTTCTTCCCGTTGACTTTTGTCGGTTTCGGGGTGCTGGGGGCTTTGTTCCCGTTCCACACCTGGTCGCCCGATGGCCATGCTTCGGCTCCCACTGCCGTATCCATGTTGCATGCCGGTGTACTGATGAAACTGGGGGCCTACGGTTGTTTCAGGGTCGCCATGTACCTGATGCCGGAAGCAGCCCACGAAATGGCCTGGATATTCATTATTCTGACTTCCATCAGCGTGGTGTACGGTGCTTATGGGGCTATTATGCAAAAAGATCTGAAATACATCAATGCCTACTCATCAGTAAGCCATGTAGGACTCATTTTGTTTGCTTTGCTCATGATGAACCAAACCGCTATCGATGGGGCTATTTTACAAATGATTTCCCACGGACTGATGACAGCCCTCTTCTTTGCCTTGATCGGTATGATTTACGGAAGGACGCATACCCGGAACATTGATGAAATGGGAGGACTGATGAAAGTGATTCCGTTTCTGGGTGTTATGTATATGATTGCCGGCTTTGCTTCTCTCGGATTGCCCGGATTCAGTGGCTTTGTAGCTGAAATGACCATTTTTGTCGGCGCTTTTCAACATTCCGACTTGTTCCACCGGGTAGCTTCTATTTTGGTTGTGTCGTCCATAGTGGTTACAGCCGTTTATATTTTACGTGTGGTGGGAATCCTGCTTCTTGGCCCGGTACGCCACCAGGAGCACCTGAAACTGAAAGATGCCAAATGGCACGAAAGGCTGAGTACCATTACCTTGCTGGGAGCCATTGTGGGAATTGGCGTGCTGCCGTTATGGCTTTCGGATACCATCTTTGGTAGTTTACAACCGTTTTTTGAGAAGTTGGCCATGTATCTGCATTGAAGTGGTAGGTAATTAAGACAAAAGATAAAAGGCTAAAGACAAAAGATAAAAGGCAAAATATAAAAGTAAAAAGATAAAATCGAGAACATATGAACAGTTTTCATGATGTATTGTTGATGAAGCACGAAATCCTGTTGCTCGTTTCGGCGCTGATTATTTTGTTGGCCGAGCTTTTCTATCCCAAGGAAAAAAAATCGGGTATCATCAATTTTTCACTCATATTGTTTTTTGGCATCATGGTGCTCAGTTTTCTGCCGACGGGGACGGGCACTTTGTTCGGCGGCTCTTTTCAAAGCAGCCGCTTGACCGATATTATGAAAGATATTCTGAACCTGGCCGTTTTCATCATTTTCCTGCAGTCGGAATCGTACCTGCGGCAATCGGCCAATGCCGGAAAAATGGGAGAATATTTTGCTGTGATCCTGTTGACCATGGTGGGAATGGACTACATGATTTCATCGGGCGATTTCCTGACCTTTTTCATCGGACTCGAAACAGCCAGCATTCCGTTAGCCGGATTGGCGGCTTACGACCGCTATAAAAGCCGTTCTGCCGAAGCGGGTATCAAATTGATTTTGCTCTCGGCCCTCTCTTCGGGGGTTTTGCTCTTCGGTTTATCCCTAATCTATGGTGCCACAGGTTCCATTTATTTTAGCGATGTGACTCCGAAAATAATTTCTTCACCCATAATCCTTCTCGGTTTTATCTTTTTTGTCAGCGGCATGGCCTTTAAGATATCATTGGTGCCATTTCACTTATGGGCGGCCGATGTTTACGAAGGAGCACCTGTCAACATTACCGCTTTTCTTTCGGTGGTTTCCAAAGGGGCAGCCCTCTTTATTTTTACCATTCTTCTTTTTACGGTATTTAAAAATATTGTGCAGTTATGGGAAACGGTTTTGTATGCCCTCGCTGTGCTGACCATGACGGTTGGTAACCTGTTTGCCCTGCGCCAGGATAATATCAAACGGTTTCTTGCTTTTTCCTCCATTGCCCAGGCAGGGTATATCCTGTTAGGGATTATGGGAACAGGTGCTTTGGGTATGACCACGATGGTTTATTTTGTCCTGATATACGTGTTTACCAACCTGGCTGCTTTTGGCGTGGCAGGTGCCATTTCCAATGCTTCGGGTGTGGAAACTATTTCAGGGTACAAAAACCTGTACGCCACCAATCCTAAATTGAGTTTACTCATGATGCTTTCCATGTTTTCGTTGGCAGGTATTCCCCCGGTGGCCGGTTTCTTTGGTAAGTTCTTTTTGTTTACTTCTGCCGGAAGCCAGGGGTATTTTATCCTGATTCTGATTGCAGTCATCAATGCCACCGTTTCGTTGTACTACTATTTGCGGGTGGTCAAGTCCATGTTTA
>CAYYRE010000201.1:0-3294 GCA_964473895.1 uncultured Lentimicrobiaceae bacterium | reverse complement strand
ATTTGCTGATTGATAATACGTTATAAATAATATTTTTAAATAAACTTTAAACAACTTCAACGGAAAATTACACCTCTCCTTTAAGTACTTTCCAGGCCAGTTCGGGTTGAAAACCTTTTTGAACGGCATATTGCACCAATTTGTTTAGGCGGGTGAAATCGTCTTTGGCTTTTACTTCTTTTGACGAAAGGACACTTTTTAAAGTGTTGATGTACTCTTCCTCCTCGATGGCTGCCAAACCGATTTGAATAAAAAGATCGGGAATCCCCTTTTGTTTCAGAGCATAAATAATTTTCCGGCGGCCCCATTTGTTGTGGCGGAGTTTCCCCAGAGCAAAGGCCTTGGCAAAGCGTTCTTCATCCACATAGCCTTCTGCTTTGAGGGTTTTCAGAATGGATTCAATGGTGTTTTCGGTGGCTTTCCATTGTAATAATTTGTTTTTCACATCAAAGAGCGACCGTTCCTGATAGGCGCAATATTTCCGCGCTTTTTCCAAAAGATAATCATGTGGAGGTGTCATGCCCGGGTGTTTTTATGATTTTACTGCCGAAAATACAAAAATTCAGGAAGAGGAATAAACCTCTTTTTTTTGAAAAGTTTCAAAACGGAATCCTCTTTTTGAAAAGTATTCGAGGAAACGGGGCAAAACATACAGCATGTTTTTTTCAGCTTTCAGGCTGTCGTGAAAAACCACTATGCTCCCGCGTGTTGTTTTGCTTAGGGCAATTTGCAAACATTCTTCTTCTGACAGGTTGGCATCGTAGTCGTAGGTTACCACCGACCACATGACCAGCTGGTATTGTTTTTTCAGCCGGCGCATTTGTGAAGGAAGAATTTTTCCGTAAGGCGGTCTGAAAAAACCGGAATGAACCATTTTTTGACAAGCATCAACATCTTGAAAATAAACATCATCCGGTGTGCGCCAACCGTTGATGTGATGATAAGTATGATTACCGGTTAAATGGCCTTCCGTTTTTATTGCCCGATAGGTCTCCGGATATTTCTTTACGTTGTTGCCTACACAAAAAAAGCAGGCTTTGGCATCGTATTGCGAAAGAATATTCAGTACTTTTGGCGTGATGTCCGGATGGGGCCCGTCATCGAAAGTGAGATAGATAATATTGTCCGTAACCGGTACATTCCAAAGAAGTTCCGGGAACAGGCGGTGAATGAATGCCGGGGTTTGAAATTTCATTATGACCACAAAGATACGGCTTAGTCGGATATCAAAGAAATAAAAAAATTAAAATAAAAAAGTTATGAAACGACTGGTATTGGTACGGCACGGAGAAAGTGTCTGGAATAAGGAAAACCGTTTTACGGGATGGACGGATGTCCCGCTTTCGGAACAAGGGGTAAAAGAAGCTCGCAAAGCAGGGCAAACCCTGAAAAAAGAGGGCTATCAATTTCGGCTCGCTTACACTTCTTATCTGACACGTGCCATAAAAACATTGTGGCTGGTGCTGGAAGAAATGGATTTGATGTGGATTGAAGAGCGTAAAAGCTGGCGTTTGAATGAAAAACATTACGGCAACTTGCAGGGGCTGAACAAGGCCGAAACAGCGAAAAAATTCGGGGAAGAGAAAGTCTTGATGTGGCGCCGCAGCTTTGATATTCCGCCGGAACCGCTCTCGGATGACGATGAAAGAAACCCGCGTTTTGATCCGCGGTATGCTGATATACCATCGGACGAATTACCCAAAACCGAATCGCTGAAAGAGGTGATTGAACGGATGTTGCCCTATTGGGAAAGCGAAATCAAACCTTCGTTGCAAAAACAGGGAGACCTGTTGGTGGCGGCCCACGGCAACAGCCTGCGGGCCCTGGTGATGCACCTGAAAGGTATGAGTAAGGAAGAGATTCTGAAATTCAATATCCCCACAGGAATTCCGTATGTTTTCGAATTTGATGATGACATGCATTTTGTAAAAGATTATTTCCTCGGTGACCCGGAAGAAGTAAAAAAACTGATGGAAAAAGTGGCCAACCAGGCCAAAGCAAAATAGCCGGTTCGCTTTACGGGCGGGGCATTGCCCCGCCCGTAAAGGATACGGTTTCCCTTTTGTTACCCTACCATGACGTGAACATAGATTATGGCGATTAAAACTTGGATTATACCCGACCTGCATGGCTGTGCCGAAACGCTGCAAACGGTATTGGATCAGCAAATCAAACCGGCCAAAACCGACCACCTTATTTTTCTCGGTGATTATATCGACCGGGGACCCGACAGCAAAGGGGTGCTTGATGTCATTATGAAGATGCAGGAAGAAGGGTATCGGGTTACCGCTTTGAAGGGAAATCATGAGGCTTCCTGCATTAATGCGTGGGAAGCTGATAAAAACAAAAAAAACTTCCTCGGCATCAAAACAAAGACCCATCTGCAAAAAGATTGGGAGCGGTTTGGGGGAAAACAAACCCTTGATAGTTTTCATGTGCAATGGCCCGCCCAAATTCCGGAAAAGTATATCCGCTGGATGAAAACGTTGGATTATTATGTGGAAACAGACCGTTTTATCGCCGTTCATGCCGGTTTGAATTTTGATGCGGAAGATCCTTTCTCAGACAAACGGGCTATGCTTTGGATCAGGGATTTTCGGGTAAAACCTGAAAAAATCGCTCATAAAACATTGATTCACGGTCACGTACCGGTTAACCTTGAATTGATTGACATGTCGGTACGTCAAAAAAAACCGGATTTTATCGATTTGGATAACGGCATCTACATGGCACACAAAGCCGGCTATGGAAACCTTGTGGTTTTGGAAACCGACAGCATGGAATACCGGGTACAAACAGTGGCGGATGAAGTAAAATACGATAAGCCTTTTTAATGTTTTCCTGATTCGCCCCGGAGGGAAAAGCCTCCGTTTTCAAAAACGATCCGGTCGATGAGGTTGTCAAACGCTCTGTCATCAAGAGCCGTTACCACCTCATCCGCTTTTTGTAACAGGATGGAAGTTTTAGGTGGTATTTGCTCACCTTTCACCATGATAAACAGTCCTGGCCTGAAAAAAGCGTGCAGGCTGTTTGATTCGCATATACCGCATGTGGCGGACCGTAATATTTTTTCGATTTCGGGAAAGGTTTCCGTCAGATATTCATCGCGGGTCTGAATAAACCATGATTTTTTCGCGCCGGCTTTTAAAAACCGCATGGAATCTTTGTTGCCGTCCATACGGGTTTCTTCTTCCAACCGGATTTTGCTTTCAAACCCGCTGACATCGTGGCCGTGAAAGGCGTTGTCGTCTTCCCGGATATTCGACATTTTTAGGGCGGTTACGGGAACCTCTG
>CAYYRE010000200.1:0-3333 GCA_964473895.1 uncultured Lentimicrobiaceae bacterium | reverse complement strand
GTATTTTAGCTGCAAAAAAGTGGATGTTATGGAATACAGAAAATTTGGAAAAACAGACCTTATGGTCAGCGAAGTGGGGTTCGGTGCCTGGGGTATCGGCGGACCGGCCATGGCGGGTGATGTTCCCATAGGATGGGGAAAAACCGATGACCGGCAATCGGAAAAAGCACTGAAAACTGCATTGGATGCGGGAATCAATTTTTTTGATACGGCAGATGTTTACGGGTTGGGACATTCGGAAGAGCTTTTGGGGAAAGTATTGGGCAACCGGCAGGATGTGATTATTGCCAGCAAGGCAGGAAATAAGGTGGATGAAATGGGGGTGTTTACCACCGACTATGCAAAAGAATATATTCTGAAAGCTTGCGAAAATAGCCTGCGACGCCTGAAACGGAATGCCATTGATTATTATCAACTGCATACCGCCCGGATGTCCGATTTGGAAAACGGTGCCTGCATTGAAGCCATGGAACAATTGCAAAAAGAGGGAAAGATACGTTATTGGGGACTTTCGCTTAATACGTTTTATCCGGAACCGGAAGCGGAATTTTTGATAAACCGCGGGATGGGTTCCGGTTTTCAGATAGTTTTTAATATATTGAACCATAGAGGGTTGCCTGTGATTAAAAAATCACACGGAGCGGGTTACGGTATAATTGCCAGAATGCCGTTGCAATTTGGTTTGCTGACGGGAAAATTTGATAAAAACACCCGGTTTGGAAAAGATGACCACCGGGCCATGCGGCTTACCCCTGATTTTTTGGATCAATCATTGTCAGCCCTGGAGCCGGTTTGGGAAATGGCCGGTGACCTCGGGATGTCGAAAACGGCGTTTAGCCTGAGTTATGTGCTCAGTTACCCGGAGGTTTCGACGGTGATTCCCGGAATAAAAACCCCGGAACAGGCGGTATTGAATACAACGGGGATTCGAAAACTGCCGGCGGACGTTCTCGCCGAAGTGGAAAAACTGTACAAAGAAAAGTTTTCAGAACTGGTAGATTGGATGGAAAAATTGGGATAATGCGGCACAAGCATCTGCTTGTGCTATTATTGTGTGATAGCAGCAGGGATTGAGCGGAATAGCCCGCAGGGCCACGGCGGCGATGGTAGCTTGTGGGGGCAGGGCGACGTGAGAAGCCCCTGCCGGCACTTAGCTGCCACCGCTGTGGAACGAGGACTATGAGTGAAAGCCCGTGACGGCTTTGCGCGTCAGCCTGCCCAAAAGAAAAATCCCACCGAAAAAAACGTTTTTTATTTCGTTGTATCTTTACGGCCAAATAAAATTTTATGGTGAATTATTGTTTGAATTATCACCTGACCAAGAAATACGAAAAACCGCACGATATGAGTGGAAAAACCTTTGCAGAAAAAATATTGGGTGCCGAAACGGGTGCCATTGTTTTTAAAAAGCCGGATATTATCCTGTCGCACGACAACACGGCTTCCATTTTTAACACTTTCCGGAAAATGAATGGGGAGAAGGTAAAATATCCCGAACAATTGCTTATTGTTTTGGATCACAATGCTCCGCCCACATCCGCCAAACTGGCCAACCAATACCAAAAAATCCGTGACATTGTCCACGAACAGGGAATTTCCAAATTTCATGATGCCGGCAAAGGGATTTGTCATCAGATTATGGCCGATTACGCCTTGCCGGGGATGCTGATTGTGGGGAGCGACAGCCATACCTGTACGGCCGGGGCGTTTAATGCTTTTGCCGCGGGTATTGACCGCACCGAAACCGCCGGTTTATGGCGGCAGGGTGAAACATGGTTTCGTGTGCCGGAGTCGCTGAAGATTACATTGCACGGCAAATTGCAGCCGGGGGTATATGCCAAAGACATTTCATTGTGGATTATCGGGATGATTGGTGCACGGGGCGCCGATTATATGTCGATTGAATATCATGGTGAAGGGGTAAAGACATTGACGGTGGCGCAACGGATGACACTGGCCAACCTGGCATCGGAGATGGGAGCCAAAAATGCGGTATTCCCCATGGATGAAGTACTGCGTGCCTACCTCGGCGACCGCTATAAAGGCGAAGGCGTGTGGGCGGATGCCGATGCGGTTTATGCAAAAGAAATAGAGATTGATTTGTCTGAAATTTTTCCGGTGGTGGCGGCACCGCACCAGGTGGATAACGTGAAAGCGGTGGCGGAAGTGCGCGGAACAAAACTGCAGGAAGCCATGGTGGGTACCTGCACCAATGGCCGGCTCGAAGATTTGCGTGTGGCTGCAGCGATTTTAAAAGGAAAAAAACTGCCGCAGGATTTTCAAATGGTGATTGTTCCGGCTTCACAAAAAATTTATTTGCAGGCCATGAAAGAAGGGTTGATAGAGATATTTTTAGAAGCCGGAGCCAACGTGCTATCGGCATCGTGCGGGCCGTGCCTCGGGACAGGTCAGGGAATTCCGGCAGATGGTTATCATGTTATATCCACGGCCAACCGGAATTTCAAAGGACGTATGGGCAACAAAGAGGCTTTTATCTTTCTGGCCTCACCTGCTACGGTGGCCGTTTCGGCCCTTGCCGGTGAAATTACCGACCCGCGGGGATTGGAAACCAATGACAAATTTCCGTACAAAGTACAGGAAATGCATACGGTAACCATTGCTGAAGAGGAGAACCGCCGCATCAACGGGGTTTGGAATTACAAAGATGTGAATGACCTGAATACCGATCAAATGTTTGCCGGCAACCTGACGTACAGTGTGCTCAGCTCGGAACCCGAAAAGATCATGCCCCATTTGTTTAAAGGATTTGATGTGCATTTTTCGGAAAGGGTACAAAAAGGAGACATTATTGTGGCTGGCAGTAATTTCGGATGCGGCAGCTCGCGGGAACATCCGGCCGTGGGTCTGGCTTATGCCGGTGTACAGGCGGTGATATGCAAGTCGGTGAACCGGATCTTTTACCGTTCGTCGGTAAACCAGGGACTGCCCATTATTTTGCTTCCCGAAGCCGTGGATGCTTACCGGCCGGGTGATATGGTAGTCATCGATTTTAAAAAAGGGGAAGTAAAAATCAATGACCGGGTGTTTGCTTTTGCCCCGTTACCGGAAAAGTTGATGGGGATTTTTGAGGCCCGCGGGCTGGTGAATTATATCAGGGAACGGGTGAAGTAATGAATTAAGGTCATGGTACAAGCGGATGTTTGCACCATTTTATTTGTTGCACAAGCAGATGCTTGTGCCATTTTAGAGTATCTATATCTGTAAAAATCGAAATAAGACTGAGAGAAAAAACAACTTCCTTCTATCCATTATGAGATGGCTTCTTCGCCCTCCCCGCAGACTTCCACAGCTCATCGCCATGACGCGAAAAAT
>CAYYRE010000199.1:0-3376 GCA_964473895.1 uncultured Lentimicrobiaceae bacterium | reverse complement strand
AAAGATTTTGCATTTTATCTTTATGGCAAAATGGTTTTTTTACAGGGGAAATTTACGAAAGACAATGGTGCAAACTGACATTTGGAATGAATTTGTTTTTTATGAAAATAGGTTGAACCATACCTGTTTTCGGGCCCGGAGGCCCGAAACGGTTGGTTTTCGGGTGTGGACACCCGAAACGGTATCCGGGAATTTTCGGACGAGGACATCCGGAACGGTTGTGTTTATGGCGCAGGGATAGGAGCCGGCAGCCTGGCGAAGGGGCTGCCGCGCCGGTGTTGGCCGGCGGAGGCTGACGGCAGGAAGCCCCCGCACGGCCTACAGCGGCCGGACAGGGCCGAGACCGCTAAGGCGGATAGCCCGCCCGGCGCCCCGGAAACAGTTGGCTATCTTAAAATTTAATTGAAAAAATATTTGCAGTTCAAGAAATAGCTGTATATTTGCACTCATTTTTGAGACAACGATACAAAGCATAAGACAATGAGCAAGCAGGAATTAATTAAACTGGTGGAAGACAGTGTAGAAGTGAAAGAATTTCCGAAATTTAAAGCCGGGGATACCATTACTGTTACTTACAAAATCAGGGAAGGGAACAAAGAGCGTTTGCAGAAATTTCAGGGTGTGGTGCTGCAACGGGCCGGCAGCGGTCCGACGGCTACCTTTACCGTCCGGAAAATTTCGGGTAATGTGGGCGTGGAACGTATTTTTCCCGTTTCCTCACCTTTTATTGAAGAAATTGTGGTGAATAAAGTGGGTGTGGTACGCCGGGCACGTATTTTTTACTTCCGGAAACTGCGCGGGAAAAAGGCCCGTATCAAAGAAAAAAGACGTTAAAATTTTTGTTTTTAACATGGGAAAAAGCCAGTCGGATACCGATTGGCTTTTTTTTGTTGGTTGGAATGATGGCGCAAGCGGAGGCTTGCGGCATTTGTTGGTATTGGCACAAGTGGACACTTGCGCCATTTGTGTGATGTTGGCACAAGCGGGTACCTTGCGCCATTTTTGCACCATTTGTTTATTATTGTTGCAGGCGTTGGCGGACGGTTTCGTAGAGAAGGATGGCGGTGGCGACCGAAACATTGAGGGAGGCTGTTTGGCCCAGCATGGGGATGCGCAGGTGTACATCGGCCCGTTTGAGGTATTCGGGGGAGATGCCTTCGCTTTCGGAGCCCATGAGCAGGGCGATGGGTCCGGTAAGGTTTTCGGTGAAATAGGTTTTGTCGGCTTTTTCGCTGATGGCAGCAATGCGCAGGCCGCTGTTTTTGATAAATTCCAACGTTTCTTTGAGGTTGTGCTCGCGGCAAATGGGGATATTGAAAATGGCACCGGCGGAGGATTTGATGGTTCCGGCATTGAGTTGTGCGGCTCCTTTGTCGGGGATGATGACGGCATGGACGCCGGCGCTTTCGGCAGTACGCAGGATGGCGCCGAAATTGCGCACATCGGTTACTTTGTCGAGTAGCAGCAGAAACGGGGTTTCGCCCTTTTCGTAAAGGGTGGGCAGGAGTTGCGTAATGTCGTAAAAGGCGATGGGGGAGATATAGGCTACCACTCCCTGGTGGTTTTTGCGTGTCAGGCGATTGAGTTTTTCAAGGGGAACCACCTGAAACGGGATTTGCCGGTTTTTTAAAAGGCGGGTCAGTTCGCGGAATGTTTTGCTGTCCAGTCCTTTTTGCAGAAAAACTTTTTCCACTTCTTTTCCGGCTGCTATGGCTTCTGTGAGCGGACGGAGGCCGTAAACCATTTCCTGGCTATTTTCTTCGGTGCGGGGATTTTTGTTGCTGTTCATTCTTCAAGATATTTTTTGTCCAATTGTTTGGTGGCTTTGGCGCCCATTTCTTTTAGTTTTTGTACTTGGCCGAGCAGGTTGCCACGTCCGGTGGTTAATTTTTTATGGGCGTCGGTGTAAGCTGATTGTGCGCGGTTGAGGTTATCGCCTATTTTTTCAAGATCTTTGAGGAAGCCTTCGAACTTGTCGTAGAGTTTTCCGCCTTGTTTGGCAATTTCGAGGGCGTTGCGTGTTTGTTTTTCGTGGCTCCAAATGGAAGCAACGGTGCGCAGGGTAGCGAGCAGGGTGGTGGGGCTGACGATGACAATCCGTTTTTCCCAGGCGAAGTTGAACAGCTCGGGATCGGCTTGTACGGCAACGCCGAAAGCGGGTTCCACGGGCATAAACATCAAGACGAAATCGGGAGTATTCAATTCTTTCAGGTTGTGATAGTTTTTGTCGCTCAGTTCTTTAACGTGGTTGCGGATGGAAGTCAGGTGTTGTTTAAGAAAAGCATCCTTGTGCTTGTTGTCTTCGGCGGCAATGTATTGTTGAAAGGCGGTGAGCGAAACTTTGGCATCGATGATGAGGTGTTTTTCTTCGGGCAGTTTAATGAGCACATCGGGGCGCAGTGTTTTACCTTCTTCGTTTTCAGCGGAATATTGCAGGAAATATTCTTCGTTTTTGATCAGTCCCGAACGTTCGAGGATTCGTTCGAGTACCACCTCTCCCCAGTTGCCTTGTTTTTTGGAATCGGATTTGAGGGCACGGGTCAGGTTTCCGGCTTCTTCACCGAGCCGCTGGTTCAGTTCTTTCAGGTGTTTTAATTCTTCGAGCAAAACGGTTTGGTCCACTTTTCCTTTGTGATAGGTTTCTTCCACTTTTTTTTCGAATGCTACGATTTTTTCTTTGAGCGGGTTCAGCAGGTCGCTCATGTTTTTATGGGAAGTTTCGTTGAATTCGCGGGTGTTTTGTTTGAGGATGGTTTGGGCAAGGTGCTGGAATTCGGTTTTAAATTTTTCCTGTAATTTTTCCACTTCCTGCCGTTCTTTTTCCATTCGTTCCTGCAGGTTTTTTATTTCGCTGCGCAGCGATACAATGGTTTTTTCAGCATCTTCTTTGGCTTTGGCGGTATTTTCCCAGCGTTGGACAACCGTTTCTTTTTCTTTTTGCAAAGCATCAAGGCGCTCGTTGAGGTTTTGTACATCGGCTTGCAAGCCGGCGATACGGTTACCGGCCATTTCTTTTTCGTTGCGGGCGGTTTCCCATTGGGCGGTTAACACTTCCTTTTCTTTTTGTCCGGCAGAAACCTTTTCGGAAAGCAGGGCCAGCTCTTTTTCCAGTTCTGTTTTTTCGGAAACGAAAAGGGCTTTTTGTTGTTCCTGCTCTTTTTCTATTTGGGAAATCCTCAATTTATTCCGTTGATGGGCTATGATGTAGGTTATTATCGAACCTAAAACAAGTCCTATTATTCCGCTCAGTATTTCCATGTTTAAATTTTTTTGAATTGTTTTGATTTGGGTTATTTATTGAAGTTGTTTAAAGTTTACAAAACGAAAATTTGCTAAGAACCTGATCAATCAGCAAATAAATATCTTTTTTATATAC
>CAYYRE010000198.1:0-3566 GCA_964473895.1 uncultured Lentimicrobiaceae bacterium | reverse complement strand
TTGATAAGCTGTAATAGAATGTTTTAAACCAGTCCTTGTGCCAGCATGGCATCGGCTACTTTGACAAAACCGCCAATGTTGGCGCCTTCTACATAATTTACGTAATCGCCTTCGGTGCCGTATTTTACACAAGTGGAGTGGATGTCTTTCATGATTTGATGCAGACGGTTGTCCACTTCTTCGCGAGTCCAGCTCAACCGCAGCGAGTTCTGGCTCATTTCGAGTCCCGAAACAGCTACGCCGCCTGCATTGGCTGCTTTTCCGGGGGCAAACAACAGTTTGTGTTCGTGGAAAATAGCAATGGCTTCGGGAGTGGAAGGCATGTTGGCTCCTTCGCTGACAGCGATACAGCCGTTCGAAACCAGTTTTTTGGCATCGTCTTCACTGATTTCGTTTTGGGTGGCGCAAGGCATGGCCACATCGCATTTGACTCCCCACGGACGTTCGCCGGCGTGGTACTCTACCCCGTATTTTTCGGCGTATTCTTTGATACGGCCACGTTTTACGTTTTTCAGGTACATGACAAATTCCAGTTTTTCGGCATCAATGCCGTCCGGATCGTGGATGTATCCCGAAGAGTCGGAGAGGGTGACTACTTTACCACCGAGTTGGGTTACTTTTTCGGTAGCATATTGTGCCACGTTGCCCGAACCGGAGATAACGACGGTTTTTCCTTCAAAGGTTTCGCCTTTGGTGGCCAGCATTTCTTTGGCAAAATAGGTGGCGCCGTATCCGGTAGCTTCCGGACGAATCAGCGAGCCACCCCACTCAAGACCTTTGCCTGTCAGTACGCCGGTAAACTCGTTCCGGAGTCTTTTGTATTGTCCGTAAAGAAAACCGATTTCGCGGCCGCCTACACCTATGTCACCGGCAGGTACGTCTGTGTTGGGACCAATGTGCCGTTGCAGTTCGGTCATAAAGCTTTGGCAGAAACGCATCACTTCGTTGTCCGATTTGCCTTTGGGATCGAAATCCGAGCCACCTTTACCACCACCCATGGGAAGCGTGGTCAGCGAATTTTTCAGAACCTGTTCAAAGGCAAGGAACTTCAGTACACCAAGGTTCACTGTGGGGTGGAAACGCAAGCCGCCTTTGTAAGGGCCAATGGCGCTGTTCATTTCAACACGGAAACCACGGTTGATTTGGATGTTGCCTTTGTCGTCCAGCCACGGCACGCGGAACATGATGACCCGCTCGGGTTCTACCATGCGTTCAAGGATTTTGGCTTCTTTGTATTGCGGGTTTTCCTCAATATAAGGGATCAGCGATTCAACGACTTCGTGAACGGCTTGATGAAATTCCATTTCACCGGGATTCTTGGCAATGACTTTGGCCATAAAGTCATTTACTAATTGTTCGTAATTTGCCATTTTTAATGATTTTTAAGGTTAAACAAAATAAATTTTTCGTCCCCGAAATTACCCAATTCTGTCGCCCGAAGCATGTATTCCGGCTTATTTTGGGGGAAATCCGTACGAAAATAAGGGAATCACGTATAAATTTTTGTTATTTATGATAGAGTGATTAACCTAATGGTCGTCCGTTTTCCCTTTTATTTCCCGGAAACGGTAAAAAATAAAAAAGTTGTTAATTCTTCACATATTCATCGGAAACGTTTGCATTTTTTTCTAAATTTGTATGCAATAACCCATTAAAAACAGATAATATGTTAAAAACAAAGATTTTACAACCGACCGAAGAAGCCTATACTTATCCGTTGCTCATTAAACGGATACTGGCCGATTCGTTGAAATATGAACCGTATAATGAAATTGTTTACCGTGACCTGACACGATACAATTATTTCGAGCTGAACAAAAGGGTGCGTAAGCTGGCCAATGTATTGACAAACCTCGGCATCCAGGCCGGGGATGTGGTGGCTGTTCTCGATTACGATTCGCCACGATATTTGGAGTTGTATTTTGCCATCCCCATGATCGGAGCGATTTTGCATACGGTTAATTACCGTTTGTCGCCCGAACAGGTGCTCTACACCATGAATCATGCGGAAGACAAAATTGTTTTTACCAATACCGACTTTTTGCCTTTGTTGAAGGGAATAAAAGATAAACTAACGGTTTCGGCACCTTGTATTTTGATGACCGACTCCGGAGAATTGCCCGATGAGGAGATGACCATTTCGGGCGAATATGAAGAACTGCTTCGCGGGGCCAGCGATACGTATGACTTCCCCGATTTTGATGAAAACTCGGTGGCCACCATGTTTTATACTACCGGAACAACCGGAAATCCCAAGGCGGTTTATTTTTCGCACCGGCAGCTTGTTTTACATACGTTGGGTGTGGGTATGGGGTTGGCTGCTTTTGATTCGGCTGCCCGTTTCCGTTCCAACGATGTGTATATGCCGTTGACCCCCATGTTTCATGTGCACGCATGGGGGGTGCCCTATCTCGCTACCATGTTGGGGGTAAAACAAGTTTATCCCGGAAGGTATGAGCCGGAAATGTTGTTGCGCCTGCTGTTGACCGAAAAGGTGACTGTTTCGCATTGTGTGCCGACCATTTTGCATATGCTGGTTTCCAGCCCGGTGGCCAAAGCCGTTGATTTGAGCCGGTGGAAAGTAGTGATCGGAGGGGCGGCCTTGCCGGCCGGATTGGCCAAAGCGGCATTGGAACTCGGTATCGATGTGATCACGGGATACGGCATGTCGGAAACCTGTCCGGTACTTACCCTGACTTATCTGAACGAAAAAGACCGGAAACTGGATATTGACCGGCAAGTGGAACTCAGAACAAAAACCGGTGTGCCTATTCCGCTGATGGAGCTGAAAGTGGTTGATGAGAATATGAAACCGTTACCGAACGATGGCGAATCGGTAGGTGAAATTGTGGCCCGTGCCCCATGGCTTACCATGGGTTATTATAAAGAAGAAGAACGAAGCAAAGAGTTGTGGCGCGGTGGCTACTTGCATACCGGAGATGTGGCTTATGTGGACGAGAGAAACTATTTTAAAATTACAGACAGGATAAAAGATGTGATAAAAACCGGTGGCGAATGGATTTCGTCATTGGAACTGGAAAACCTCATCAGCCAGCATCCGGCTGTTTCGGAAGTGGCTGTGGTGGGCGTCCCGGACGAAAAATGGTCGGAACGTCCTTATGCCCAGGTGGTTACCAAAGAAAACGAAGAGGTAACTACCGAAGAAATTCAGCAATTTCTCCGTCAGTTTGTGGATAACGGTACCATTAACAAATGGGCTATTCCGCAACGCATTGATTTTGTGTCGGCCATCCCCAAAACTTCTGTGGGAAAAATTGATAAAAAAAGAATCCGGGCCGAATACAAAGAGTGATTACTTTTTTCTGATGGATAAAAGGAAAACCGGCAAATTCATTTGCCGGTTTTCTAATATTCGAAAGTACCTTCTGCTGTTTTGAGGGTTAATCTTTTACCTGTGAACTGTTCCACATGTCCCACAATTTGTGCGGCCACGCCAAAACCCTCTGAAATTTCCATTAGGCTTGCGGCGATGGGCTCGGGAACGTACAGCTCCATGCGATGACCCATATTAAAAACCTGAAACATCTCTTTCCAGGGTGTCCCGG
>CAYYRE010000197.1:0-3607 GCA_964473895.1 uncultured Lentimicrobiaceae bacterium | reverse complement strand
ATTTGTTTTATGGAAAGAACCACCCTTTTTGCCGAAGTTTTGCTCCCTTTGCCGGTGCCGGGTACATTTACTTACCGGGTGCCTTTTGCATTGAACGAAACTGTTCGTGTGGGGCAGCGGGTTTCGGTACAGTTTGGCAAGCGAAAAGTTTATGCGGGACTTATGGTGGAAATTCATCAAAATCCTCCACAAAAAGGAATCCCCAAATACATTTTATCGGTATTGGATGAAAAGCCTGTGGTGAATGCCCTTCAGCTTCGTTTTTGGAAGTGGATGGCCGAATATTACATCAGTACGCCGGGGGAAGTGATGCAAGCCGCCCTGCCTTCGGCTTTTAAACTGAGCAGCGAATCAAAAATTGTATTGTCTCCCGGTTTTGTTCCGGATAAGGAAACGCTTACCGAACCGGAATTCCGTATCACGGAGGCCTTGTTACTGAAAAAAAGCCTTACCATTGCCGAAGTTACCCAAATTGTCGGGTATCAGAAGGTGTTGCCTCTGCTGAAAACCATGATCGAACGACGGCTTATTGCTATGGAGGAAGAGCTCAAACAGCAATACAAACCGAAGAAGATAAAAACGGTACGTTTGGCTCCCCTTTATCTTGAAGAATCCGCATTGCAAAAGCTAATGGACGATCTGGACAAAAGGGCCCACAAACAACTGGAATTGCTGATGGGGTTTGTGGCTTTGAGCGGGTTTCCGCTGAAAAAGGATTTTGAAATCTCCAAACCGGAATTACTGGCTAAGACAAATGCTACGGATGCTATTTTGAAGGCGATGGTTAAAAAAGGCGTTTTTCTTACGGAAGAAAAAGTTGTTAGTCGTTTCAGCGATGAAAAAACAGAAACCGAGGCCTCTTTCCACCTGAGCAAAAACCAGCGTTTGGCGTATGAACAGGTGACCGAACAAATGAAAAACCATTTGGTGGTACTGCTGCACGGGGTTACCTCAAGCGGAAAAACGGAACTGTATATCAAGTTGATGGAGGATGTCCTGCGGCAAGGAAAACAAGTGCTTTATCTGCTTCCCGAAATTGCTTTGACTACTCAGATTATTCAGCGGTTGCGCCGGCATTTCGGCGAAGAAATCGGTGTTTATCATTCGCGGTATAATCAAAACGAACGTGCCGAAGTGTGGGAAAATGTGGCCGGTATCCAGTCGCCGGGTATTCATAAGCCTTACCGGATTATCCTGGGACCCCGGTCGGCGCTGTTTTTGCCTTTTGAAAAGTTGGGATTGGTGATTGTGGACGAAGAGCATGACAGCTCGTACAAACAGTTTGATCCGTCGCCCCGCTACAATGCCCGTGATGCGGCCATATACCTGGCGCGATTGCACGGTGCAAAAGTGGTTCTCGGCTCGGCTACCCCTTCGGTGGAAACCTTTTTTAATGCCGTTCACGGTAAATTCGGACTGGTTTCTCTTGAAGAACGTTTCGGTGGGGTCAAGATGCCCGAAATCATTGTGGTGAACATGAAAGAGGAAAAACGCCGCCGGATGTTGCAATCGCATTTCTCTTCCGTACTGCTGGAACATATTAAAAAAGCTTTGGAAAACAAACATCAGGTCATTCTTTTCCAAAACCGCCGTGGATTTTCGACCCGCATCGAATGCGAGCAGTGCAACTGGGTCCCGCAATGTAAATATTGTGACGTCACCATGACCTATCATAAACGCCAGCAACTGCTCAAATGTCATTATTGCGGTTATTCGCGACCGGTGCCTGCCATTTGCGAAAATTGCGGAAGTCCCCATTTGGTGATGCAAGGATTTGGTACGGAGAAAGTGGAGGAGGAGCTGGCGATGATATTGCCGGAGGCCCGTATCGACCGGATGGACCTGGACACCACAAGGGCTAAAAATGCTTTTCAGCGGATTATTCATGATTTTGAAAAACGCAAAACCGATATCCTTACGGGGACACAAATGGTAACCAAAGGACTGGATTTTGAAAATGTACAGGTGGTGGGGATTTTGAGTGCCGACAATATGTTAAGCTTTCCCGATTTCAGAGCGCATGAGCGTAGTTTTCAAATGATGGAACAAGTGAGTGGCCGCGCCGGCCGGAAAAACAAACAGGGAACGGTCATTATTCAAACCTGGCAACCGGCACATCCCATCATACAGGATGTGGTACGTCATGATTACAAGAGTATGTACCGGCGTCAACTGGAAGAACGCATGCGATTTCGCTATCCGCCCTTTTATCGTCTGGTGATGATTAAACTGAAACATAAAAATCCGGAAGTGTTGAATGCCGCTGCCGATGAACTGGCCAAAGAAATGAAAACCCGTTTCGGCGGTCTTGTTTACGGCCCTGAATATCCCATGGTTTCACGTATCAAAAACTGGTATATCAAACAGATTATGCTCAAAATCCGGAGAGATATCCACTTGGGTGAGCAAAAGGCTCTTTTAAAAGAAGTTTTGGAGACTTATAAAAGGAATACGACACACAAATCCGTTAGGATCCAGGTGGATGTGGACCCGCAATAAAACAAGAAGCCCCGGCAACCTTTTGGTTGCCAGGGCTGTTGAAAAGAAACCTTAATTTTTGAGCCGGGTTTACGACATGATTTCTTCGATGGTGATATAATCGCCCACGCGACCCGTCAGTTTTTCCACATCCGTATTGACCGGAAGGGTTTTTTTGCCGGGACGCCAACCTGCCGGACAAACTTCGCCCGTTTTGTGGGCATGTTGATGGGCTTCGATCTGACGAATGAATTCCTTCACACTCCGGCCTACCGGCGGAGCTTGTACTTCCTGGGCTACAATAACCCCATCGGGGTTCACCAGAAAACGTCCGCGCAAAGCAATACCGGCTTCTTCGATTAAAACGCCGAATTTCCGGGAAACTTCACCGGTCGGATCGGCACCAATGGTCAGTTTCAGGTCTTTCAGCAACGGCTCGGTTTCGGCAAACCGTTTATGGCTGAATTTGGTATCGGTCGAAACGGCCAATACTTCGCATCCCAACCGGTCGTGAATGTCATCCAAACTGGCATTCATGGCGGCAATCTCAGTTGGGCACACAAATGTGAAATCGGCCGGATAAAAACAAATGACCGTCCATTTGCCTTTGTAATCATCCGAGTTAACTTCTACATAATGCCCTGTGGCCGCATTGTAAGCTTCCATCTTGAATTCGGGCATGGGTTTTAATACTAATACTCCGCTTTGTTCCATGATTTTTAATTTTTAATGAATTATTTTAAAATGTATTTTCAGTAGTTATTTCTTTTTTCAGGTTCAAAATTACTAAATATATGGACATGCTTCATGTATTTAATTTTTTTTAAGAAAGTTTTAAGAAATTTAATTACAGTGATTTGATATGCAAAAACAATCTGTAAATTTCATGGGACGGCAACAAATGGCTGTCGTCCCGTGAAAAATAAATTCCATATTGATCACAGCGGAAAAGTTATGTTTAGTTGGCCGCATGAGTTGCTGCCGGTTTTCCAAGGAAGATTAAAACCGTACGCTGGCACCCACCTTTATGTTAAACGGATTTCCCGGAGTAAAATGGAGTTCATCCACCGGTTTTGTTTCCCATTTCATGCGGCTTTCGGTATCAAACTGTGCTTCGTTCCATGCGGTA
>CAYYRE010000196.1:0-3619 GCA_964473895.1 uncultured Lentimicrobiaceae bacterium | reverse complement strand
CTTTCGGACAGGTGGGCAAACGAGTGCAAGACTACATTTTTGGTGTTGTTTTTTTTGGCGCCCCATTTCAGGTTTTTCACCAATTTGGTCTCCACAGGTTTCGGGTTTTCCATGTCGGCTTCTTCGGTTTGGATAAAGGCTACCAGTGCATTTTCAAAAAGGCCTTCCTGTTCGACATCCGGAAAATCCGGGAGGCTTTTGTTTACCGGCCGGTAAGCAAACTTTTCACAGTAAATCATCAACAGTTTCATTTCCTTAATTTTTTACAAAGATAAAAAGATAGGGTTTCTTTTTCTTTACTTTTGCAGGGTTAACACAAGAAAAATGGCAATTCCATTGGCAGAGCGGTTGCGGCCGCGCACGTTGGACGATTTTATCGGACAGGAAGAACTGGTGGGCCCGGACGGGATTCTGCGTAAGATCATTCTTTCGGGAAACATCCCTTCTATGATTTTGTGGGGACCTCCCGGTGTGGGGAAAACCACCCTTGCCCACATCATTGCCGAGCAACACGGACTGACCTTTTATACGCTGAATGCCGTGAGTGCCGGGGTAAAAGATGTGCGTCAGGTGATAGCTTCGGCCTCGCAATATGCCGGCAATGCCATTTTATTTATCGATGAAATTCACCGTTTCAGCAAGTCGCAACAGGATTCGCTGCTGAGTGCTGTCGAAAAAGGAGTTGTACGCTTGATTGGGGCTACCACCGAAAATCCTTCGTTTGAAGTCATTGCCCCTTTGTTATCCAGATGCCAGATCTATGTGTTGAAACCTTTGGAGAA
Organism: uncultured Lentimicrobiaceae bacterium; assembly: GCA_964473895.1. Classification (GTDB taxonomy): domain Bacteria; phylum Bacteroidota; class Bacteroidia; order Bacteroidales; family F082; genus Sulfidibacterium. The sequence continues at coordinate 2,837 of CAYYRE010000196.1, read as the reverse complement.
AAAGCACCTGGAAATACTGACGGAAAAAGCGGTGAAAGTGCTTTCGGAACAAAATGGTATTTCCATTGAAGTGGAAGAAACGGATGCCCTTTTTCAAATCTCGGGCGGTGATGCCCGCAAATTATACAATGCCCTTGAGTTATATGTGGAGCAGGAGAAAAGATCGGGCAACCGGCTGGTTGTTGATGATGCACGCATAAGCCGGACGATCCAGAACAACCTGTTGCTTTACGATAAGCAAGGCGAGATGCATTACGACATTGTTTCGGCATTTATCAAATCGTTGCGTGGCAGCGACCCCAATGCGGCGGTATATTGGCTTGCTCGCATGGTGGAAGCCGGGGAAGACCCCAAATTCATTGCCCGCCGGATGTTGATTCTTGCTTCGGAAGATATTGGTAATGCGAACCCCAATGCGTTGTTGCTGGCCAACACTTGCTTTGACGCAGTGAGTAAGATCGGGTGGCCCGAAAGCCGCATCATTCTTTCGCAAACAGCCATTTATCTGGCCTCTTCTCCCAAAAGCAATAAGGCTTATCAGGCCATCAACCGGGCACAAGGTCTTGTTCGAAAATCAGGCAATCTTCCGGTGCCTTTGCATTTGCGTAATGCGCCTACCGGGCTGATGAAAGATATGGGATACGGCAAAGATTACCGGTATGCACACGATTATTCCGAAAATTTTGTGGAGCAGGAATATCTTCCAGATGAAATCGCGGGAACGGTACTCTTCGAACCCGGAGACAACCCCCGTGAACGGGAGATGCGAAAGTTTCTCAAAAACAAATGGAAAAACCGCTACAAATATTAATTGGGTTCGTCTTTTGCCGCTACAATTTTGTACCGTTTCAGTACAGGCACCACTTTACTGGAATTTAATGTGAACGTGTACTTCAACAGCCGGTCGTTAATGAGGCTGCGTAAGCGGTTGCGATGGGCCGAGCGATCGATATAGCCCATAAGATCATCTTTGGCCATTTTCCACTGGTCCATGGACATTTTTGCCGCATCACAATCGGTGGTATATCCGTATTTTTCGATCAGAAGGGATGACAATGCACCGGCAAACAGGCTGTCTTCCATGTTGACACGGTTTTTCCATCCGGCACACAGGATAACCACGTTTTTGTCTTTGTGATGCAGCCATTCGGCAAGCGCATCGAGGTTTACAAAACTGCCAATGGCGATTTCGGAAGCCCCCGACGCCATTTTAATGGCTTTGGTGCCGTTGGTGGTGGAATAAACTATTTCTTTTCCTTTAAAAACTTTGTGAAAAAAAGAGGTGGCCGAATTGTCGAGATGGGCAAATTTTACTTTCTTACCGCCTCTTTCGGCAGCCACGATATAACCCAGCCTTGCCAAAAACCGGGCATGCCGTATCCGTTTCACCGGAATAATGGCTTTGACACCGTAATCGAGTGCTCCGCAGATGGAAGTGGTGGCGCGAAATACATCCACCACCACCACCACATACGGTTTAGGGGTTGAGATACTGGTAAACAACCCCGGAGCCAAGATGACTTCTATGGTTTTTTGCTCGGCCATTATCCTTTATAAAACGGTGGTCTGGTGACCACGGCTTTTAAAAGTTTGTTACGTACTTTAATATAGATTTCGGAACCTTCTTTCCAGTAAGGTTTGTCGAGGTACGCCATGCCAATGCCTTTGTGCAGCATGGGCGACATGGTGCCGGAGGTAACTTTACCAATGACTTTCCCATCGGCGTCTGCCACCTCGTAGCCATGCCGGGGCACTCCTTTATCCACCATAACAAAGCCTTTGAGTCGCTGCGGGACCCCATTGGCTTTTTGGCTTTCGAACAAGGGTCTGTCAATAAAGTCATTGCCTCCGGTAAATTTGGTAATCCAACCCAAACCGGCGGCAATGGGGGAGGTGGTGTCATCGATATCATTGCCGTAGAGGCAAAAACCGGCTTCGAGGCGTAAGGTGTCGCGGGCACCGAGGCCAATGGGCTTGATGCCGAAAGGTTCACCGGCTTCGAGGACTTTTTTGTAGATTTCTTCCGCTTTGTCGTTGGGCATGTAAATTTCGCATCCCCCCGATCCGGTATATCCCGTGGTGGAAAAAATAATGTCCGGAACACCGGCAAATTCAAGCACTTTAAAAGTGTAATAGGGCATCTCGGTTACGTTTTCCTTTGTCAGTTGCTGCATGGCTTTTAAAGCCAACGGTCCTTGTATGGCCAGTTGTGAAACTTCGTCCGAAACGTTGGTCAGTTGGGCTCCTATGGCCTCATTCACTTCGTTCAAATGTTTCCAGTCTTTATCAATGTTGGCTGCATTGACCACAAGCAGGTATTTTTCAGGATGGAAGCGGTACACCAGCAGGTCGTCCACAATGCCGCCTTTGCCGTTGGGAAGGCAGCTGTATTGTACCTTACCATCCACAAGGGCCGCCACATCATTGGTAGTGGCTTTTTGTACGAGGTCGAAAGCTTTTGGTCCTTCCACCCAAAATTCCCCCATGTGGGAGACGTCAAAAACCCCGAGTTTGGTCCGTACGGTAACATGTTCGGCGTTAATTCCCTCAAATTGCACCGGCATGTCCCATCCGGCAAATTCCACCATTTTCGCTCCCATTTGGCGATGCATGGCGTTTAAAGCTGTTTTTTTCATTGTCTCAAATTTTGCGTCGCAAAGGTAATGATTTCAAGCATAAAATAAAATGGCAGGTTTTGCAAATAAAGGATTGAACCATCCCATTTAAACGGACTTCAAAAGCTGGTGGCCGATCCCACAGGAAAGGCACTGTTTGCGGTCGCAGTAGTTGTGTTTGAGGTGAAGGAGTGCCTGGCTGTGCAGGGCGTTTTCGGGTTT
>CAYYRE010000195.1:0-3702 GCA_964473895.1 uncultured Lentimicrobiaceae bacterium | reverse complement strand
GCGCCAGTAGCCGCAGTGGCAGCTTGCGGTGGCGAAAACGGATAAGGAGCAGGCGGGCCGTGGCGACCGTAGGAAGCCCACGGAAAGCCGTTGCGGAGTACCGTTTTTGTCACCGCAACTATAACGGAGGCTACGCCCGGGCGCCCAAAAAATGATGAATGCCAAAAAGCAGATGGCGTTTTTCCGGACGATGCGGGATAAACCGGGGCATAAAAAAACCCTGTCTCGGCAGGAGGCAGGGTTTGATACGATAATAATTTTCAAATATTATTCGGGATGAATGGCCTCAACGGGACAAACATCGGCGCAGGCACCGCAATCGGTGCACAAATCGGGATCAATTACATAAACGTCCCCTTCGGAAATAGCCTCAACAGGGCATTCATCAATGCAGGTACCGCAAGCAGTACACAAATCAGGATCAATTTTGTATGCCATAATTCTATTGTTTTAAAGATTATCGGGGCAAATATAGAACGAAAGACAACACAAAGGAATGTTTTGGTAAAGAAAAATCAATTTTTAGTAAATCTAAATTAATCGCCGCCGGCCTATTTTAGAATTTAGATTGTTTATAATTTATGTTGCCGGGTTGTTTTTTTCTCACAGTATATCCTTGTAATAGCTTGAAAGAAAGCTGTTTGGTAAATTCATTCAAAATGAATATAAAAACACAAACGATTGAAAAAAAAACAGATTACATAGTGTGTGGGTAAAGAATTGATTTATTTTTGCCCTAATCAATAAAAAGTAATTTTATGACAGCGAAAAAAGATAAAATTGTTGAGATTGAAGAAGCGGTCGTAAGGTTTGCCGGCGACTCGGGCGATGGCATGCAGCTTACGGGCACTCTTTTCTCCGATTCAACAGCCTTTGCAGGTAACGATTTTGCCACATTTCCGGATTATCCGTCGGAGATCAGGGCGCCCCAGGGGACCGTTTCCGGTGTTTCCGGATTCCAAATTCACTTCGGGCACAAAAACATTCATACCACGGGCGACCTGGCCGATGTTTTGGTGGCCATGAATCCCGCTTCACTGAAAGCCAATTTGCGATGGGTGAAAAAGGATGCCATTATCATTGTCAACAGCGAAGAGTTTACCGAAAAAAATCTGGCCAAAGCCGGATGGGAAAGCAATCCGTTGGAAGACAATACGCTTACCGGGCATCTCGTGGTGCAGGCACCGTTGAATACCCTGACCAAAGAGGCGGTGAAAGACCTTGACCTGGATAACAAATCGGTGCTCAAATCGAAAAACATGTTTGCTTTGGGGATCATTTATTATCTGTTTAACCGCGATTATACCAAGACTTTCACCTTTTTTGAAAATAAATTTAAGAAAAATCCGTTGGTGGTCGAAGCCAACAAAAGGGTATTGGAAGCCGGATACAATTATGCCGAAACGCTGGAAGTTTTCAAAAATACGTTCCGGATTGAAAAGGCCAGCCTCAACAAAGGGCGTTACCGTAATGTGACGGGGAACCTTGCCACGGCTTGGGGTCTTTTGGCTGCTTCCGAACGCTCGGGACGCAACCTTTATCTCGGTTCCTATCCCATTACGCCGGCCACCGATATCTTACAAGAGCTGTCGAAACACAAACAGTTTACCTGTATTACCCAACAGGCCGAAGACGAAATTGCCGGTGTGGTGTCAACCATTGGGGCCAGTTTTGCCGGTGCCATGGCGGTAACCAGTACTTCCGGTCCCGGATTGTCGCTCAAAAGCGAAGCCATTGGCCTGGCGGTGATGACCGAACTGCCCATGGTGATTGTGGATGTTCAGCGGGGTGGTCCCTCCACCGGATTACCGACCAAATCGGAACAATCCGACCTGTTGCAGGCCTTGTTTGGCCGTAACGGTGAAGCCCCTTGTATCGTTATGGCGGCTACCGGTGCTGCCGATGCTTTTTACTCGGCTTACGAAGCGGCTAAGCTGGCTATGGAACATATGACGCCTGTGATTCTGCTGACCGATGGTTCCATTGGTAACGGTTCGGAAGTATTCAAGATTCCCAAAGTGGCCGACCTTCCCGAAATCAACCCGCCCATTGCCGAACCCAATGACATTGATTATAAACCGTACAAACGGGATCCCAAAACACTGGCACGCCAATGGGCCATTGCCGGAACCCCCGGTCTGCGTCACCGTCTCGGTGGTTTGGAGAAAGAAGATATTACGGGGAATGTTTCGCACGATCCGTTGAACCATCAAAAAATGACTGATTTACGTCAGGCCAAGGTAGACCGTGTGGCCGATGTGATTCCCGAGTTGAAAATCGATGGCGATGCCGAAGGCGAACTGCTGGTGGTTGGCTGGGGAAGTACTTACGGAGTGCTTCTGACGGCTGTTGAAGAAATGAGAGAAGAGGGTAAACCGGTGAGTATGGTGCAGTTTAAACACATTATGCCGTTGCCCAAAAACGTACATGAAGTATTTTCAGGGTTCAAAAAAATTGTTGTTTGCGAAAACAACATGGGACAGTTTGCCGGATATCTGCGCATGAAACATCCTGAATTTAAATATGAACAGTTTAATAAAGTACAGGGCTTGCCCTTTATGGTGTCGGAACTGAAAACAAAATTTGAAGCCCTCTTAAACGAATAATATCATGGAACAAAAAATAGAACCTAAGGAAATACACCTGACAAAACAGGATTTTGAGAGCGACCAAATGGTGAAATGGTGCCCGGGTTGCGGTGACCACGCCATTTTGCGGTCGGTGGAAAATGTTTTTCCCGTGATAGGAGAAAAAATGGGTTATAAAAAGGAAGATTTTGTGGTGGTTTCCGGTATCGGATGCTCTTCACGGTTTCCTTATTACATGAATACCTACGGAATTCACGGAATCCACGGCCGTGCCGCCGCGCTTGCCATGGGGATTAAACTGACCAACCCCAAACTGAGTGTGTGGATGATCAGCGGCGATGGTGACTCTATGGCCATTGGCGGTAACCATTTTATCCACATTGCCCGGCGTAACCCGGACATCAATTATTTGATGTTCAATAACAAGATTTACGGCCTGACCAAAGGGCAGTATTCGCCCACAACACCCAAAGGGCAAAAGACCAAAACATCGCCGCAAGGTACTTTTGAAACGCCTTTCAATCCCGGCGAACTGGTTATCGGCGCCCGGGGCAAGTTTTTTGCCCGTGTGGTGGATACCAATCCCAAGCTGATGCAAAAGGTCTTTATTGAAGCGGCTTTACATCATGGGGCTTCCATTGTGGAAATTTTACAGAACTGTGTGATTTTCAACAATAAAATCCATGCGTTGATTACCGGCCGCGACACCAAAGATGACAACCAGCTGATTCTTGAAGCCGGACAGCCCATGCTCTTCGGTAAAAACAAAGAAAAAGGGATTGTTCTTGACGGGACCCGTTTGAAAGTGGTGAAAATCGGTGAAAACGGGATTACCGAAAAGGACATTCTGGTGCATGACCCGACCACCGAAGATGCAGGTATCCACATGATGCTGGCCAGTATGGCGCCGCCGGAATTTCCTGCCGCCCTCGGCGTGATTCGTGCCGTGAAGAGCGAAACATTGGAAGATGCCGTTTGGCATGCCGTGGAACACGAAAAAGAGGTTTCCCCCTATAAAAACGTTGATGATCTGCTCAACAGCGGCAATACCTGGGAAATCGATTAAAGGTTTTTAATTTTTATAAAAAAAGCTGCTTTCGGGCAGCTTTTTTTT
>CAYYRE010000194.1:0-3785 GCA_964473895.1 uncultured Lentimicrobiaceae bacterium | reverse complement strand
CCCGGATGATATTACCTGACAGGAAAATACAATGGTGTAACTCCTGTTTTCCCAACCTTTCAGGCCTCCATCGCACCAGCCTGCTTCGGCCTGAAAGGTTTACGCCGGGTTTTCCGTATTTCCGCTGCCTTTTCGTTAAAAAATGGTTTCGCTCACCGGGACGCAGTAAAAAGCATACGGTCACATGACGGATATTTATGTGTTTATAATTTTATATTGTGTTGCTGTTTAACGTATTAACAAATTCCCCTCCTTAGAGGGGCAGGGGGTGGGTTATAATCATTTTTCTGCCTGCCCGTCTTCGCTGGTCAAGCGGATGTGCCGGTTCGCCGTCATGAGTGTTTCATATGTTAAATTTCCCATGGTATTTTGTTTTTTCGTTTTTTTTCTTTCACTTTGCATTTGAAAATCAACAGAGCCTCAACCCCCCTGCTGATAACAACCAAAGCCAAGTTTTAGTGTATTGAATGAAAATTCAATAAAAGGAGAAAAATATTCCATGGGAGTATAAATACCTCCTTCGATGATAATAAATTTATCACAACATATTGTTCTGTTTACCCATCAAAAATCGTCAATGTCAATGGATTGCGGAGATAAAGTTGCAGCATGTCTGCAAGATGTTTATACTAATCATGGTTGGGCCTCTGTCTTGGCTGCTGTTACAACTGGTTTTATTCCTGAAACCGGAATTGCATTTGCGGCTGATTGTTATGGTCATATGTGTTTTTAAATTATTTTTGCTGTATAGGTAATTACTCATTATAGTAACAACTAAATACTTAATATAGTAATGAAAACTTTCAGAATTTTATTATGGATTTTGGTGGTGTTTTTCTGGTTTTTTTCGCTGTATATATTAATCGAAGCCCTAACGGTTCCTTCTTCTAATAATCCATTTTGGCCTTATCGTTTTATTATCAGTGTCATGTTTATTGCAGTTACAGGGTTTTTGCGAATATTTTACAAACGAATGAAAAAGCATGGCTGGATGAATACAGATTAAATCCTGTTTCTTTAACGACAGATGTTCTGGCTTTTTTCTCCGACCGTTTCGGGTGTCTTTGTCAGAAGGCTGACGAAAAAAGGTTGTTGGTTTTAATATCAGATTCTAACATTTCTTTTTAAAAAAACAGAGGTTTTCTTGTCTAAGTCTGCCCACCATCGTTTCAAATATCCACCCCTGCAACGGATCGGGATTTGTTGCGATCTCCTTTCAGGTCGAACCAGACCTGAAAGGCGGAGCAACCCCGGATGATATTACCTGACAGGAAAATACAATGGTGTAACTCCTGTTTTCCCAATCTTTCAGGCCTCCATCGCACCAGCCTGCCCTGGCCTGAAAGGTTTACGCCGGTTTTTGGGGGAGGTCTTGTCGGCTGCGTATTATTTGTCCGAAACCTGAACCTCGCTGTAAAGCGGTTAAAGGCAAAAGAAAAAAGGTTGCCTTCCGGAAAGAGGAGGGCAACCTTTGGATAATAAAAACCTGTAAAATAAGGTTGATGGGATCTTAATGGTGGCTCAAATATTGGGCAACTCCTTCATGGGTGGCTTCCATGGCTTCGTCGCCGGGTTTCCAGTTGGCCGGACAAACTTCGCCGTGTTCTTCAAAAAACTGCAGGGCGTCCACCATGCGCAGCGCTTCATCAATGCTGCGGCCCAGCGGCAGGTCGTTCACCACCTGATGGCGTACAATGCCTTGTTTGTCGATCAGAAACAATCCGCGATAAGCAACCGCCTCGCCGTGAAACACCATTTCGCCTTCATCGTTGTAATCGTACTCGCCGGCCAACACATCATAGTTTTCCGAAATTGTTTTCGACAGGTCGGATACCAACGGAAATTTAACGCCTTTGATACCGCCGTCGTTTTTATCGGTGTTTAACCATGCCCAGTGCGAATAAGCCGAGTCGATGGAACAGCCGACCACAGCCACGTTCCGTTTTTCAAATTCTTCCAGTTTTTCCTGGAAAGCAAGAATTTCGGTGGGACAGACAAAGGTGAAATCCAAAGGATAGAAGAAGAAAACCACATGTTTCTTTCCGATATACTGTTCCAGCGAAAATTTTTCTACAAATTCGCCCCCGTTGACCACTGCTGTGGCTTCAAACAAAGGGGCTTTTTTACCAACTAATACTGACATGATTTTTGTTTTTTGAATGATTAAATTTCTTTGTGGCAAAATTAAGAATTATTTTAAATAAGCACTTAAATACATATTAATTTAAGTTAAAATGTACCCCGTGCCCTTTGGCTTTTCCATCCTATCACCGGTTTTTTCAATAAGTTACATTAAAATAAACTTTATTTGTTTTATAGTACAAAAATACCACTATGCTTTTGAATACTGGGATGTTTATTAAAAAATTAAAAATCAGGCTGTCTGTTTTCCTGTCTTTTTTTAAATTTGCGAATATTACGCATGCGTAATATTTTATTTTAAATCATAAAACAATGGACGTACAGAAAGAATATCAACAAAAACGAACTTCTGCCGAACAGGCTGTCAAGCTGGTCCGTTCCGGCGACCGCGTGGAATACGGCGCCTTTAACGGCAAACCCGTGTTGTGCGACAAAGCCCTCGCAGCACGGCATGATGAACTGCAGGATGTACTCATCTATGCGGTGACCACCGTACCCCCCGTTCCCGAAACGGTGAAATTCCCACAGGCCTTTACCTACATGGATTGGCATTTCAGTAAAATCAACCGGGTGATGCAAAAGCAGTACGGGCTGGGATTTTATTCCCCCATCGTTTATCACCTGGCACCCCGCTATTATCGCGAAGGACTGGCCCGTCCCCGCCGGCAGGTTACCATCCTGCAAACGGCACCCATGGACAAAAACGGGTATTTCAACTTCGGGTTGCAAAACTCCGAAACCATGGCCAAAATCGAAATGTCCGAAGCGGTTATCGTGGAAGTGAATCCCAACATGCCGGTGGCTTTCGGCGGAAACGAAGAGTCGGTCCATATTTCGCAAGTTACCGCCGTTGTGGAGGCCCCCAAAGAACAGATACTCGCTGCCATGCCCCCTGCCGAACCTACCGAAGCCGACATAAAAATCGCCGAAAATATTTTGCCTTTTATTCAGGATGAATCGGTGATACAGCTTGGTATCGGCGGCATTCCCAATGCCGTGGGGAAACTCATTGCCCGGTCGGGACTGAAAAACCTTGGCGGACACACCGAAATGTTTTCGGATGCCTACATCGACATGATCGAATCGGGTGTTATGAACGGAGCCAAAAAGGCCATCGATCGCCACAAAGTGCCTTACACTTTTGCCCTCGGCAGCCGGCGGCTCTACGACTTTATCCACCAAAATGCCGCTCTGGCTTCCTATCCGGCCAACTATACCAACGACCCGCGTGTCATCGCCCGTCTCGACAATTTCGTTTCCATCAACAACGCCCTGCAGGTCGATCTTTACGCCCAGGTCAACGGCGAAAGCCTCGGCATGTACCAGGTTTCCGGCAACGGCGGCATGTTCGACTTTGTCCTCGGTAGCCAGTGGGCCGAAAACGGCAAAAGTTTCATTTGCCTTAATTCGACCTTCACCAACAGCGAGGGCCGGCGCGAGTCGCGCATCATGGCCGCCCTGGCACCCCACAGCATCGTTACCATTCCGCGCCAACTGGTTGATTATATTGTTACCGAATACGGCGCCGTCAAACTCAAACCCAAGCCCACGTGGCAGCGTGCCGAAGACCTCATCAGCATCGCCCATCCCGATTTCCGCGACGATTTGATCCGGCAGGCCGAAAAGCTTAAAATCTGGCGCCG
>CAYYRE010000193.1:0-3844 GCA_964473895.1 uncultured Lentimicrobiaceae bacterium | reverse complement strand
GAAAGAAAAAATCAACAATAAAATGTTTAAAACTTTGGCCAATTGGAAAATAGTTTCTATTTTTGCACCCCGATTTTCGGACGAACGAGTAAAAAGGCTTAAGAAACAAACAGATAGATGGATACATTAAGTTATAAGACAATCAGTGCTAACAAAGCAACCGCCAACAAAGAGTGGATCTTGATTGACGCGGAAAACCAGGTATTGGGCCGGCTGGCATCGGTAGCCGCCAATTTCCTGAGGGGCAAATACAAAACCAATTTTACCCCCCATGCCGATACGGGTGATTATGTCATCATCATCAATGCAGACAAAATCCGCCTGACCGGAAAGAAGTGGGAACAAAAAGAGTACATTCGCCACACGGGTTATCCGGGCGGACAACGGGTGACTCCTGCCAAAGAGATGATGGCCAAGAAGCCGACCGCCATGGTAGAGAAAGCCATTAAAGGCATGTTACCCAAAAACAAACTGGGAAGCCAATTGTTTCGGAACCTGCATGTTTTTGCCGGTTCGGAACATACCCACGAAGCACAGAAACCAAAGAAAATTAATTTAAATTCAATCAGATAACAGCATGGAAGTTTTAAATGCACTCGGTAGAAGAAAAACTGCTATTGCACGGATCTATGTAAAAGACGGAGACGGAAAGATCACCATCAACGGGCGTGATTTTAAAGAATACTTCCCGACAGCCACTTTGCATTATGTTGTGGAACAGCCTTTGCTCCTTACGGAAAACCAGGGAAAATACGATATCAAAGTCAACCTGAAAGGCGGTGGTTTTAACGGCCAGGCCGAAGCGTTGCGTTTGGCCATTTCCAGGGCGCTGCTCAAAATCAACGAAGAATATCGTCCGGTTCTGAAAGAAAACGGCCTTCTGAGAAGGGATCCCCGCATGGTGGAACGTAAAAAACCGGGACAACCCAAAGCTCGTAAAAAATTCCAGTTCTCCAAACGTTAGTTTTTTCAAAGATATTGGAACGAGTTTAGTATCCAAATTGCCGAAACTCTGTGTAAACAGGCTATTCGGCAATTGATTTTAGTGAATGTAAACAAATTAAACAACAAAAAATGGTACAAGTAACCTTTGACGAATTGCTGGAGGCCGGTGTGCACTTTGGCCACCTGAAACGCAAATGGAATCCCAACATGGCTCCTTATATTTTTATGGAGCGCAACGGGATCCACATTATCGATCTTTACAAAACACAGGCGAAATTAGAAGAAGCCGCCAAAGCCATGAAACAAATTGCGAAATCCGGCCGCCGGATCCTTTTTGTTGCCACAAAAAAACAAGCCAAAGAAATTGTGGCCGAAATGGCGAAAAGCGTTAATATGCCGTACGTAACCGAGCGCTGGCCCGGTGGTATGCTCACCAACTTTGCCACCATCCGCAAAGCCGTCCGGAAAATGGCCTCCATCGACAAGATGATGACCACCAACTCATGGAAAAACCTTTCGAAACGCGAACGGCTGCAGGTGACCCGTGAACGGGCAAAACTGGAAAAGAACCTTGGCAGCATCGCTGACATGGCCCGTATCCCCGCTGCTCTTTTCGTGGTGGATATCAACAAAGAGAAAATTGCCGTGGCCGAAGCCCGCAAACTGAACATCCCCATTTTTGCCATGGTGGATACCAATACCGACCCGAATTTGATCGATTTCCCCATTCCTGCCAACGACGATGCCTCCAAAAGTATCGCACTGATTCTGAAAGTGGTTACTGCTGCCGTAGCCGAAGGACTTGCCGAACGCAAAATGGCCCGCGAAAAAAGCGCCGCTGAGAAAAAAGCCAAAGAGGATGCCCTTGCAGCTGCCAAAGAAGCCGACCTGAAAGCCAAATCGGAAGCACTGAAGCTGGCCGAAGAAGAAGCCGACATGGCTGCCGAAAAAGAAGGAAAAAAAGCCAAAGTAGTGAAAAAGATCAAAAAATAATCGTATTTAAACGACAAAAAGAAGATATAAAATGAAAATTACTGCCCAACAAGTAAATGAACTGAGGAAAATTACCGGCGCCGGCATGATGGATTGCAAAAAAGCCCTGGTGGAAAGTGACGGCGACCTGGAAAAAGCCATCGACATCCTGCGTAAAAAAGGCCAGAAAGTGGCGGCCAAACGTGCCGACCGCGAAGCGAGCGAAGGGGTTGTCCTGGCTAAAGTGAGTGATGATAAAACTTTTGCCGCCGCAGTTATGATCAACTGCGAAACCGATTTTGTGGCTAAAAACCAAGACTTTATTAATTTCGTACAATCGGTCATTGATCTGGCGGTTGCCAACAAAGCGAAAGATGCAGATGCTTTAAAATCACTGAAACTGGGAGACATTACCGTGGAAGAAGCCATTGTGGAAAAAACCGGTGTCATTGGTGAGAAAATCCAGCTGGGACATTACGAAACGGTAAACGGTGAAAGCACTTACGCTTATATACACCCCGGGAACCGGATTGCTGCTATTGCCGCTTTGAACAAAGCCGGTGAACAATTTGCAGAAGCCGGACATGATGTGGTGATGCAAATTGCCGCCATGGCCCCCGTAGCCGTGGACAAAGACCGTGTTCCGGAAGAAGTGATCAACCGCGAACTGGAAATTGGCAAAGAACAGGCCCGCCAGGACGGAAAACCGGAAGCCATGATCGAAAAAATCGCCATGGGAAAACTGAATAAATTCTTTAAAGAAAATACCCTGCTCAACCAGGCCTTCATTAAAGATTCCAAAAAATCGGTGCAGCAGTACTTGCAGGGCTTTGACAAAGACCTTACCGTCACCGATTTCAAACGTCTAGCTTTAGGTTAAAGCTTGTTTTTAGTGAATAAATTGAAAACGCCACCCCAAAAGGTGGCGTTTTTTTTATTCGGATTACACCAGAATCTTTTTCCCCTGGTTTTTCAAGAACAGCAGATCATCCCTTAAACAAAGCTTTCGAAACAAAACAGCTGCCGCTACCAAAGGATTTGCCCTGCAAACGGCAATACTTACTCTTCCAGCGTTTCTTTACGGACATCGTAAATTTTCTTACCGCCGTAAGCAGCGCCCAGCCCGAGCAGAATAAACAAACCGCCGCCGATGGGTGCGCCGCCGCCGGCAGCCTGGTCGGCAGATTCACCATGTGACCCCGGCGGCGGCGGTACTGTGGCTGTTTGGCCAAAAGTCTGGCCGGTCCATAAAGTAAGTGTTAAAACCATCAAAATGTTAAAAATAAATCTCTTCATTGTTTTTCTGTTTAAATTCGGTTTGATTCCCCCTTTCAGGTCGATAAAGACCTGAAAGGGGGGGTGAAATTATTGAACTTCTTCTGTTTTTTTGTTGTGGTCGTAGAGCTTTTTGCCCCCATAAGCGGCACCCAGTCCGAGCAGGATAAACAACCCGCCGCCGATGGGTGCGCCACCCCCGGCCTGGTCATCCGTTGCCCCGTGACTTCCGGGCGGATCGGGCGGATTGGTGCTGTCGGCAAAACTGTTTTGAACAGTCAGCAACGATAAAAGCAACAACACCGGAAACAGTATTTTACGCATATTGTTCATAACGAAGCCCTCCCTATTTTAAGAAAACTTTTTGTGTAACCACACTGCCTTCTTCTTCCACACGGACAAAATAGATGCCGGGCTGACGGCCGCTGAGGCGGATTTGTTGCCGGCTGCCACCGTTGAGCATCCCTTCGTACACCTTTTGCCCCAGCATGTTCAGTACGGCCACCTTGCCTTGCAGGGTTTTTTGTCCGGTGGCATGCAGGTAGACGGTGTTGCCCGAAGAAAAGATTTGCATGTCATTGGCTTGATGCAGCGAAGGTACAGCCGTTACCCCGTTGATGTGCAGGACAAAACGGTTGGGGTCATCGCCTTT
>CAYYRE010000192.1:0-3880 GCA_964473895.1 uncultured Lentimicrobiaceae bacterium | reverse complement strand
GTTTCATGGTATCTGTTTTAAAGAATTTTTTCAAAAATATGAATAAACAGGTCGATTCCTTCACGGATTTCATTCAAACCGATGAATTCATCGGCCCGGTGTGACCTGTACGAGTCGCCAGGGCCCATTTTCAGTGAAGGACATGACAAAACCGACTGGTCGGAGAGTGTGGGCGATCCATAGGTTTTACGTCCGAGGGAAACGCCCGCCTGAACAAAAGGATGTGCGGGGTTTATCGATGAAGAGCTCAGGTTAAAGGATCTGGGCACCAGTTTGCTACGGGTTTGGTTGTCTAAAATTTCAAATATTTCACGGTTGGTGTATTTTTCATTGACCCGTACGTCAATAACAAAATGACAGGTGGCCGGAACCACATTGTGCTGTTCCCCTGCCTCGATTTGGGTTACGGTAACCTTTACTTTTCCCAGCATGGGCGAAACTTTGTCAAACGTCATCGTTCTGAGTTTTTCGATATCGTCAAGGGCATTGTATATGGCATTGTCGGTGTTGTCGTGGGCAGCATGACCCGCTTTTCCCGGGGCATAGGCATCAATGACCAGCAATCCTTTTTCGGCAATGGCCATCTGCATGCCTGTCGGTTCGCCCACCACGGCAAAATCAATGGGCGGCAGTTCATCCACCAAACTGTTTAACCCGTTGGGGCCCGAACTTTCTTCTTCTGCCGTTGCCGCCATAATGAAATTGTATTTTAAATCTTTACGGGGATAAAACCAGACAAAAACGCTCAGCAGCGAAACCAACGGACCTCCTGCATCGTTGCTGCCCAATCCGTAAAGTTTCTCCTCTTCTACCGTTGGATGGAAAGGCGGACGGGTATATCCTTTGTTGGGTTTTACCGTGTCAAGGTGCGAATTTAAAAGGATGGTGGGTTTTGCCGGATCGAAAAAGCGGTTACGGGCCACCACATTGTTCCCCTTTGTGGAAAAGTCGATGCCATGTTTTTTTAAATACTCTTGTACCAACAGGTTCACTTCCTGTTCTTCACCTGAAAAGGAGGGTGTTGCTATCAATTGCTTTAAGAGGGCTACAGCCTCTTTGTATAAAGTCTTTGTTTCCATCATTTTATTGTTTTAAACGGGTAAAACCGGTAGCATTTTCTTCAAGGATGGTTTCATCGCCAATCCACACCTCGGCAACATTGTTTTTCAGGGCATTGAATCCGGTGTGCAGTTTGGGCAGCATCCCATCATGGAACATCCCTTTTGCTACGCCTTCCCGGTAAAGGGCGGTATCCAATACGGGAATGACCGAGTTTTCCTGCTCTACGTTTTTAAGAACCCCTTTTTTCTCAAAGCAATACATCAGGCGGACGGTGTAAAGTGTGCTCATGCCCATGGCGAGCGATGCCGCCACCGTATCGGCGTTGGTATTGAGCAGGGTACCTTTTCCATCGTGTGTTATGGCGTTGAAAACAGGTGTTATCCCCTGTTGCAAAAGCATTTGGATCAAAGGGGCGTTTACTTTTTCAATATCGCCCACAAAACCGTAGTCAATGGTTGTGACCGGCCGTTTGTGCGAGCGGATACTGTTGCCATCGGCTCCCGAAAGTCCCAGCGCCTGACATCCTTTTTGTTGCAACCGGGCTACCACTGTTTTGTTAAGCCATCCGGCATACACCATGGTCACCAGTTGCAAGTCTTCTGCCGTTGTAATCCTGCGCCCATCCGCCATTTGCGGTTCAATCCCCAACTTGAAACTCAGGCGGGTGGCGAGGGAACCTCCTCCGTGCACCAGTATTTTGTTCCCTTTTAAAGCAGCAAACGATGCCAGGAATTTATCCAGCCGCCGGTCATCATCCAGCAGCTTTCCCCCTGTTTTTACTATGGTTAACCGATCTTTATTCATGGAATAACAATTTTTTTATTTTTTGTCAATAAGCACCTTTTGTAAAGCGGCCGGAAATATTCCGATTTGTTCTTTTTTTATGCTGAGCGGCGGTAAAATACGCAACAAGTTGGGATTGGAAGAGGAGCCGGTGAAGATGTGGTATTCGTAAAGGAGTTTTTCACGGATTGTTTTTATGGGAAAGTCGAATTCCACCCCGAGCATCAGCCCTTTTCCTTTAACCCTTTTCACGGAAGTGATGGATTCCAGTGCCGGAACCAAATAACGGTTTACCTCCCCCACATTTTCCATAAGGCGCTCTTGTTGCATAACTTGCAAAACCGCCAGTCCGGCGGCACAGGCCAGCGGATTACCGCCGAAGGTGGTACCCAACATACCCTGCCGCGCTTCAAAACGGGGATGAATCAGTAACCCGGCTACCGGAAACCCGTTGCCCATTCCTTTGGCCATAGTGATAATATCCGGACGGATGCCGGCATGCTGGTGGGCAAAAAATTGTCCTGTACGTCCATACCCGCTTTGAATTTCATCCAAAATCAGGACTATGCCTTTTTGGTGGCTGACCGATGCCAAATGCTGTAAAAATTTTTCGCTCGGGGCATCCAAACCTCCTACCCCTTGTATGCCTTCTACAATAATGGCACTTACATCCTGTTGGCGGACCGCTTCGTCCAACAAAGAAAAATTATTCAACGGCAAAAAATCCACCGGAAAATGCGTTGTGTTCAGGGGGGCCTGTAAAGCGGGATTATCTGTAACGGCCAGGGCCGCGGCAGTTCGCCCGTGAAAACTCCCCCGGAAAGCAATCACCCTTTTTTTACCGGTATGGAATGAAGCGACTTTCAAGGCATTTTCAACGGCTTCGGCCCCCGAGTTACAAAGAAATACGGAATAGTCAGGATATCCTGAAAAAGTAGTCAGCTTTTCAGCAAACCGTTCCTGAACCGGTAGTTGTGCCGAATTGGAATAAAAAATCATCTTTTCCATCTGTTGTTTTAACATGGCGGTATAAGCCAAATGGGAATGCCCTATGGAAATAACACCGTGACCGCCGTAAAGGTCCAGGTACTTTCTGTTTTTTTTATCGTAAAGATAAACCCCTTCGGCTTTTACAAGCTCCACATCAAACCGGGGATATACATCAAATAATTTCATCGAATTGCCATTGTTTTTTTGAAGATAGATACTTTATTCACAGGAAATTAATTTATGATAATTAAACCAATGATTTAACTTCCAATTATCCGTTCTTTGTTTCTCTTAGTGCGTTATTCAACCGTTTCCTTGATGTGTGAAATCATTTCGTACGAGGCGGTGAGCCCGCGTATCAGTGCAGAACTGAGTCCGCGAAATTCCATTTCGTTGAGTCCGCGAATGGTACACCCTTTGGGGGTGGTTACTTTGTCGATTTCACTTTCGGGATGGGCATGACTGTTACCGGCCAGGATACTGGCTGCCCCGAGGCATGTTTGTACGGCAATGGCTTTGGCTTCATCGGCATCAAAGCCCAGCTGGATTCCACCCTGTGTGGTTGCCCGGATCAGTCGCATCCAAAAGGCAATACCACTGGCTCCCAGTACGGTAGCCGCTTGCATAAGGTCATCCTCAATCACCAGGGTGCTTCCCAACGTGTTAAAAATGGTCTGCGCCGTTTGGATGCTTTCTTCATCGCCGAGATAACTCAAACAGGTCATCGACTCACTCACGGCAATGGCGGTGTTGGGCATGGAACGTACCACACGGCTTTCCGGTCCCAGCGTATCCTGCAACGCGCCGAGGGTCAACCCGGTAATGGTCGATATCAATATTTTTTGGCCCAGAAAGGGTTTTACTTCTTTTGCAATTTGTTTAAACTGGTCAGGCTGGACGGAAAATATCACCACATCCGATGACTGAACGGCCGAAGCGTTGTCGTTGGTAAAAAAGACCCTTTTGCTGTCAAAAGGATTTACCTCCGGTAGTTTCCGCTTGGTAGCGATTATTTTAACACGGTTGTTTAAACTGGAAATCATCA
>CAYYRE010000191.1:0-3930 GCA_964473895.1 uncultured Lentimicrobiaceae bacterium | reverse complement strand
TGCAAATGTACATGAAATTTTTTCATTCGAAATTACACACAGACGAATGAAAAAATTTTATGGGAAAGCGAAGCGGTTACCCCTGTAAAAAAAGATTTTGCACTTTATCTTTATGGCAAAATGGTTTTTTTACAGGGGAAAAGTATGAAAACAATTACACTTGAAAGAAATATCCAGTCCGATTTTACAAAACAGGATGCCGGTTTACGCAGCTTTAGTAATTTTGCAACCCAAAAGACAGTGTCATGGAAAACAAACTCAAAATTTACAACACATTAACCCGTAAGAAGGAAGTTTTCAAACCCATTCATCCCCCGCATGTGGGCATGTATGTATGCGGTCCCACGGTTTATGGCGATGCCCATTTGGGACATGCCCGTCCGGGAATTACTTTTGACATTGTTTTCCGTTACCTGAAACATCTCGGTTACAAAGTGCGCTATGTACGCAACATAACCGATGTGGGGCACCTTGTGGCGGATGCCGATGCCGGTGAAGATAAAATCCAGCAAAAGGCACGGCTCGAAGAACTGGAACCCATGGAGGTGGTAAAATATTATACCGACCGCTACCATAAAAATATGGAACAACTCAACACGTTGCCACCGAGTATAGAGCCTACGGCATCGGGACATATCATTGAACAGATCGAATTGGTGAAGAAAATTTTGGCCAACGGATATGCCTACGAGTCGGATGGTTCGCTCTATTTTGATGTGGAAAAGTACAACAAAGATTTTCATTACGGTAAACTTTCGGGGCGGCGGATCGAAGAACTTATGCAAAATACCCGGGAACTGGCCGGCCAGGAAGAAAAAAAGAATCCCTTCGATTTTGCCCTGTGGAAAAAAGCCGATCCCACGCACATCATGCACTGGCCATCGCCCTGGAGCGAAGGGTATCCGGGATGGCACCTGGAGTGTTCGGCAATGGGGGCCAAATACCTCGGCGAAACGTTTGACATCCACGGGGGGGGAATGGACCTGCTGTTTCCGCACCACGAGTCGGAAATTGCCCAGGCCAATGCCGCTACGGGACACGATCCGGTACATTACTGGATGCACAACAACATGATTACCATCAACGGTCAAAAAATGGGGAAATCGCTGAATAATTTTATTACTCTGAATGAGTTTTTCAGCGGAAACCATCCGGCCCTCGACCGTGCTTATACGCCCATGACCATACGGTTTTTTATTTTGCAGGCACATTATCGCAGCACACTCGATTTTTCGACCGAGGCACTGAAAGCCGCCGAAAAAGGCCTGCGCAGGCTGTTTGATGCTTATTACCTGCTGGATGAGTTGAAACCTTCCCCGAAAAGTTCGTTGGATGTCAAAGCGGTTGAAAAACAGTGCTACGAAGCCATGAACGATGACTTTAACACACCGGTGGTGATTGCCCACCTGTTTGATCTGGCCCATGGGCTCCACCTGGTAGAAAACGGCCAGGAAACGCTGACCGCAGAAGACATTGCCCATGTCAAACAATTTTATGCCACCTTTTTGTTCGATTTGCTGGGGCTGAAAGATGAAAAGGAAAAGGATGACAGCGAACTCATTGATTACCTGATGAAAACGATACTCGAAATCCGCCAGGAGGCCAAAAACAGAAAAGATTATGCCACGGCCGATATGATCCGCGAGGAACTTGCCAAAATGAACATTCAAATCAAAGATACCAAAGAGGGACCCAAATGGAGTTTTAAATAGTGGTGATATTCCTTTGGCCGGATACTGTTTTGTCTGGCAGCACTTCCCGCAAGGTCCTATTATGAAAACCGACGCAGACGGGGATTCTTGTGGAAATAGGGAAAATCAAAATATCTTTTGTACCTTCGTACAATGAAGTACTTTTGGCTGCTGATGGCATGGTGGTCGGTTCCTTTTTTTACCCTGTCGGGACAAAATAGACATCCTTTCTCTTTGGAAGCAGGATTGGCTTACTCCTATCCGGTGATGGGCGGCGAAACGGTAAACGATTTCAATTACGGTTTTTCCCTGATGTTTTTCAAAACGGTTTCTTCCGTAAAAATCGGTTTCGGTTTGGACCTGTCCACCAAAAACTATCATTTTCAAACGGTTCCGGATGCTTTTAATGGCCAAATGATCAAACAAAGCCACCGCATCCTTTATCTCGATATTCCTTTTTGGGTATCGATGAGGATAAACCGGCCCGGGAATGTGGGGATCAGCCTGCTCGGCGGACTGGTAGTCAATGAGATGATCCGGTATCACCGCACTTTTTATTATGCCGGTAACCCCCCGGTGGATAAAATCATCCCCGTTCCGTCGGCTCCGGGCCTTTCGTTCCGTTTGGGAACTGAGTTTTCTGTCCGTACAAGCCAACGCTGGCAGCTGAACATTGTTCCGTTTACCGATTTCAAAGTGATTATGAACAGCGTGGAAGAAAGCCCCCACGGAGATGACCAAAGCATACCGGATAACCGGATCACCCCCGGATTGAAAGTAGGCATGGCCTACCGGTTTTAAACCGGAAAAAATCCCTTTCCGGTATTTGC
The DNA here is from genome assembly GCA_964473895.1 of uncultured Lentimicrobiaceae bacterium. Lineage (GTDB taxonomy): Bacteria > Bacteroidota > Bacteroidia > Bacteroidales > F082 > Sulfidibacterium. Next base: position 1,409 of record CAYYRE010000191.1, on the reverse strand, counting down.
AACCTGCCATTATGCAGAAAAAATTCTTTTATCTTTGAAAACGGATTTCCCCTTTGTACAGAAAATCCAATTATTTGAATGACAAATGACGCATCGTATGAAAAAATATCTTTTCTTTTTTGTTTTGCTCTTTACGGCCTTTCAGCTACAGGCCCAGTTCAACAAATACTTTTACAACAAAACATTGCGCATGGATTATTACCATTGCGGTACCGATACCAGCGAATCGTATGCTTTTGATGAACTCATCGAAGAACCCTACTGGGGCGGATCACAGGTAAACCTTATAGACACCATGCAGTACGGTAACTATTACGTAAAAGTGTACAACCTGAAAAACGATTCGCTGCTCTACTCGCGGGGTTATTCCACACTTTTCAGGGAATGGCAAACCACTGCCGAGGCCAAAACAACCCGCCGTTGCTTTTCGGAAACGGTTACCTTTCCCTATCCCAAAGAAAATGTGCGCGTTGAACTCTACAGCCGCGACTGGAACGGGGTTTTTCATAAAAAATTCAGTTACGTGGTGGATACGGGCAACTATTTCATTCATCACGACCGGCGGCTGGTGTATCCCGATTTTGATGTACAGGTAAACGGCGACCCGGCACACAAAGTGGATGTGGTCATTCTGCCCGAAGGATATACCAAACAACAAATGGGAAAATTCATTAACGACTGCCGGAATTTTGTGAAAGCCTTTTTTGCCTTTGCTCCTTACACACAAAACCGTGACAAGTTTAATTTCCGTGCCGTGCTGGCCCCATCGGTGGATTCGGGTACCGATATTCCGGCAAAGCACATTTGGCGAAACACCTTGTTGAATACCAGCTATTATACCTTTAACAGCGAACGCTATTTGATGACCATGGACGACAAAAGTGTCCGTGACCTGGCTGCCAATGCACCCTACGATCAAATCTATATTTTGGTGAACAGTAAAAAATACGGTGGCGGTGCCATTTTCAACTACTACAACGTGGCCGTTAACAGCAATGTGAAATCAGCCAAAATCATTATTCACGAATTCGGTCACGGTTTTGCAGGCCTGGCGGATGAATATTACAACGACCCCACGGCTTACGGAAAATTTTACAACCTGAAAGTAGAACCTTGGGAACCCAACATTACCACCTTGAAACATTTTGATAAAAAATGGAAAGACATGGTAAAACCCGGCACCCCCATTCCGACGCCGGACAAAAAGAAATACCGCCATACGGTAGGGGCTTTCGAAGGCGGGGGGTACGAACCCAAGGGCATGTACCGTCCCATGCAGGACTGTTTGATGAAAACCTTTAACGGAAATCAATTTTGCCCCGTTTGCCGGCGGGCCATCCAGCGGATGATCGACTTCTATACGAAATAAAAAAACACATGGTCCAAGCGGACGCTTGAACCATGTGTAA
>CAYYRE010000190.1:0-3965 GCA_964473895.1 uncultured Lentimicrobiaceae bacterium | reverse complement strand
CGATTAAAGGTTTTTAATTTTTATAAAAAAAGCTGCTTTCGGGCAGCTTTTTTTTTGAGTTGGTTTACGATTACTTTATGCTTCTCAAAGAAGTGTACCCTGTGAATTGTTCCATAGATGACATTCCCTGAAATACTCTCCCGCCTGCAGCATATGGCTGCCGTACCAGCTGAACATTTCGCCATCGACCAAATGGATTTTCTTTCCCGGGTATTGATTTTGCAACAATACACGGTGTTTGTCACTAAAAGGAAAAGGTTCTGATGAAAGCAAAATCACTTCTGCTTCACGGAAATGTTTTTCTTCGATGGCGGGATAGCGGCCTTCCACTATATTTTTAAACCCGCACAATTGCAGCATTTGATGGATAAATGTCTTATCTCCGGCGGCCATCCAGGGGTTTTTCCAGATAAGGTAAAGGCATTTTCGGGGGGGCTGTTTCGGCGGGAGCCCCCGGAGGCTGTTTTGTATTTTCTTCACCATACTTTTGGCCTGTTTTTCCCGGCCGAGCAGTTGTCCAAGGTTTTCTATCATGGTATAGGCATCTCCGGGAGCAATAATGTCAAAAAGCAGTACCGGTACTTTCTCACTTAGCTGTATGATCCGTTCTTTATCGTTTTCTTCCTTTACGCCCACCACCACATCCGGACGGAGGTTAAGAATCCGTGTGAGATCAAAATTTTTTGGACCGCCTACCACCGGTTTTTTTTGGCAGATGCCTTTCGGATATTTGCAAAAGCGGGTCACACCTGCAATTTTTTCCCTCGCTCCGAGTTCCGCTATCGTTTCCGTAAGAGACGGGACCAGGGAAACCACCTTCCTTACCGAAGGTATCTTGTTGATTTGCTCTATGTTGTCTCTTGTGATCAGCATTTTTCTGTCCGGTGAGAAAAATAAATTTTGCGTGAAAATAATGATTTATTTTGCATAAAAATTACATCCATGGGAAGAAAAGTAAAGATTGTGGCCACGCTGGGTCCGGTGAGTAATAACAAAGCGATGGTGACCCGTTTAATCAAAGCCGGGGTCAATGTGTTCCGGCTCAATTTTTCGTACGGTACGCATGAAAGCCATTTGGAAAGTTTCCGGTTGGTACGCCGGTGTGCTGCCGAGCTCAGAAAAGAGGTGGCGGTGATGCAGGATATCTGCGGGCCGAAAATTCGTATCCAAGGCATGACAGAAAGCCGTGAAATAGCCAAAGGCGATAAAATTGTTATGGCAAAAAAGGCTTCCGGTGACATCTTTTCCTTAACTTATCCTCATTTGATTGATCAGCTGGTGGAAGGCGATGAAGTTTATTTTGCCGATGGCACGGTTAAAACAAGAGTGGAAAAAAAACAGGGAGATCAGCTGATTTTGCGGGCGCTGACACGTGGACAATTGCGCGAAGGAAAAGGGGTGAATATTCCCCGTTCGGGAATTAAAATGTCGGCCCTGACCGACAAAGACAAAGCCGATCTGAAATTTGCAGCTAAAATCGGAATAGACATCGTGGCGGTGTCGTTTGTCGAAACGGCAGCGGATATCCTTGAAGCACGAAAAATATTAACCGACAATGGTTCTGATGCCTGGGTCATTGCCAAGATTGAACGGAAAGCAGCCACACGCCATTTGGATGAGATTTTGGATGTGGCCGATGGTATTATGGTGGCACGGGGTGATTTGGGTGTGGAGGCTGGTATTTTCTCGGTTCCCGGACTGCAAAAAACGATGATTAAAAAAGCCAACGAAAAGGCCATTCCGGTGATTACGGCCACGCAAATGCTTACTTCCATGTTGCATGCTGCCACCCCAACACGGGCCGAAATTTCCGACATTGCCAATGCGGTGTACGATGGAACGGATGCCGTTATGTTGTCCGATGAAACGGCAGTAGGTGCCTTTCCGGTAGAAGCCGTGGAAGTGATGGTGAAAACCTTGATGGAAACCCAGGCACATTTACCGAAGATCAAAGACATAAAACCGGACAAGGCGGAGGGCTTTGCCCATGCAGCAGCTGAAATATCCGGCGATGTACCCTGTAAAGCCATTGTGTCGTTTACTACAACCGGCTTTACCGTCCGGCAAATTGCCAAGTTCAGGCCGCGTAAGCCCATTTATGCCGTTACTTACAGCGATAAGGTACCTCACCGGCTTGCCCTTATTTGGGGGGTGGAAAAGGTTTTTCGTATCCAGCTTGATGATAGCGAAAGTCAAATGATTTTCCAGTTTTTACAGCAAGCGGATAAAACATCCGACTATATCATTACCATGGGCTCGCATGCCGGGGTAAAAGGCAGTACGAATATGGTACGGTTGCTTGATATCGCCGAAAGGGAAAAAATCGTTCAACGGTTTGCAAAATAACCCATTCCGGTTTTCCGGAACTGCTCATTGTTTACCTTTGTGCCATGTTCGATGCTTTTCGGAAATATATTGCAAAACACCGGCTTTGTTTTCCGGAAGACCGGATTCTTGTAGCGGTAAGCGGTGGGGTGGATTCGGTGGTGATGCTGAATTTATTGCATCGTGCCGGATACGCTTTGGCTGTTGCGCATTGTAATTTCCAACTGCGCGGGAAAGATGCGGATGCCGATGCGCTGTTTGTGCAAAATCTTGCAAAAACCTATCAAATTCCTTTTTTTGTAAAAACTTGTGATGCCCGTACTTACGCTATCAAAGAAAAAATCAGTATTGAAATGGCAGCCCGCCGGCTTCGCTATGACTGGTTTGAAGAGCTGCAACAGCTGCACGGTTTTCAAAAACTGGCGGTGGGACACAACAAAGATGATGATGCGGAAACATTTTTTATCAAATTGTTACGCGGAAGCGGCTTGGAAGGGCTCAAAGGAATGATGCCCTTGCGGGGAAAGATAATGCGCCCTTTGTTGTTTGCGCCACGGAGCGAAATCATGGCATATGCCTTAAAGCACCGTTTGGCTTTTCGCGAAGATGCTACCAATGCATCGGACGATTACCTGCGCAACCGTATTCGGCATAAACTTTTGCCTTTCCTCGAAAAAGAATATCCCGGCGCACGGCGCGCTGTGGCCGATACCCTGGATAATTTAAAAACCACCGCCACGGTTTTTCGTCAGCTGATGGAAGAAAAAAAAACGGTTTTGCTTGAACCCACGGGCAGCGGGTTCCGTATCAGTAAAACGCATCTCCGGCAGTTGAAACCGTTACAGGCCTGGCTGTATTTTCTTTTGGAAGATTTCGGATTTCGTCAAAACAGGGTTTCCGAGCTGGCAAAGGCCATAACAACAAAACAAACCGGTCAGTTTTTTTATTCCGATCGTTTTGTGTTGCTTAACGACCGCGACGATCTCTTGATTCGCGAAAAAAAGAACCGGACCCGTGAAGAATTTTTCATACGGGATTTGCATGTTTCCCTGACAGCGCCTGTGGCATTACAATTTGAAACATTTCCCCGGACACAACAAAAGGATTTTCATGCGCCTTTAACGGTTGCTTTTTTGGATGCGGAAAAACTAAAACTGCCATTGAAACTCAGACATTGGCAACGCGGCGACCGGTTTGTTCCTTTCGGTATGCAGGGAAGTAAATTGCTTAGCGATTTTTTTACGGATGAAAAGTTGAACCGTTTTGAACGGGAAAAGGTTTGGTTACTTTTGTCGGATGAAGAAATTGTTTGGGTGGTGGGGTACCGGATTTCGGCCCGTTTCGGGGTTACCAAAAAAACCGAAAAGGTGTTGAAAATCACAGTGCAATTACCGGAACAAAGAATAACAGATTAACATTTTTTAACGTCCCTTTGAATAAAGCTTCTTTTTGGTTTTGATTCCGTAGCAGAGTTTCTCTTATTTTTGCACTTTTGGAAATACATTGAAAAATTTCATTTTTTACATATGAAGCGTTTTCTTGTTCTGTTGGCTGTTCTTTTTTTGGGAAATGTTTCAGCCCGTTCACAAATCCTCAACCCGGTCAAATGGTCTTTTTCCACGGAAAAGGTTTCCGCCAAT
>CAYYRE010000189.1:0-3972 GCA_964473895.1 uncultured Lentimicrobiaceae bacterium | reverse complement strand
GGTCGATGCTGAAGTCTTCAGCATCGACCCGGCATTGAACACCACACTCGGCATGCCGGCTCAAGGTGATATCAAGCCTCCGGAAGTACATTTTAATCCTGAATTCAATCCCTTTCATCAGGAAAAACCGGGACCGGCAAAAACATTTCCTACTTTTAAAAAAGAGCATCAGGAGTGGGAGCAAATCTTCCGGCAGGAACCCGAACCCGTTGAACAGGAAAGACAAACAGAAATAGAAGGGATGCCCTATGAACAAACGGGGAAATTTTTTCAAATCCACGGGAAATACATTGTTTGTAACGTACGTTCGGGGCTGATGCTCATCGACCAAAACCGGGCCCACCAGCGTATCCTGTACGAATTTTTCATGGAACAGCTTGCGGGCAGGCAGCAGGCCTCACAGCAACAGCTTTTTCCGCAGGAATTCCATTTCTCTCCGGAAGACATATCGGTTTTAAAAGAGTTGGAAAGCCGGTTACAACAATTGGGGTTTGTTTTGGAATCTGTTGATACCAACAGCATAGTGGTCAAAGGAGTTCCGCAGAACTTCGACAGCAGCAAAACCGGCGAAACCCTGGAAAGAATTATTGAAGATTTTAAAAAGGAACACAACTTGCCGGGCATGGACATAAACATCCGGCTGGCACGGGCCATGGCGGCACAACTGGCCATTAAACCGGGCACTCCACTGAACAACGAACAAATGGCCGATCTTTTTAACAAACTGTTTTTGTGTCAACTGCCCGAACAAGCACCCGACGGGTCGCTCACACTGAGTATCATCCCCATAGAAAGTCTGGAACAATTTTTGAGAAAGCCTCATTTTTAAAAACAAATAACTTATGCAACAATACACACCGACAGGATTCAGGATATTACCACCGGTAGTAAAAAACTTATTGATCATCAACGGACTGTTTTTTCTGGCCACCCTGGCACTCAGGAAATACGGAATTGACCTTACCGATATTCTCGGTTTACACTATCCGGGGGCTTCGGGTTTCAGGATTTACCAGTTTGTCACCTATATGTTTATGCACGGAGGCTGGGCACACATTCTGTTTAACATGTTTGCCCTGTGGATGTTCGGCAATGTCATCGAAAATGTTTGGGGCGGAAAGAAATTTCTTGTTTTTTATATGCTCACGGGCCTCGGCTCGGCCGTAGTTTATATTTTTTGGATCCATTTCACCATTCAGGGCAACCTGGATATGCTGAACGCCCTCATTGCCCACCCTACCGTACAAGGCATTGAAACCTATTTTCAGCATTTCCCCTTTCATTTAAATCCGTTGACCACGGCCCTTTCGCAAACCGATATTACCCTGTTTAACCACAACGTGGATCTGCTGGCCAGCGGTGCCGCCACACCTGTTCAGGTACAGCAAATCATCAGCTTTCTTTCCACTTATAAAGCCGAGATGCTCAACCAAATGGTTGTTATTGGCGCCTCAGGAGCCATTTTCGGACTCTTGCTTGCTTTTGGCATGATGTTCCCCAACACCTTGATCTATCTTTACTTTGCCATTCCCATCAAAGCCAAATGGTTTGTTCTTGGATACGGGTTATTGGAACTTTTTTCGGGCATCAGTAACCGGCCGGGCGACAATGTGGCACATTTTGCCCATGTGGGAGGTATGCTGGTAGGATTATTGATTATCCTGTACTGGAAAAAGAAAGGGCATCTTTTCGGCCCTAACATGTAAAAAAACCGGAAAACTATGTACGGATATTATCAACAACCACAAAACCGCCAGGAATTTTTCAGGAATTTATTTTTTGGAAAAAGCGTTTTGTCACGATTGATCCTTGTCAATACCTTTGTTTTCCTGCTGACGGCACTGGTACACCTCGTTTCATGGCTCTTTGGAATACAAGGGCCCAACGGACTGACCATTCTCGGTAGTTTTCTGGCACTGCCTTCCGATTTGCACAAACTGATGCTCATGCCATGGACCCTCGTTACCTACATGTTTTTGCACGAAGGGTTTCTGCATTGGCTTTTTAACATGGTCATGCTTTATTTCGGAGGTATCTTGTTTACCGAATACCTGAGCGACCGGAAACTCTTAATGACGTATCTCTTTGGCGGATTGGCAGGCGCTGTGTTTTTTGTGGCCGCTTTCAACCTGTTTCCCGTTTTTGCTTCCGTACGGACTAATTCGGTGGCCCTTGGCGCCTCAGCATCCATTTTGGCCATTATTGTGGCCATTTCCACCTACGTCCCCGATTACACGGTTCATCTGTTTCTTTTGGGCAAAATCAAGCTGAAATGGCTGGCCATCGCTTTCGTTATTTTAGATATTGTGAGTATCCCGGCAAACAATCCGGGAGGTCATATTGCCCATTTGGGAGGAGCCCTTTGGGGATTTGCCTGGGCCTTGTCGCTCCGGAAAGGAAATGATTTTCTTCGTATTTTCGATGGAATAAAAATGACTGACCTGAGTGCCCGTAAACGAAAATACCGTACTTTCGACACCACCGGACATTTCGATGAAAGGCCGTTGAACGATGAAGAATACAATAAAAGAAAGGCCGCTCAACAGGCTGAAATAGACCGTATCCTTGATAAAATATCGCGGTCGGGATATGCCAGTTTGACCAAAGCGGAGAAGGAACTGCTGTTTAAATCCAGTAACAAAAATTAATTGGGCCGAAAAAACAAATACCCTTTAACAAATGGTTTCTTAACAACCATCAACGGGATCGCAGTCATCTTTTTACTGATCAGCTATCTTGCCAGGAACCAAGTACCGTCCCACCACCCTGCGGTGGCTGTTTTCGGGTTGTTTTTCCCCGTTTTGTTTTTAGCCAATCTGATTTTTTTTCTTTTTTGGTTGATGCAAAAAGATGCCAAATTTTTGGTTTCGTTGCTGGTGCTTTTTATGGGCATTCCCCAACTGAAGAACCATCTTGCTTTTCACGATCACCAAGAAACCAATGGCAAAGCCCGTTGGAAGATCATCAGTTACAATGTACAGGGTTTTTCCGGAAACAACCACAACGCCTACCGTCCGGAGATCAAAGCAAAGATACTCCGATTCCTTGTTCAAGCGGAACCGGATATCCTTTGTTTACAGGAATATTCCGGTAAGAAAAAAGACCTGTTGGCCGGTCACCATTCGGGCAACAATGCCTACTTCCACCGGTATTATTCGCAAAAAGGGAGCAAGAACACAGGGCTACTCACCGTAACCAAGGGCAAAATATTCCGTCACCGTTTTTTTAAATTCAAAGGATACCGTACCTTTGGCATTTTAACAGACATGGTGATGGGCAAAGACACACTGCGGGTCATCAACCTTCACCTTGCTTCCATCAGCCTGAACAGTTCTGACCTGGATCTTCTGTCATCACCGCCTTCCGCTTCATGGGAAAAAGGAAACACATGGCATCACTACGGGGAAATTTACCGGAAATTACAAAAAGCGTACCGGCTGAGGGTAAAACAATTAACACCTGTTATTCAAACAGTTCGCAACAGCCGTTGGCCGGTAGTTTTGTGTGGCGACTTTAACGACACGCCCTCTTCCTGGGCCTATCACCGGATGAGCATTTTGTTAAAAGATGCTTTTGTCGAAAAAGGAAAAGGCATCAGCACCACTTATGCCGGCCCCCTGCCCTTTTTGCGTATTGACTATCTTTTTGCCGGCCGTTCGCTTTCGGTGACCGCTTACCGGAAGTACACGGTTCCCTATTCCGACCATTTCCCCGTAAGCATGGAAGTTCAAATTCCCAGCCCGTAGTTCGGCTAAATCTTTTTTTGATTTTTGAGGTGCTGGAAGAATATTTCTTTAAAGTTGTTTAAAGTTCGCCTAAAAATATTGTTTTAATATATTATCAATCAGCAAATAAATACCGAATATTCCCCTTTTGGAAGGGGTGTAGGGGTAGGTATATAAAAAAGATATTTATTTGCTGATTGATCAAGTTCTTAGCAAAATTTCGTTTTGTAAACTTTAAACAACTTCT
>CAYYRE010000188.1:0-4269 GCA_964473895.1 uncultured Lentimicrobiaceae bacterium | reverse complement strand
AACGGATTGATATGGATGGGCGATACGGCGTTTATGAAAAAACAAATCCGCGAAAAGTTGGAAAACGGTTTCCGCTGCATAAAGTTAAAAATCGGAGCCATTGACTTCGAGCAGGAGTTGGCCCTTTTGAAAATGATCCGGAACGAATATCCCGAAAATGAGCTGGAACTGCGTGTGGATGCCAATGGGGCTTTTTCGCCCGAAGAGGCCATGGAAAAACTGGAAAAGCTTTCGCATTTCCAACTGCATTCCATCGAACAGCCGGTGCGTCAGGGCCAGTGGGATGTCATGTCGCGGTTGTGCCGCGAATCGCCGGTGCCCATTGCCCTGGATGAAGACCTCATCGGTTTGAAAACGGCCGAAGAAATTGAAAAATTGTTGACCCGTGTACAACCCCAATACATTGTGCTGAAACCTTCGCTGCTCGGCGGGTTTGCGAAAAGCCGGCTTTTCATAGCCCTGGCCGGACAAAAAGGAATAGGCTGGTGGGTTACCTCTGCCCTTGAAGGCAATATCGGACTGAATGCCATTGCCCAGTGGACTTTCCTGCTGGACAACCCCATGCCCCAGGGGTTGGGAACCGGACAGCTGTTTAAAAACAATGTATCTTCGCCCCTCTATATCGAAAAGGCCCAATTAAAATTTGATACCGAAAACCGGTGGGATTTAAATGTAATAGCATCCTTACCCGGTGATTGAAACCGTTGGAATAACTGTTTATGGCTGAGAAAAAAATACTCCGGTTAAATATGCAGGCCTTCGACGAAGCCTGGCATCTGCAATATGCCTATACGCACCTTCGCGAAAATTGGTCGCCGGCTCCCTGGAAAAAAGCGTTGATGTATTTTGTCATCGACTGGCTTTCGGAGGCCGGAACCATCGTTGCCCGCACTTCGGGCTCTACCGGCAAACCGAAAAAATTGGAACTTCAAAAAAAATACATGGCACAAAGTGCGGCCATGACGCTGGATTTCTTTGGCCTGCAACCGGGCGACAAAGCCTTGCTTTGCCTTCCCATAAAGTATATTGCCGCAAAAATGATGGTGGTACGGGCTTTCACCGGAAAACTGGATCTCTATTGCATTGAACCCAAATTGTATCCCATCAGCCCATGGACACCGGAAATAGATTTCGCCGCCATGACCCCTTCGCAGGTGCAAAAGCTGTTGGATACCGGTGAAGGAATTGCCTTCCTGCAACGTATCAAAACATTACTGTTGGGCGGAGCAGCCATTCCGGAGATACTCGAAAAAAAATTACAACATTTACCGGTCAGCGTGTGGCATAGCTACGGGATGACGGAAACCATGAGTCATATTGCCTTGCGTAAAGTCAACGAACCGGATCCTGAAAAGGTTTTTACCCCCTTGCCGGGGATTACCATTGAAAAAAACAGCAATGGGTGTTTGCGCATCACCGCGCCGCAACTCGGTATCTTCGGACTGGAAACCCATGATGTAGTGGAGATATATAGCGGAAACCGCTTTAAAGTATTGGGCCGCTCCGATTTTGTGATTAACAGTGGCGGCGTCAAACTTTTTCCCGAGCAAATCGAACGGAAATTGTCGGAGTGGATAGCTGTTCCCTATTTTATCGGTGCGGCAAAAGATGCCGTACTCGGCGAAAAACCGGTGTTGTATATCGAATCGGAACCCTGGCCGGCAGAACAAATAACCGCCTTGGAACAAAAAATGAGGGAGGGTCTTGCTAAATTTGAAATCCCTAAAGAGATCCGGTTTGTCAAAACTTTTCAACGGACGGCTACCGGAAAAGTGATTCGGTATTTTGAATAACAACTCCGGCAACAATAAGGACAAAATGTTATAATTCAATCTGCAACCGGTCGTAAGCAAGGTGGATAAAGCCGGGAAGTTCCTTTTCCACTTCTTCATGAAAACCCATCAGGTGACTGATGTGGGTGATGTAAGCTTGTTGGGGTTTTAAAAATTCCAACATTTTGACAGCTTCACTTAAACAGAAGTGAGAAGGATGGGGCCTTTTGCGCAAGGCATTCAAAACAATCACCTTGCTGCCCATCATACGTGTCAAAGTTTCTCCCGGAATGTAGTTGGTATCGGTCAGATACGAAAAATCGCCGATACGAAAACCCAACACTTCCATTTTCATGTGCAAGGCCGGCAGAGGAAGTATTTCAATGTCTCCGATACGAAACGGTTCATGGCCAATGGCTACCGGGTGAAATTCGGGAACGCCCCGGTATCGTACTTCGGCAAAGGCATAGGCAAATTCCCTTTGGATGGCTTCAATATCGCGCGGAAGCGCATAAATGGGCATGGCTTTTTTGTAAATGTAGTTGAAAGAACGCACATCATCCAAACCGGCAATATGGTCTTTGTGACAGTGGGTGATGAGTACGGCATCCAGCCGGGTGATTTGTTCGCGCAAAAGCTGATAGCGAAAATCGGGGCCCGCGTCAATGTTCAGATGGATGCCTTGGTGTTCGATGTGGACGGAGCTGCGGAGTCGGTGGTCTTTTTTTGTTCCGTTTTGACAAACATCGCACGGGCAGGCAATCACCGGGACGCCCTGTGAGGTTCCTGTGCCGAGAAAAGTAATCTTCATGCTTTGCGTTTCCGATATTTCGGGCAAAGGTAGGTTTTTTCCGGTTTACGTTATGTCATGGTGCGAGGAGTTCCTTTGGAAGATGGAAGTGGCACCGGGACTAAAACGGACAGCCCGTGACGGCTTGCGGGCAGTGCGCCCTCAGTAGAAAAAAACTATGCCAAATTTCGTTACCTTTGTTCCCTCATTCGAAAACCAAATAATTGTACTGTTATGAGTGTAGAACTAAAAGGCCGGTTAATCAAAAAACTGCCGGTGGTGACCGGTGAAAGCCGCAACGGCAACAAATGGGAAAAACAGGAGTTTGTTATCGAAACGGAGGAACAGTATCCCCGTAAAATATGCATCAGCCTGTGGGGCGACAGGGTACGCGAGCTGGAAAAGTTTCAGGAAGGGGATATGGTAACGGCTTCGGTAAACATTGAGTCGCGTGAGTATAACGAACGCTGGTACACCGATGTGCGTGCCTGGCGACTGCAAAAAGAGGATTCCGCTCCCTTGCCGCCCATTCCGCCGGAAGCCCAGACGGATGATTCGGCCCTCATGGACGATGGGGACGGGGATTTGCCCTTTTAACATTTTCGGAAAAGGCTGCCTATGAAAAGGGAGAACCTTACGGCACACGCTGCCGTGTTGGGAGCTAATATTATTTACGGTTTAAATTATGTCATAGCCAAAGGTATTATGCCGCATTGGATGGCACCGCGTGCCATCATTTTTTTGCGGGTCATAGGTGCTGCTGCCGCTTTTTGGCTGGTGGGTGCCCTAATGAAAAACAAGCAGCCGGTGGCACGAACCGATCTGCGCCGGATGTTTGTAGCTGCGCTGTTTGGTGTGGCGATCAACCAAATTCTGTTTTTTGAAGGCCTGAATTTGACCACTCCCATCAACGCCTCCATTATCATGGTGGGAACCCCCGTGCTGGTATTGGTCATGTCCCATCTTATCATTCGCGAAAGAATTTCGGGAATGAAACTTACCGGCGTATTGCTCGGTTTCGGCGGGGCGGTTTTTCTTATTCTCCGAAATGGCCATTTTTCGCTGAGTTCCGGCACAGCCCTCGGCAATCTGCTGATTCTTATCAACGCTTCCTCATACGGTCTTTTTATCGTACTGGTGAAACCGCTCATGTCAAGATATCATCCCATAACGGTAATGAAATGGGTATTCGGATTCGGGCTTCTGTTTGTCGTTCCGGTAACGGCAGGACCGTTTTTTCATACGGATTTTCGGGTTATTCCGTTCAATATTTGGATGTCTGTGTTGTACGTGGTGCTTTTTACCACCATTTTTGCCTATTTGTTGAACAATTATTCGCTGAAAAAGATTTCCCCTTCGGCCAACAGCTCCTACATGTATCTGCAACCGGCCCTGGCATCACTGGTAGCCATTGTGGCCGGCAAAGACCGGTTGACTACCACTGAGATCATCGCCTCACTCATGATTTTTGCCGGGGTCTATTTTGTGAACCGTCCGGGCAAAAAAATACCTGCCGGCTGACCCGGAGTATTTTGTATTTTCGCTTAAGATTAAAACAGAGAAAAACTCCTGTCAAATGAACAATATTTTGGAAAAGCTGCCCCGTATCAAACATGCCGGCAGTGGTAATTTCTTTTTGCTTGCAGGACCCTGCGTCATCGAAGACGAAACCATGGCTTATCCTATTGCCGAGGAGATTCTGCGCAT
>CAYYRE010000187.1:0-4361 GCA_964473895.1 uncultured Lentimicrobiaceae bacterium | reverse complement strand
CCCGGCGTAAACCTTTCAGGCCGAAGCAGGCTGGTGCGATGGAGGCCTGAAAGGTGGAGAAAACAGAGGTTATCCTTGTAACTTCCTGTCAAATAACATTGTCCGGGGGTATTCCGCCTTTCAGGTCTGGTTCGACCTGAAAGGAGAAAGGCACCTCCGGGAAAGGCAAGTCCGGAATATTGTTGATTGAAAATCATCCTGCTTTGGACATTCGAATAGCATAACCGAATGAGCGAAAATTCTGTTACAAACACCAAAACTCCCTTCCAACAGGGTCTGGAAGATGCAGGACACGCGTTTATTTTTACAAATTGTTCAGATACCTAACACCGCAGCAGCCAAAACGGTAAACCCAAGGTGGGTAATGAAAGTATTCCTCTTGTTATCGATGATAGCGTAATATAAAACAAAGAATACGTTAACCACTGAAACTATTTCGAATAGAATATTAACGACAGGATTTTCTTTTTCAAAAAGTAGGATAATTGAAAAAACCATAATCGCAGCAAAAACGAAAACAGAGATAAACTCTGTAATCCTGCTTTTTAAAGAATTATCGGCAACCATGTCATTCAAAAATAATTTTACCGGAAAAAAATAAATACCGAACAGGGACACAATGACGGCATACGAAATTTGCGGAATAACCTGTTTTACAGCAAAAAAATATATTATAGAGGCTATAACCGGCAAGAAAAAATCGTATCTGCCGTTTTTAATATTTTTCATAATGATATCATTTACTGTATTAACCACAATTCCGCATACAAGAAACCATCCTCCACACGATGGTTTCGGCTCTATTGATTTTCATGTACAAAGAAAAAGAAAAGTAAAAATAAACAAAAAGATCGTTAAAAATTTAAGGGAAATTTCCGTAAACGACATATAGTTTTTGGCATGAACAGGTTAACGAAACAATATTTTATCAAAAGATGATAAAAATACGGAAAACCCGGCGTAAACCTTTCGGGCCGGAGTGGGCTGGTGCGGTGGCGGCCTGAAAGATACTGTGTTTTCCCGCCTTTCAGGTCTGGTTCGACCGGAAAGGAGTAAAAGAGGAGCACATGGGATAATTTGCTCCCCGTCTCCGCAAAAACCTTTTTCCCTACCTTTGCCTGCCATGAAAATGCAAAAACCCAAACCGGGGCCGTTGCTTGCCACTGTCAATACGCCGGAAGAGTTGAAGAAACTGGATAAAGACCAACTGCTGCAGCTGGCAGAAGAGGTACGCCATTTCATCCTTGATGTGGTTTCGGTTCATCCGGGGCACCTCGGTGCCAGTCTCGGTGTGGTAGAACTGACCATAGCGCTGCATTACGTTTTTAACACGCCCTACGACCGCCTGATATGGGATGTAGGCCACCAGGCCTATGCCCATAAAATCCTCACCGGCCGGCGCGATGTCTTTCATACCAACCGGCAGTGGAAAGGCATCAGCGGGTTCCCGTCACGCAGCGAAAGCAAATACGACACCTTTGGTACCGGTCATGCTTCCACTTCCATTTCGGCAGCCCTCGGCATGGCCATTGCCTCCCAGCTGAACGGCGAAACCGGACGCCACCACATTGCGGTTATCGGCGATGGTGCCATGACCGGCGGAATGGCCATAGAAGGACTGAACAATGCAGGCGCTTCACAAGCTAACCTGTTGATCATACTAAACGACAACGGCATCGCCATTGATAAAAACACCGGCGTCATAAAAGAAGCCTTTCTGCGCAACAGCCATCTTTTCGAGGCTTTTCATTTTAAATATTTCGGGCCTGTAAACGGAAACAATCTGTCAGAACTCCTTCCGGCTTTGCAAAAAATAAAAACGGTATCCGGCCCCAAACTATTGCACATTACCACCACCAAAGGCAAGGGGTTTGAAGAAGCCGAACGAAAACAGACCCTTTTTCACGCACCGGGCCGTTTCGACCGGCAAACAGGGGCACTCATTGCCGAAGACCCCGAAGACCGCATTACATACCAGGAAGTTTACGGCCGTACTTTGCTCGAACTGGCCCGAATAGAAAAAAAAGTGGTTGCCATCACCCCGGCCATGCCCTCGGGGTCGGCCCTCACCGCCATGCAAAAAGAGTTCCCCGAACGGGTTTTTGATGTGGGCATTGCCGAACAACACGCCGTGACTTTTTCGGCCGGTCTGGCAGCAGCCGGCCACATCCCTTTTTGCACCATTTATTCCACCTTTTTGCAACGGGCTTACGATCAGGTTATACACGATGTGGCCTTGCAAAAGCTGCCCGTGATCCTGGCCATTGACCGTGCCGGATTGGTGGGTGCCGACGGTGCGACCCACCATGGCGTTTTCGACCTGGCTTTTCTCAACACCATCCCGGACATGGTGGTTGCTGCACCCATGAACGAAATGGAATTACGCCAAATGATGTTTACCGCCCTCCGCTATAAAAAAGGACCGTTTGCCTTTCGTTATCCCCGCGGTTACGGATTTATGCGGTCGTCCCAATGGCGTCAGCCTTTTCAAAAAATCCCCGTTGGCAAAGGGCGTTTAATCCGCAAAGGGGAAAGCATAGCCATTGTCGCTTTGGGACAACCCGGAAACTTTGCTTTGGAAGCAGCACGTCAACTGGAAACCGAAAACATTCATCCGGCGGTGTTCGACCTGCGGTTTTTAAAACCTTGGGACGAACAACTGATACGGAAAATCCTACACCGTTTCAAATTTATCCTGACCATCGAAGACGGGACAATACGCGGCGGACTGGGTGACAACCTGGCTGCATTTGCCGCACGAAACGGATATTCGGGAAAAATAAAACACATCGGGATCCCCGACCGTTTTATTCCCCACGGCAGCAAATCGGATTTATACCGGTTTTGTCACATGGATGTGGAAGGGATAAAATCTGCCGTAAAAGACCTGCTTTCCAACGGCTTTTCCGCCATAGGATACCGTGAATAGTACAAAATGCGAAAAAAACTTATCCCTGAAATAATTCCAACAAAGTGATTTCCGGCAAAATACCGATCCGGCCCGGATAGCCTATGGAACCCAACCCGCGGTTCACATAAATCCGTCTGCCGGAAGCTTTGTCGGTGTACAATCCTGCCCATTCTTTATACATGTATTGGGCCGGACTCCATTTAAAATCTTTGGTTTCGATACCAAACTGAAAACCATGGGTATGTCCCGCCAGGGTAAGGTCCATATCGAAGTGTTGGGGTATGACCACATGGTCCCAGTGTGACGGGTCGTGCGACATCAACAGTTTAAAAAGATCAGGTTCCAATCCTTTTGCCGCTTTTTTCAAATCGCCACGTTTGGGAAACCGCGGGTGTGCCCCCCAGTTTTCCACACCCACCAAGGCCATTTGCTGTCCGTTACGGGTAAATTTTACATGGCGATTATTCAGTAACTTCCACCCGATTCGCTTGTAAAAAGCATACAACTGGTTCATATTCTGTTGCTTGGCCGCCTTACTGGGCCACGTAACATAATTTCCGTAGTCGTGATTGCCCAAAGTAGCAAACACACCGAGCGGAGCTTTCAACCGGGCCAGCACTTTCTCGAACCGGAAAGCCTCCTTGGTGGTAAAATTGACCAAATCGCCCGTAAAAAGAATCAAGTCCGGTTTTAACGATAATATGTGCCGTACCGCCTCTTCAAGCGGTTTCTCCGACTTCCAGGTACCGAGGTGCAAATCGGATATCTGCACAATACGCAGCCCGTTAAAAGCTTTCGGCAACCGTTTAAAGAAGAGCCTTTCGTGTACAATGTTAAACTGGTAAGCCCATTTGAACATACCGGTCAGCATGGTCCCGAGCACCAACCCGCCGGTCAGGTAACCCATGTATTGCAAAAACTTACTGCGACTGATGCCTTCTTCCTCCTGCCGTTCCACAATAGCCTGTCGGTGCTCTCGATGCAAAAAAGCGGGTATTTTGCGTACCACCCGCCACAAGTCGGCCAGCAAAAGAAAAAACAAAGGAAAAATTTTAGCGGTATAAAACACCAGGATAAACCCAATCCAATAGGTACGGAACACATCATTCCAGTCCTGGATGGGCTTAAACAGCGTCCCGATGACCAAAACCCCCACCATCATCAGCGGAAGCCAAAACAAAAAAGTCACCGCATAACGATGCCAAAAACGATAATTGAAAATGGTTTTCCGTAAAGCCGACCAAAGGTACAAATCGGCAAAAAAGAGCACCACCATCAGAAAATACTGTTTTTTATACAGCGGAAACTGGTGCGCCATAACAAAATATCCGGCAATAATCAAAAGCAAACCGGCGAGGGAAACTATTTTGGAAGCTGACTTTTTGATGATACGAGTTTTTTGAGTAAAATGAAGTTTTGATCCTTTTCTGTTTTCAGGCTGCAAAAATAA
>CAYYRE010000186.1:0-4445 GCA_964473895.1 uncultured Lentimicrobiaceae bacterium | reverse complement strand
CAAAATCTTAATCAAATTTTTCGCGTCATGGCGATGAGCTGTGGAAGTCTGCGGGAAGGGCGAAGAAGCCTGCCTGGCTATCCAGTCAGACAGGCCATCTCATAATGGATAGAAGGAAGTTGTTTTTTCTCTCCGTCTTATTTCGATTTTTACAGATATAAATACCCTCCCAGTAACTTTCCGAAGGAGGCCTACGGACAAAATAAAATTAGCCAGAAAAATCTTTCTTTGCGGAACCTTTTTTCAACAAAACTTATGGCACGAAGGATAAGCGTCGGGCAGTGGCTTTTTGTATGGGGATTTTTTACCCGCTCAAATCGGAGATGGACAAGAACGAAAAAGTCTGAATAATCGTCCCTGCCGGAGGTTTACGGAAGATTTCCGCGTCAATGGTTGTGTATCAGTTCTTTGTCATCGTCGTTGCTGTATTCGGGCTGAATGGTCACATGACCGATTCCCATGTCCCGGGTAATTTTCTGTATCTCGGCCAGTTGTTTTTCAAAAACCGAAACAGGTTGGTCGGTTTCCACATCTATATGTGCTTCCATATGGACCTTGTTGTCGGTCAATCGCCACAAATGCAAATGATGCAGGTTTTTGATGCCTTCGATGGCTTCTATGCGACGGATGAGTGTTTCGATGTCCACATCTTTCGGTGTAAAAAGCATGATGATGTTGATGGATTCAATAAAGAGTTTCCAGCTGGAATAGATAAGGTAAACCGCAATGACCAGGGTCACCAGCCCATCGACCCAAAACCAGCCGAAATACTTCATTAAGAGACCTCCTGCCAAAACAGCTATGGAGGTTAACATATCGGTAAACAGATGCAGATAAGCCGATTTGATGTTGATGCTTTCTTTGGCCCCGCTGTGGATAAGCAAAACACTGGCCCCATTGATGACAATAGAAGCTGTTGCCAACCAAATAACAACCATCGAATGGACCGCTTCGGGCTTGATCATCCGGCTGATGGCTTCAAATCCGAGAAATCCGGCAATGACAAGCAGGGTAGCCGAATTGATGAAAGCAGCCAGGATTTCTCCCCGTTGATATCCAAAAGTACGTTGGGTGGTGTTTTTCCGCGAAGAAAGTTGATAGGTTATATAGGTAATGAGCAGTGACAGTACATCGCTGAAATTGTGTAAAGCATCGGACAAAAGGGCCATACTGCCCGAAATAAGTCCGCCGATAACCTGTGCAATGGTAATCCCCAGGTTGAGCGCCACCGAAAGAAACAGGTTACGTCCTTTTAAATGACCGTGGTTATGATGTTGATGTTCGCCCATAATTTCTTTTTGGACAAAACTACTAAAATACCGGGAGCGTAAGTATGGGTTCGTTTGTTTTACCCGGCTTATCTAAACCGGTTTTGTATTAAGACTTTTTTGTTGTCTGCTGTTGCATTCGTCCGATAGTTTTACGTCCTTTGCAGCGCCAAAAAAAGTATGTACCTTAAAATCTCAGCCCTATGATCAAAACAGAGATTTATCCGGACATCGAACAATTGCTCGATACAAAAGATTGGGACCAAATCAAAAAAGCCTGGGCGGATATGAAGCCCGAAGATATTGCCGAGATTTTAAAAAATCTCCACCACAAGGATGTGGGCGTGGCTTTTCGCCTGATTCCTAAAGAAAAAGCGGCTGAGGTTTTTTCCGAACTGGATCCTTCACAACAGGAATACCTGCTGACCCACATCGTTGACAAAAGGATTAAAGAAATTCTTGAAGAACTTTCGCCCGACGACAGGACTTCCGTTTTTGAAGAGCTTCCCGAACAGCTAACCCAACGCCTGCTGAACCTGCTGCCTGCCGAAGAGCGCAAAGAAGCCCTCGGTTTACTGGGCTATCCCGAAAACAGTGTGGGAAGGATCATGACCCCCGATTATGTGGTGGTGAAACCCGACTGGACCATCGAAAAAGCCATCCGGCACATAAAAAAAATAGGAGAGGATGCCGAAACCATCAACATGATTTACGTGGAAGATGATGACCTGCGGCTCATCGATGATATTCCCATTCGTCGTTTTATCCTGGCCGATCCAAAACAAAAAGTGGCCGATATTATGGATCATGAATTTATTGCCATTCATGCACTCGATGACCAGGAGGAAGCTTACAAAATGATCAAAAAGTATGACATTAACGTACTGCCTGTCATTGGCGAAGATGGAGTGCTCATTGGTATTGTTACCGTGGACGATATCCTCGATGTGATGGAAGAAGAAACCACGGAAGATTTTCAGAAATCATCGGCCATTGTTCCGGTGGAAGAAAAATATTACGCCGCTTCCAATCTGACCTTGTATAAAAAAAGGATTGGCTGGCTTTTTATCCTGTTGCTCACCGATTTCTTTTCTTCCACCATCATTGCCCATTTTGAGAGCTCGTTAAAAGCCGTCATAGCCCTTGCCTTTTTTATTCCGATTTTGATCGACAGCGGTGGAAATATTGCCGCTCAATCTTCCACTTTGATCATCCGGGCACTGGCCACCGGATCACTTTCGGTGAAAAAATGGTTTTTGGTGGTTAAAAAGGAATTGTTTATCGGTCTTTTGATCGGACTGACCCTCGGTATAACGCTTTACATCAGAGGTTTTTTCTGGCGTGGCGGCCCGACCGTGGGGATGGTGGTAGCCCTTTCTATGGTGGCTATTTCGCTGTGGTCTAACCTGTTGGGAAGTTTGTTGCCCATTGTGTTGACCAAGTTTAAACTCGATCCGGCCGTCATCAGCAGCCCGCTGTTGACTACCGTGGTCGATTCCACCGGTCTGCTGATCTATTTTACGTTGGCCGACTATATCTTTCACCTGTGATTCAGGCTATCCAGACTGTTTTTTGGTTTACAAACTCCCGGATACCGGGATAAGCCAACTCGCGTCCGTATCCCGAACGTTTGGTGCCCCCGAAGGGTAACCGCGGATCCGATTTGGTCATGCCGTTGATGAATACGGCGCCGGCTTCTATTTGTGCAGCCAATTTTTCGGCCAATGCCAAATCCTGCGTCCAAAGGCTGGCACCCAGTCCGTATGGGGTGTCGTTGGCAATACGGATGGCATCGTACGGGTCTTTGGCCGGAATCACTACCGAAACGGGCCCGAAAGTCTCTTCCTCAAAAACAGGCATGCCTTTTTCGACATGGGTCACCAGCGTCGGCTCGTAAAACAGGGAATGGTCATCGCGCCTTTTTCCGCCGCACAGAATTTGTGCCCCCATTGCCACCGAACGGTTTACCTGTTGTTCAATGTTCTCCAGCAAATCGGGACGTGCCATGGGTCCCATCTCGGTATCTTCTTTCATGGGATCGCCCAACACCATGCTCTCCAACAATCTTTTCTGCTCTGCAATAAACTCTTCCAGCACCGGTTCTTCCACAATAAAGCGTTTGGCCGAAATACAGACCTGCCCGGCATTCAAAAAACGGGAACAAACCCCTGTTTTGCAACTGACATTGAATTCGGCATCTTTTAAAACAATATACGGATCCGAACCTCCCAGCTCCAAAACACTTTTTTTCAGATATTTCCCGGCTTGTGCGGCAACAATCCTTCCGGCACGCTGACTGCCGGTCAGGGTCACCCCTTCCACATAGGGATGGGCAATGACTTTTTCCGACAACTCCACGGGGATAATCAGATGAGTAAAAGCATTTTCGGGGAAACCGGCTTCCGCAAAAAGCCGTTCAATGGCTTTGGCCGAACCGATGACGTTCGGCGCATGTTTTAATAAAAACGTATTGCCCGCCATCATGGTGGGAACAGCTGCCCTGAAAACCTGCCAAAACGGAAAATTCCACGGCATGATGCCGTAAACAATGCCCACCGGGTCAAAACGAAGGTAACTTTTCCGGGCATCCGTCTCAAAAATTTCAGACCGTAGCATTTCTTCCGCATGGTCGGCATAATGGTCACATAACCAAGCACATTTATCCACCTCGGCCCGCGATTCCGAAATGATTTTTCCCATCTCGGTGGTGATCAATGTGGCAAAAGTCTCTTTGTTTTCACGCAGCAGTGCTGCCAACTGGTGAAACAGGGACCCGCGTTGTGCAAAAGACATTTGTTTCCATTGCAAATAAGCCGCATGACATTGGCCGATCCGCTGGTCAACTTCCGCCTCCGTATGTTCCGCATGCTCAAAAACAACGGCCCCCGTATAAGGATTGATACTTTGAAACATGGTTTTTGTTTTTCCTACAAATGTAAATGAAATTTTTTCATTCTAAATTACACACAGACGAATGAAAAAAATAAAGTTGTTTAAAGTTTCCAAAACAAAGTAGGCTTTAACAACCTGATAAATCAGCAAATAAATTCCAAATATTCCCCTTTTGGAAGGGGTGTAGGGGTAGGTATCTAAAAAGATATTTATTTGCTGATTTATCATACATTACAGAGATATTTTTCCTCAAACTTTAAACAACTTCAATTTTATGGGAAAGCG
>CAYYRE010000185.1:0-4465 GCA_964473895.1 uncultured Lentimicrobiaceae bacterium | reverse complement strand
AGTTTTGAAGACTTTGGTTACTGCACAAAGTTACAACACAAAAGCATTGCAAAATGCCCCTGCCTGCTAATATACAAAAAAATGTGGTTTGGAAAACTGTAGAACAGAAGAAAGGCCACCCGTCTGACAACAACGTTGCTTTTGCACCGGGCATACCACAGAACTCGGATTCCTTTGAGGGCCATTTTCCAATTTTCCATGACCGTTATTTTCGTTAAATATTTTTAAAATCTCCTGGTTCGTCTTTCCTTTTGCAACCTTCTTACACAAAACCGATTACTTTTGCAGGAAAGAAAAGGGCAAAAATTGAAACAGACTTTTAAAAAAGAGGAACGGTTGTATGAAAAAAAACTCATGGACCGGCTTTTCAAAAGCGGGAAAACATTTTTTGTTTTTCCTTTCAAGGTCTTTTATATTGCTCTTGAAGAAGCATCTCCCTATCCTGCCAAAGTACTTATTTCGGTACCCCGGCGGAATTTTAAAAGGGCCACGGACCGTAACCGGATCAAAAGATTGGTGAGGGAAGCTTACCGGCGCAACAAATCCATTCTTTGGCCCGAAAACCGGTCGCCCGGCAAAACATGGGTCATGGGTCTGATATACACTCCTAAAGTCCACATGGACTACCGGGAAATAGAACGGAAAATTATCCTAATTTTGCAACAGCTACAAAAAAGAAAATGAGTAAACTACTCGGAAAATTTCTCATATTATTGATCAGGGTGTACCAATACACTTTATCACCTTATATCGGGCGTTCTTGCCGTTATACGCCCACATGCTCGGTTTACAGTGTGGAAGCCATAAAAAAATACGGCCCTTTCAAAGGCGGATGGCTCGCACTGAAAAGAGTTCTTTCGTGTAACCCGTGGGGCGGTAGCGGCTACGACCCTGTTCCTTAAAAACAAAAACATGATGATGAAGAAAAATATTTTATTGCTGGGGCTTATCTTTTTAACCCTTGCCGGAGTAAAAGCACAAGACAGCAACAACTTTAAAGTGGCCAAAAGCATCGAGATCTTTTCGGGTGTTATGAACCAGTTAAACCTGAATTATGTGGACACCATAAAGCCGGTCAAACTGACCCAAACAGCCATTGAAGATATGCTGGCCAAAATGGACCCTTATACGGTGTACGTACCGGCCAAAAACATGGCCGATTTCAACCTGATGCTCAGCGGTATTTACGGCGGCATCGGTGCCATGATTCAAAAACAGGGCGATTGGGTGGTTATTACGGAACCATACAAGGGGTTTCCGGCACAAAAAGCAGGAATGAAAGCCGGTGACAAAATTATTGCTATCAACGGAAAATCAGCCAAAGGACTCTCTTCCCTCGCGGTA
Source organism: uncultured Lentimicrobiaceae bacterium (assembly GCA_964473895.1). Taxonomy (GTDB): domain Bacteria; phylum Bacteroidota; class Bacteroidia; order Bacteroidales; family F082; genus Sulfidibacterium. Next base: position 3,121 of record CAYYRE010000185.1, on the reverse strand, counting down.
AGTAAATTGTTAAAAGGCGATCCGGGTTCATCGCTGAAGATGACCATCCGCCATTACGGGGCATCCAACGATACCACCCTCGAAGTAACCCGGCAACAAATTAAAATCCCCAACGTTCCCTTTTACGGCGTTATCGGTAAAAATATCGGATACATCCGGCTCAATCAATTCAATCCCAATGCGGCCAATGATGTACGCAACGCTTTTACCGACCTGAAAGAAAACCATGATATCAAAGGAGTGATCCTCGACTTGCGCAGTAACGGTGGTGGTCTGCTCAATGAAGCCGTGAAGATTGCCAATATCTTTGTGAAAAAAGGACAAACCATTGTGACTACCAAAGGAAAAATCCCTTCCAGCGACAGGGATTACAAAACCCCCGGCCCGGTTCTCGACCGTAAAATCCCTTTGGCCATACTGGTCAATGGCAATACGGCTTCCGCTTCCGAAATTGTTTCCGGTTCCATGCAAGACCTTGACCGGGGAGTGATTATCGGCCAGCGCACTTTTGGAAAAGGACTGGTGCAAAACACCGTGCCCATCCCTTACGGGGGCAAATTGAAAATCACCATTGCCAAATATTACATCCCCAGCGGAAGGTGCATCCAGGCCATCGATTATTTCGACAGGGGCAAAAACGGGCGCCCGAAACGGGTTCCCGATTCGCTAACACACCTGTTTCATACGGCCGACGGCCGCCCGGTACGTGATGGCGGTGGCATTAAACCCGATATTGTGATGAAACCACAGGAATTCAGCCAGGTTTCGGCTGACTTGTATGCCCAAAATTACATCTTCGACTTTGCCAACGAATTTTGCTTGCACCATAAAAGTATTGCCCCGCCGCTGCAATTCCGTATCAGCGATTCCACTTTTCAGCAATTTAAAAAATTTGTGCTCGACAAAGGTTTTAGCTATAAAACCGAAACCGGAGCTCTTATCAAACGGTTGGAACAAAGTGCCCAACGCGAAAATTACCTGAAAGCGCTGCAGCCAACGATCGACAGCCTCCAAAAAGAGCTCGAAACAGAGAAAAAACGGGATCTTGACAAGCACAAAAACGAAATCAAAGAAATGCTTCGCGTCGAAATAGCCACACGTTATTATTACGAATGGGGAAAAACCGCCTCGTCGCTTATCAACGATAACGAAATAGCCAAAGCCATTGATATCCTGAGCAACAAAGAAAAGTATAATGCCATTTTGGGCGGCCCGAAAAAGAAAAAGAAATAATACTTACCTTGCGCCGTTTTGTGGCAGTCCCCTTAAAATCACCGGATAACTCTTACCGGTTTTTTGTGGGAGCCATAATCGTACCATGGCATGACAAACGGGAGCAGTAAAAATATATTCGGCAGGATTTATCTCTGGGTTCTGGTCTTTATCGCAGTCAGCCTGCCCCTGTCGCGTAGTACCATGACCCAGGGCATGCTGTTGCTGCTTGTTTTGTGGATATGGTCCGATTTCCAGATCAGTGTAGTGCTGCGGTTTTTTAAACAAAAAGGATTCTTTTACGGCCTCTTTTTGCTTGTGAACTATTTGTGGCAATTGGCCAAAGAAAGTATTCCTGAAAAAACCGGATTGTTTTTCAGGAACAGGCCGGCCGTGGTTTTTGCGTCCATTTACCTGCTGGGGCTGGCCGGTTTGTTTTTTACCGGCAATTTCCCTCAGGCTACCCATATCCTGCGCATTAAACTGCCCTTGCTGCTGTTTCCGCTGGTTTTTGCCAGTACAAAACCCATCAGCCGCAACGATTTCAAAAAATTAATGCTTTTTTACATCGCCGCTTTGCTGGCCGGAACCCTCATAGGCAGTTTTAAGATTTTTTCAGGAAATTATGTTAATGTCCGCGAATTTTCACCGTTTATCTCCCCGGTCCGTTTCGGCCTGAACCTCACTTTTGGTACCCTCAGCCTGATCTATTTTATTGTAAAAGACACCTCTTTTTCGCGGACTGTCAAAATTTTCATGGCAACGGTTGTCCTTTGGTTTATCTGGTTTTTAATCAAAATGGAGTCGGTTACTTCGCTCGGTTTGCTTTTGTTGATCGGGATGGCCTGGATGGTTTCCGAAGGCATCCGGCTCAAAAAAACGGTGCCGGTACTCGCCGTTTTGGCATTTGTTTTTTTGATTCCGGTGGCCAGCTATTTTTATCTCCGGCGTGAAGTGTATCGCATGACCCATGTTGCTGTGGGGCAAACCATTCCCCCCGATACTGTCCGGACGGCACAAGGACATCCGTATGTTTTCGATACGGTACATTTCGGCATCGAAGACGGCCGCTATGTGGGAGCTTACCTCTGTATCCCCGAACTGAAAAACGCCTGGAACCGGCGCAGCCATATCCCGTTTAACGGCAATGATAAAAACGGAAATCCCTTGCAATACACCCTGATACGGTACATGACTTCCAAAAACCTGAAAAAAGATGCTGCCGGGGTAGAAAAGCTTACCGTAAAAGATATCCGGAACATCGAGAACGGCATTGCCAATGTTCAGTACGTGGAACATCCCGGGCTGCACAGCCGGTTGCTCGTTATGGTGAAAGGCTGGCAGGTGTACCAAAAAACCGGCCAAGCCGGGGGAAATTCGGTTTTGCAGCGTTACGAGTACCTCCGGGCCGTGTTGCGGGTCATTAAAAACAATTTCTGGACGGGTACCGGTACCGGAGACATCCTCGAAGCACTGGGGAATCAATATATTCGTCTTCATTCGGGTATTGAAAAATACGCCGGATTTTATTCCCACAACCAATACCTGGATGTTTTTGCCGCTTACGGCATTTTCGGATTTCTCTGGTTTCTGTTTGCCCTCATTTATCCCGCCGTTAAAACACACCGTTTTAATGATTTCTTTTTCGTTGTCTTTTATTTTATTATGCTGTTATCCATGCTTTCGGACGATACACTCGAAACACATGCCGGCGTAACGCTTTTTGCGTTTTTTCTCTCATTGCTTCTGTTTGGAAAAGAAAAGGCCACATCTCCTGATTCACTACGATAAAACAAACAGGCATTTTTTTGTAGGGGGCGCCGGGCGGGCTGTCCGCTGTAGTCCCCTGTCCGGAAAACGCTGTTTCGCAACGGCTTTCCACGGGCTTCCGTTGGTCGCCGTGGCCTGC
>CAYYRE010000184.1:0-4567 GCA_964473895.1 uncultured Lentimicrobiaceae bacterium | reverse complement strand
GTTACGGCTATGGGAAACAGGGTAGTGGTTATTACACTGATGATACACCCAAAAAGAAAAACAGCTTTTTCCGCCGGTTGATCAATAAGGTTTAACTTTTTTCCGGTTGACCGGGATTTCTTTCGAAATGTTTTTCCGGACGTCCAACGTGCATAATTTTTGCATCTTTGCAGAAACTTAGCTTGTTTCGTATGTTTAAAAAATTTGCACTGATTGGAGCGGCGGGTTATGTGGCTCCCCGTCACATGCGCGCCATAAAAGAAACGGGTAACGAATTGGTAGCCGCCCTTGACCCTTTTGACAGTGTGGGAATCATTGATTCCTATTTTCCGGAAGCCGATTTTTTCACCGAACCGGAGCGTTTCGACCGCCATTTGGATAAACTGCGGCGCACGGGTACCGGAAAAGTGGATTATGTGAGTGTCTGTTCGCCCAACTACCTGCACGATGCCCATATCCGTCTCGGATTGCGCAACGGAGCCCATGTCATTTGCGAGAAACCGCTCGTACTGAATCCCTGGAACCTCGATGGACTGGAGGAGATTGAGAGAGAAAGTGGAAAACATATTTACAATATTTTACAATTGCGTTTACACCCTTCCATTGTTGCTTTAAAAAAGAAAATAGATAACGGGCCGGCGGATAAAGTGTACGATGTGGATCTTACCTACATTACATCGCGTGGCAAGTGGTATTACTATTCGTGGAAAGGTAATCCGACCAAGTCGGGTGGTGTGGCCACCAACATCGGGATTCATTTTTTTGATATGCTCAGCTGGGTTTTCGGGCCGGTCCAAAAAAACGAAGTACATGTTTACCGGCACGACAAGGCCGCCGGGTTTCTTCAGTTGGAAAAAGCCCGTGTACGTTGGTTCCTAAGCCTTGACAGGAGCGATCTGCCGCCCACGGCCGTACAAAAAAAATTGCCCACATTCCGTTCCATTACGGTGGATGGAGAGGAAATGGAATTCAGCGGCGGGTTTACCGACTTGCATACCGAAAGTTACCGGCAAATTTTGGATGGTAACGGGTTCGGTATCTTTGAAGCCCGCAACAGCATTGAAATTGTCCATGATATCCGCCATAAAAAACCGGTGGGGCTCAAGGGTGATTATCACCCGTTTCTTAAAAAACCCGCATCCCGTTGATACATTGATAACAAATTGGTTAAAGCAACCTCCATTTCGTAAACTTTAAACAACTTTAGCAATAACCCGTTTTATGAAGAAGACATTCTATCTCCTGATCCTTTTTTCCTTTTCCGGAAATCTTTTCAGCCAAAACAGCGCCGTAAGAATTCCCTTTTCTTATACCCACATCATAAATAAAGGAGGAAAACTATATTTTAAAAACCCAAAAACAGGCCAACTGGCCCCGCAAAAAACGGTTGAACCGTTTGAACAATTAAAAAATCTTGCCGTTTTACCCAAAGGGGCACCCGAAGGGCTTCTTTTCGATTTTCATAATCCTGCTTTTTCGGGCGTTATGTATTACGGGCTTTACTCCTCGTTGCCGCAGCGGTATGCTTATCCGGTGTTTTTTAAAAAGACAGCCCCGATCAGGCAGGGGAAAGCATTTGTAAACCTGAAACAACTGGCCGGCAGGTACGATATTGCCGGATGGGAAAAATCGGGGCATATGAAGCTGGGATACCGTATTGTGAACGAAAAAGGAGAGATTTTGTATGATGGCCGGATCAATATCAAAGGAAAGGGCCCTTTTGCGCCGGATGTAACGCTTGAGGAAGGACCGCTGGTGAACCGGCTTTCGCCGGAAGGGGTGGTCATTTCTTTTGAAACCAATTTGCCTTGCCGGCCTTATGTGGAAGTGGCAGGCCGAAAATTTGAAAACCCCGGACAAAACGGTTTACACCATGAGATTATGATATCCGGTCTGCTCCCCGGCAAGCGTTATACTTACACCGTACATTATGGCGATTATGTTGAAACATATGCTTTTAAAACGGCACCCGAAGAGGGAACACGCTCTGCTTTTACCTTTGCTTATGCCTCCGATTCGCGAAAAGCCAACGGCGGCGGCGAGCGGGATATTTACGGAGTCAATGCTTATGTTATGAAGCGGATGGCTGTTCTGGCGGCCAAGGAGAACGCCGTTTTTATGCAGTTTACCGGTGACTTGATCAACGGGTATTCGTCTTGTTTGGGAGAGCAGCGGTTGGAATATGCCAATTGGAAAAATGCCGTGGAACCTTTTTGGCATTATATGCCGTTTGTGATTGCTCCGGGGAATCACGAAGCATTTTTAAAGGTATTTGATAACGGCAGCCGTTACGGTATTTCGGTGGATAATTTTCCGTTTGACCGGATTTCGGCCGAAAAGGTCTTTGCCGATGAATTTGTGAATCCGGAGAACGGACCGGGTACGGAAGACGGGGCATATTACGATCCGAATCCGGAAACCACCGATTTTCCGTCTTATAAAGAAACAGCGTATTATTACGTTTATGACAATATTGCCGTGGTGGCGTTGAATTCCAACTACTGGTACACCCCCAATCCGCACCAAATTCCCCTTACCGGGGGAAATGTCCATGCCTACATCATGGATAACCAGTTGAAATGGCTGAAAAACACGTTGGCCCGTTTACAAAAGGATGACCGGATTGATCACATCTTTGTCACCATTCACACGCCGGCTTTTCCCAATGCAGGGCACAGCGGGGATGATATGTGGTATCACGGCAACAATACCGTCCGGCCGTGGGTGGCCGGCAAGCCGGTCAAAAAGGGCATCATTGAGCGGCGCGACCAGTTTTTGGATCTTTTGATCAACAAAACGCCGAAGGTGCTGGCATTGCTTTGCGGGGATGAGCACAATTATACCCGGATGCTGATCAACGACAGCACCCCGCGTTATCCCGAAGGTTATGACAAACCGAAGGTGAAGTTAACACGTCATTTATGGCAGATAACCAACGGTTCGGCCGGTGCGCCGTATTACGGTTTGGAGCAGTTACCTTGGAGCGGATTTGTGAAAGAATATACCACCGAACATGCGCTCATGCTGTTTGATGTTCATGGCAAAAGAGTTACTTTGCGGGTCATCAATCCGGATACCTTTGAAAAAATAGAACAGGTGGTATTGAAATAAACGGTTTCCTGCGTGAGGGATTGCAGCGGATACCCCGCAGCGAGGCACGAGCGAGGAGTATGAGCGGAAAGCCCGACCCCGCCCGGGCGGGGGCACGCCCAAATAATAATTATTCCGTTGCAACCACATACAATAAACCGGCGGGATTTCCGTATGGTAAGAAGTCGTATTTTTGGATACTTATTTTTTTGCCGTGGAGCTTTACACTAAAAAGAAACGCTGGAAGATTATTTTGGCCATACTGGCGATACTCATCATTGCAGCCTCGCTGTTTTATACCAATATGCTGGTGGCGCAATTTGCCCGTGCCGAGCGCCGCAATGTGCGTCTTTGGGCCGATGCGGTGCATCGTAAACTGCGTCTTGTTAAATATACGGATGCTTTTTTCAAACAGTTGCGCCAGTCGGAACGCCAAAAGGTGGAACTGTTGGCCGAGGTGTACAAAAGGCTTTTGCGCAGCGACAATACTTCGGATGAGCTGACATTTTATTTACAGATCATCAACCGCAACCACGATATTCCGGTGATCATTACGGATAAAAAAGGAAAAATTGTGTTTTACCGGAACCTTTTTCCCAAACCCGACAGTTCGCGGCTTTATTTCAGGGGGAAACTGAAGGAGGAATTTTCGGTGTATCCGCCCATTCCCATTCCGCAGACGGGCAGCAAGTTGTATTACAAAAATTCGCTTGTTTTTAACCAGTTACAATATGTTTTAAACGATTATATTTCCGTTTTTATGTCGGAAATAACGGCCAATTCGTCCAATGTTCCGGTGATTGTAACCGACAGCACCCAACAAAATATCCTGCAGTTTGGCAACCTGAATGATGTGCGCATGAGCAATCCGGTGTATGCACACAAGATGCTGGAGGAGATGAAAAAGCAGAACGAACCCATTGAAATCAATTTTCCGGAACAGGGCAAAGCCTATATTTTTTATAAAAGTTCGAACCTGCTGACGCAGATGAAATGGTTTCCGGTGGCACAGATTGCCGTTATTAGTTTTTTTCTGCTGATTGCTTACCTGCTTTTCAGTGCTTCGCGCAAATCGGAACAAAACCGGGTATGGGCGGGGATGGCCAAGGAAACGGCTCACCAGATCGGGACGCCGCTTTCTTCGATTTTGGCGTGGGTGGAACTGATTAAAATGGATGAGTCCAACGCCAAGCAGGCCGCCGAAGAGATTACCAAAGATGTGAAACGGCTGGAGGTGATCACCGAACGGTTTTCGAAAATCGGGTCGAATCCCAGCCTTGAAGAAGATAACCTGACGCGGATTCTTTACGATACGGTGGCTTACCTGAAGCCGCGTTCGCCGAGCAAGGTGAATTATCATATTTTGGTACCGCGTGAAAAGGAAATCATACTTCCCGTGAACGGCTCTTTGTTCAGCTGGGTTTTGGAAAATTTGTGTAAAAATGCCATTGATGCCATGAATGGCAAGGGAAACATC
>CAYYRE010000183.1:0-4610 GCA_964473895.1 uncultured Lentimicrobiaceae bacterium | reverse complement strand
AGGTGCTCGACCGGGTAAAAGACCCGGAAAACGGGATGTCTGTCAGTGAAATGGGGCTGGTCGCCGGAATTAAATACAAGCAAACAGAACGAATTTTCGAAGTGTATCTTTATCCTGCGCAAGGGACCAAGGCATGCTGTCTTTTCCTGCAAATGAATGCTTACAGTACCATGGAACAACTTTTAAAAAAAGAAATGATAACGGAATTTCCAAACCACCGGGTGATTTTTAATAGGGTTTAACTTTTTTGGTTTCCAAAAGCGGAAAAATATTTTTGAGATTGGAAATGTTTATTAATTTTGCGGCCTGATATTTCGGGGTGTGGCGCAGCCCGGTCCCGATTTTGCCGAAACAGATGTTTCGTAACAAAATCGAGGATCCTCGAAAAATAACGAAAATCACAGATTTTCTACTTTTCGGGATGAGCGCGCTTCGTTCGGGACGAAGAATGAAAAAATGAAGTTCTTTACATACATACTGGTTTCAGAAGTTGATGGCTCCTTGTATATCGGGCAAACACAGAATGTGGAAAAACGACTGTTAAGACATAATGCCGGAAGGAATCGTTATACTTCAGCAAAAAGGCCATGGATATTGCTGCATGCAGAACCCTGTTCCAGCAGAGCAGAGGCCATGAAACTGGAAAAATATCTGAAAAGTCTGAAAAAACGCAAAGCCGTTTTGGACTGGATAGATAAACAAATTCGGGGTGTGGCGCAGCCCGGTTAGCGCGCTTCGTTCGGGACGAAGAGGCCGGAGGTTCGAATCCTCTCACCCCGACCCGTTAAAGGGATAACTTGTTGTATTACAGGTTGTCCCTTTTTTGTTTTTGTGTTCTCCGGGAGTTTCGCTGTATCCCCAGTAACTATTCCGTCTTGTATTGTTTCCCGGGCAGGCTTCGCACCAAACCGTTAAATTCCATATTCAGTAAAGCCGAAGCGACCGCTGAAGGTGTAAAGCCGGTCAGGATAATCAGTTTGTCAATGCCGAGCGTACCTTTTTCTTCCAGTATCCGGTAAAGCGTCTTTTCCGTATCATTCATTTCAACAAACAGTTGTGTTTGGTGTCCATCGGGAATTTTCCGGTCCTCCCATCCCATGATGTAGCCGATATCTGCTGCGCTTTGTATCAAAGCGGCTTTGTTTGTTTTGATTAAAAAATTACAACCGGTAGAAAACTGGTCGCCCAATCTTCCGGGAACGGCAAAGACATCCCGGTTATAACTGTTAGCCAATTCAGCCGTGATGAGTGCGCCCCCTTTTTTGTCTGATTCCACCACCACAACGGCATCGGTCATGCCTGCCACAATACGGTTCCGTTTGGGGAAATTCTCCCTGTCGGGGATGGTTTTGGAAAGGAATTCCGTGAGCAGACCCCCTCCGTGGTGCAGCATTTCCTCTGCCAGCTTATGATGGGGGGCCGGATAGATACGGTCCAGTCCGTGACCCAGGACTCCCACCGTGGGCATGCCCTGCTCCAGGGCTTCGCGGTGGGCACAACCATCAATGCCGTAAGCCAGACCGCTGACCACCAGAACATCTTTTTCTCTGAGGCCTTCAATAAGTTCTCTGCACCAGGTCTTCCCGTATTCCGTAGCCCGGCGTGTACCTACAAAAGCTACGATTCGCCGGTGGTTTAGGTCGGCTTGGCCACGGTAGTACAGCATGAGGGGATGATCGTAACAGTTCAATAGACGTTGCGGAAAATCTTCCTCATCGAAAAAAAGAGCCCGGACATGGTTTTTTTCCAGAAACCGGATTTCCTGTTCCGCCCGGTGCATGACGCGGGCGTTTTTTATGTTGTTGACCATCACGGGCCCAATGCCCGGTACCGACAGTAAGGCATGTGTGGAAGCCTGAAAAACTTCCCGGGCCGTGCCGAACTTTTGCAGTAGCTTTTTTCCGTTTACACTGCCAATGCCGGGGATCAGTGTAAAAGCAATCCGGTACAACAAAGGGCTTTCCATGATATACAAAGTTAAATTATTTTCGTTAAAATAGGGAGGCCTTTTTGAAAGACGAAAAATACATTGATTAATTTTGCCGGACATGTCGAGGTTAAAACATTATACCATTCCCATTTTCACGCCCGAAATGGCCTGTCCCTTTCGCTGTGTTTTTTGCAACCAGCAAAAGATTTCTGGACATTTTGAGGCCCCCGATTTTGCGGAAGTGGGCCAAACAATTACCGCTTATCTGCACTCTTTTAAAGCCATCCACAGGCAGGTAGAGGTGGGATTTTTCGGCGGGACTTTTACCGGTATTCCGGAGGATGTACAGGAAGGCTATTTGCAGGCGGTACAGCCTTTTTTAAACGAGGGTTCCGTACAGGGTATCCGTCTTTCCACACGGCCCGATTACATTGATACCACCGTTTTGGATCGTTTGAAAAAATACGGGGTAACTACCATAGAGTTGGGGGCCCAATCGCTTGATGAGGAGGTGTTGCGGATTTCACGCCGCGGACATACGGTACAACAGGTCGAAAAGGCCTCCGCCATGATTCGTAAAGCCGGTTTCCGGCTGGGTTTGCAGATGATGCTGGGGTTGCCCGGAGACACCTTGTCCAAAGTCCTTTCCACCGCCGATTCCATTATTGCCCTGGGGGCTTCCGATACACGGATATATCCCACGTTGGTTATTCGTGATACCGTTTTGTACCGTTGGTTCCGGCAAGGCCGTTATCAACCGTTGCCGTTACCGGAAGCGGTGCAGTGGTCCAAAGCCGTTTTACTGAAATTTGAGAAAGCGGGTGTGCGTGTGATCCGGATGGGATTGCATCCTTCGGAAGGGTTGTTGGATGGTTCCGCCTTTGTGGCCGGTCCGTTTCATCCTTCTTTCCGCGAGTTGGTGCTCACCGAAATATGGCATGATATTCTTCGTCCATTGACCGGCCAACGGGATCGATTTTCTTCTCCTCTGACCCTCACGGTTCCGGTGGGACAAATCAACTATGCCATCGGTTATCATGGAAAAAACAAAAAAATGTTGCAGGCTGTTTTTCCGGATATCCGTTTTAGCGAAAGCGGCAAGCTTTCCGGAAGGGCATTTACCGTTTCCTGAGAAAATCGTCCACAAAGCGGGCTGTTTGTTGACCTTCGGCAATGGCATGGACCACGAGGCTGGCCCCGCGGGTCACATCGCCGGCAGCAAAGACTTTTTCAACGGATGTCTGTTTGTTTTGACCGGTTTTTACATTTCCTCTTGTGTCAAATGTCACGCCGAGCGAAAGCAGTAGCCCCTCGTGAACCGGTTGTGTGAACCCCATGGCCAGCAAAACAAGGTCGGCCCGGATGGTTTCCGGATTTCCGGCTTGTGTCGGTTGCCACTTTCCCTTTTCATCTTTTTCCCATTTTACGGGAACTACTTCGGCCTGTTCCACATGGCCCTTTTTTCCGAGAAAACGTCTGGTCATTAGGCTCCACCGGCGTACACAACCTTCCTGGTGCGAACTGGAAGTGCGCAATACCTGCGGCCAATAAGGCCATGGATTATCTGCCGTGCGGTGTTCCGGCGGCCGGGGCATGATTTCGATTTGTGTTACCGAAGCCGCCCTTTGACGGATAGCCGTTCCCACACAGTCGGAACCGGTATCTCCACCGCCGATGACCAAAACATGTTTTCCCTCCGCATGGAGGTCATCTTGCTCCGGAACCGCTTTTCCGGCCACTTTCCGGTTGTTTTGTATCAGAAAATCCAAAGCAAAACGGATACCTTTCAGCGTTCTTCCTTCCACCGGCAGGTCGCGGGGCTGCTCAGCGCCGGTAGCCAGGACAACAGCATCGTATGTTTTGAGTACCTCATCAGCCGGAAGGTCTTTTCCTACGGTAATCCCCGTTTTAAAAAGGATGCCTTCTTCCCTGAAAAGGGCAATACGGCGGTCGATGATTCCTTTACTCAGTTTAAAATCGGGGATGCCGTAACGCAGCAAACCGCCTACGGCATCGTTTTTTTCAAATACGGTAACCTGATGCCCGGCACGGTTCAGATGGTCGGCAGCAGACAATCCGGCCGGTCCAGAACCAATGACCGCCACCTGCTTTCCGGTTCTTTTTAAAGGTGGAAGAGCTTTCACCAAACCTTTCTCAAAAGCGGTTTCCACCACGGCAGCTTCGTTTTCACGGATGGTGACAGCACCATCATGGATGGCCAAAACACACGATTTTTCGCAAAGGGCCGGACAGACTCTTCCGGTAATTTCCGGAAAGCTGTTGGTGCTGTTCAGGAGGAGATAAGCCTCTTCAAAAAATCCGCGATAAAGGGCATCCTGCCATTCGGGGATTTTGCTGCCTACCGGACAAGCCCAGTGGCAAAACGGAACGCCGCAATCCATACACCGTGAAGCCTGCAATTGACGGTCTTCTTGGTCCAGGGTCTGTTCGACTTCTCCGAAATCAAAAATTCTTTCTTTTACGGGGCGGTATCCCGCTTCTTTTCTTTTTATGTTTAAAAAGCCTTTCGGATCTCCCATGCTTTTCTTTTTTATATGATTTTTAAAACCTTTTTTATCTGTTTGTTATTAAAGTTGTTTAAAGTTTACAAAACGAAATTTTGCTAAGAACTTGACCAATCAGCAAATAAATATCTTTTTTATACACCTACCCCTACACC
>CAYYRE010000182.1:0-4641 GCA_964473895.1 uncultured Lentimicrobiaceae bacterium | reverse complement strand
GGAGGCGGTTGATGCTGTCGGCCAGTTGCTTTTCCAAAGGATGCATACAATACGAAGCGGGCACTTTCTTTTGCGCATAAAGCGAAAAGGACAACATAAACACAAAGAAGAAACTCCACCATCCGGTTTTTCCGTAAGATTTGAACATGCATCGAAAATTTCAGTAAAGATACAAATTGTAACGTTCGGGCTATGCTACTTGCCGTTCGATCTGTTTGTTTTTTCCTCTATCAGTTTCGATTTTCCTATTGGACTATTTCACCAAGAATAACACATAGAATTTGTTGAGCTTTCGTGCTTTTTTCATTCCAACTTTATGGATATTTCTAAATGTCCTCCCAATCCTTCATTGATAATTCTTTGTAAAGTCGAAAATCGTATGTCTTTTAAATTCCGTTCTAATTTCGAAATATAAGATTTATTCGTACCCGCCAGTTCCGCCAACTGTTGCTGTGTTAACCCTTTCTGTTCGCGTGCCTGCTGAATAAGCACGCCCAGTTTAAATACATCATATTCCGTTTCAAACCGTTCCCTTTTTTCTGTTCCTTTTTTACCAATCTTTTCCTCTATAAATTGGTCAAGGTTTTTTAGACTTTTATTCTTTGTTTTCATAGTATTCTTTTTTTATTTGTTCTGCACGTTCTATTTCTTGTCTGGGGGTTTTCTCGCTTTTTTTCTGAAACCCATGTCCAATTATTACAAGATTGTCTATGTCAAAAAAACAGAAAATTCTATAAATATTATTCCCAACTTGTATTCTTATTTCATACAGTCCGGAAGTGTTCTTCAAATATTTCATGTAAACTTCCGGTATTCTTTCCAGTTCTTCTATTATTTTCAGTGTCCATAGAATTTTCTTTTGAACTTTTTCTGTTTGGCTGTCATAGAATTTCTCAAAATAATCTTTGAAAAAATACAGTTCACGCTTTTTGTTCATGCAACAAAAATACAAAAAGTAGTCCAAAAAGACAACAGTTGTTCAGATTCTTTTCAATTTTTCTCACGATTTCCCCCGCATGAAGCACAACGGATGGGCATATGGCTTGTAGCGGGTTTCACACCACTAATTTTCATATTTACATCATCATTTATTTTGTTCATATTCTTCTACTTAGGCCACTTCACCCACCATAAACTATATGCATTGTTGTGGTTTTGTAGCTTCCCTTTTTACAGACAGGTTTTAATCCACTCTGTATAATCTTCAAATATTCTTATTATTTTCATTGAAGATTCAATCGGTTTAAATTCGAAAAGTTGCAATTCAAATTCTTCACTTGTTTTTTCAACTCTTACTTTCACAAACAGATTGGAACAGTTTTCAACATCTTCAACAAATTCAATAATTTCAAATCTTTCATCTCCTTTTGGCGTTTTATCCCCGTAATCTGAGTATTCAAAATCATTCTCTATTCCAGTAACTTTTAATGGAAATCTCACATTTTTCTTAAAGTATTCCAAATACAGTTTTAAAGTAACCGGATTTACGCATAGGCTCTCGTCTTTAATTATTTTAACGACTCTTTTCTCGTGATTTCTTTCCGAGATTTCAATTTCAGAAAGTGGCGGGTCGGCTTCATAATAGTCTTCTTTTCCCTGTTCAATATAAATAGTTCGTCCCATTTCCTCAATTTACTACGTTTATGTTTAAATTCTTACTCATTTTGTTTGTCTTTTGCTATAAACCACAACTCTCACAACCGCAATAAAGTCATTCTTTGTTCCCACGGGCCACTTCGTCTGCCACCAAGTCATCGTACGCTTTCATTAGACGGCGCATGAAAGTGTTATTTACATCCAATTTATGTCCTTCCCACTGCCGCACCGGCAATACTTTCGGGCTGGTACCCGTCAGAAAACAGGCATCGAAAAGCGGAATATCATCAGCCCGTATTTTGGCTTCAGCCACTTCCATACCTTGCTTGCGGGCCAGTTCCATCACCTTGGCACGCGTAATGCCCGGCAAAACCAAGAGCAATTCAGGCGTGAGCAAACGGTGGCCTTCCACAAAAAAGAGATTGGAACGACTGCCCTCGGTGACCAAACCCTGGCGGTTCACATAAATAACCTCCCACCATTTTTTTTCTTTGATCAGGCGGTCAGCCCGTTGACGCAAATCATACAAAGCTTTTTTTGCATTGGGATTGGGCCTTTCGGCAGCCATGGTACCCACCACAACCCCTTGTGCATATTGCTCGGGTGAAGGATAAAAAAAAGGCATTGCCCAAGCCAAAAAACGGCTTTGTCCTGCCGTATCCCGGTGAAACAAAAACTTGACGTTGCCCTGAACCATCCGGTTTTCTTTAATCAACATATGAAGAGCTTTGCGAATCAACTTCCGGGATATGTTGAGCGAAATGTTTTCGAGGGAGGCCGATGAAAAAAACCGTTCGATATGTTCTTCCAAAAACAGCGGCACCCCCTGTTCGACGCGGATCACTTCATAAATAGTGATTCCTTCCGACAAGACGTACGGATTAAAATCGCAGGTAGAACGCAACTGCGTGTCAAGCACAAAATACCGAAGGAGTGCGGTTTCCATCAGGCAGGATCAAAAGGATAACATCACCTGCTATTTTCCCTTGTCGCGTGCAGCAAAATAGTCGTCAAGGACCTTTTTTGCTTTTTCGTAATTAAATGTTTCCACGAAAATTTGCACGGCATCTTCGGGCGACCCCTGTGCCCATCCGGCACTTACACTCTCTTCGAGTACATCTTTTCGCATGCATCCGATACCGTTTTCATTAAGCAACTCTTCCAAAAAGAGTCCCTCCACACGCGAACCGGTATAAACCAATTTTATTTCATCAGACATAATATTCTTTTTTTAAATGATAAGGTAAAGATAAGGAAAATCTATGAAAGATGGAGAAACAAAATTGTTAAGAAATGTCAACAAAAGCCCGAATCTGTTATTGTTTCAGTATTTTACCGTTATACAATTTACCCGACGTCGTCGTCAATTGCATCAAATAAATCCCTGCCGGCAAATGCGACAGAATATCACCGTGAACCGAAATACTTTGTTGTACCCCGTAAAACATTTTGGAATACAACGGTTTACCCGCTAACGAAAAAAGGGTAAAACGCACCTTACCGGAAACATTTTGTGGTAAGGTAACGGAAAAACGGTTACCAAACGGATTGGGAAAGGCGTGTAAAGCTACTCTTTTACTATGCGATGCCGGAATACCTAACCATTGGGTCAGGTAAGCATCTGCACGGGCAAAGTCGGGAATGCCCCATCCCATAAGGGCGTTGGGGTCGGCAGTAAGAGAGGCTGTTTTTTTCAATGCTTCGATAATTTGCATATTGGTCGCTTTGGGATGGGCTTCCCACAAACAAGCACACATTCCGGCCAGTACAGGCGAAGAAAAGGAAGTACCGCTAGCCCGGGTCACCGAGTCGGAACCATTGGCGACGGCATCCCCCTGCCCCATAGCCATCAGGGTTGGTTTAATCCGTCCATCGTACGTGGGGCCAATGGAGCTGAAAGAAGCCCTGTTGCCATTGGCATCAACGGCTCCGGCCGTCAGCACGCTGTCGCCATCGGCCGGAGCGCCTATCCAGGGAAATTTTTGGTTGTTCCCGCTGTTACCGGCACTGTTCACCACCAGGATTCCTTTGCTGGCAGCCATTTCGGCACCAATGGTAGAGATACAGGTTTTCCCGTTCATGTCCGAATAGGGATGCGAGAAGGTGGTATCGTCAAAATCAATATAGCCCAACGAGCTGTTGATGATATCGGCACCCACACTGTCGGCAAATTCGGCTCCGGAAACCCAGTTATACTCTTCAATCACATTTTCGGTAGGGGCATCTTCGGTACGCAGCAACCAGAAGGAAGCGGCAGGCGCCGTACCCACCATGATGCCGGGCAGGTCGGCCGCCATACACGAAAGGACCATACGACCGTGGTAATGTTGCGGATAAACATCGCCCCCGGGGTTGACAAAATCACGGGTTCCGAGGATCCGGTGTTCATCCCGTAACTTTTGAAACAACGGCTGTGTCGGGACAGCGCTATATCCGGCATCCAGTACGGCAATCACCATGCCTTTTCCCTTAAATCCTTTTTTGTGCAAAGCGATTCCGTTGATTTGTTTAATCTGCGTCAAAGCCGCTCCGTATTGCGCTTCGAGTGTATCGGAAGCCTTAAAAGCAAATAACTTACCTTTCGGCAAAAGGGATTCTTTTTTAAACTTATCGGAAACTTGTTTGGCTGGGGTTATTTTCACTGTTTTTTGTACAAACGGAAAGGAACGGATGCTGTCGATCAGGGCAGTATCGGTCGTATAAACCGTTACACCGTTCAACCAACGGGTGGTATTCAGGATTTTCACGCCGGTCCCTTCCACGGCTTTTACATAGGACGGGTTGACCGGCAAGTCGTTTTCTTTGATGGGAATACCAAATCTGGCCCTCCTGTCCAGTGCCCTTTGGGTCAAAAACTGTTCCGGGTGTTTGATGGAATAGGGTGAATTTTTCTTATCCGTAAACCGGATAAAATATTTATGCGGCGCAATTTGAGCCCATGACAAAGTACCCAAAAGCAAGGCAATGGATAATAAAAGGATTTTTTTCATATCATTTTTGTTTTTATATCTGAAGTTGTTTGAAGTTTACAAAACGTAAATTTGC
>CAYYRE010000181.1:0-4786 GCA_964473895.1 uncultured Lentimicrobiaceae bacterium | reverse complement strand
AAAGTACACGAATTTTTTTCTTTTGAAAGAAAAGGTAATCAAAATATTATTTATATTTGTAATTTATAAATAATTTTATAAGTATGGCGACTTTCACCAGTACATTACCCGATGAATTGTTGCAGCAACTGCATGAGCGTGCCAAAAAACTTTCGTTACCGAAAAACAAAATTATTGAGCGCGCACTTTCCATTTATTTGGATCAACTGAACCGGGCTGAATATGTTCGATCGTATCGAAAAGCCGGTTCGGATGAGGATATTCTCTCTATTGCTGAAGAGGGAATGGAAGATTATCTGAAACAGTTGGAAGAATGAGACAGGCGGAAATTTGGCTGGCCGATTTGAATCCTGTAACGGGAAGTGAGCAGGCGGGTATGCGCCCGGTGGTGATTGTTAGTGGAGATCTGCTCAACCGGTATTTGCCGGTGGTCATTGTTTGCCCGTTAACCACCAAAGTGAAAGGTTATAAGGGCAATGTGGTGTTGCCGCCCAATACTGAAAACGGATTGAAGCAACCTTCAGAGGTGTTGGTTTTTCATATTCGTTCGCTTTCCAAAGAGCGGTTAGTCAGGCGGATCGGTAAGATTTCAAGTATGTCACTGAACCTGATAAAAAAGGGTTTGGATGAAATATTACGGTATTGAATGCCCGTTGCATTTTCTCGTCTTATCTTATTTTTCCAATTCCAGAATCAGCGGCGATTTGGCGGGCAATGGCAGGGTTTGGCCCAATTGCAATATTTTGCCCGACAAAACGGATTTTCCTTTCGGATAACCTTTTAAATCTTCGGCGAAGCGGTTTAGTTTTACGGTCACCGGTTGGTTATTGTTGTTGAGCAATACCATGACCTTTTGGTTTTTATAGGAACGGAAATAGACGTACACACCGTTTTCGACGATATAATGTTTGAGTGTGCCAAATTGGACTGCCGGTTGGGTTTTACGCCAGTTGAGCAGTTGACGCATAAAGTGGAAAGCTTCGTTTTGCAGCGGGGTACGTCCCTGGGGTGTAAAAGCGTTCATTTTGTCGCCGGGCCAACCTCCCGGAAAGTCTTTCCGCAGGTTTCCATCTCCTTTTGATTTTTCACCTGTCATCGCAATTTCGTCACCGTAATAGATTTCGGGGATGCCGCGGGTGGTCATGAGGAAGGCCATGGCCATTTTCCAGGCTTTCAGGTTTTCGTGCAGCGAGGAAAAGATGCGGTTGCTGTCGTGGTTTCCGGCAAAAATCCCCAGTTTCATAGGGTCACTGTATACAAAATCTTGCGAAATCACTTCATACAGGCGGGCCAATCCCGTATCCCATCCCGGTTTTTCGTTAAAAGCTTTGTTGATGGCCATCATCAACGGGAAATCAAATACGTTGGTCAGGTGCGAATGGTAACCATCTTTGTTCCGGTTGTTTTCGAGCCAGTAAGCCACTGTGGCGGGATAGGAGAACCATGTTTCGCCCACCACATTGAAGTGGGGATATTCCTGGAGAATGCGTTGCATCCATTTTGCCATAAAATCTTTATACGGATAGGGATAGGTATCCTGACGGACGCCATCCAGTCCGGCATATTCGATCCACCAAATACTGTTTTGTATTAAATAATTTGCCACGAGCGGATTATCCTGGTTCAGGTCGGGCATACTCGTATCAAACCAGCCGGCTACCATGTGGTGGAAGTCGTATTGTGATGCATGGGGATCGGAAACCACCCCTCCGTGGTAATTGGAACGGGTAAACCGGGGCCATTGATTGTACCAGTCGGGGGTGGGCAGGTCGTTTTTCCAAAAATAGTTGGTTCCGCAATGGTTAAAAACCATGTCCTGGATCACTTTTAGTCCTTTTTTGTGGGCTTCCCGGACCAAGTGTTTGTAATCTTCATTGGTTCCGAAACGGGGATCTACTTTGTAATAGTCGGTTTGGGCATAACCGTGGTACGAATAGGTGGGTAGGTTGTCTTCCATGAGCGGCGTACTCCAGATGGTTGTTATGCCGAGGTCTTTCAGGTAATCCAAGTGTTCTTCTATGCCTTTAATGTCTCCTCCGTGACGGCCGTTGGGATTGTTACGGTTGACTTTTTCCAGCATGCCGGGCATGTTGTCGTTGGTGGTGTCGCCATTGGCAAACCGGTCGGGCATTAACAAATAGATGACATCCGAATTGTCAAAACCTTGATGTAATTTGGGGTTGTTGTCTCTTTTGTAAAGTGTGTACAAATAGCGGGCAACGGTTTTTTTCCCTTTTTTGAATTGAATGGTAAAGCTGCCGGGTTGTGTTTTGGAGGAAATGACAAGGTTTAAAAACAGATAATCCGGACTGGATACATGAATGGTTTCGGCCAAACGTACGCCGGGATAATGTATTTCCGGTTGTGTTTGTGAAATTTTGGGACCGAAAACCAACAGTTGGAGATGCGGATTGTGCATTCCGGCCCACCACGAAGGCGGGTCGATGCGCTTCACTTCAATTTTTTGTGCATAGGTGAAAAACCCGGCTAAAAAAAAGAGCAGGGAAAGGAACAGTATTTTTATCTTCATGATTTTGATATTGTGCGTTGTTTTTGCTTGGTCAAAGTTACGGTAAAAGACAATAGCTGCACCGTCGGTAAACGAAAAAGGCAAAAGGTAGTCTGTTTTCCCATAGTCTTTATGGGGTGTTAACCCCATAACAATCGTTTGAAATATGGTGTAGTGGAAAAATTTTTTTCTATTTCGGGAAGCCATTAGTGCACCCGGGCTATTTCACGGTGAGGCAGCGGTTAATTCTTTACTTTTGCTGCAAAATCTTCATTTTCGAAAAGAGAAATATGTCAAATAGAGATCGTTTGTACACCTTGTGGAGGGAACTATATCCTGAAAAAACCATTGAAAAACTGGATGCTTTTCTTTCGGAATTTGAACCGCAGGCCCATGAGGATACTGCCTATGACGATTGGTATAAAGATGCAGTGATTTATTCGTTATACGTTGACCTTTTTAACAAGGATTTTTCGGGACTTATCGAAAAATTGGATTACCTTGAGGATCTGGGTGTGAATTGTTTATGGCTGTTGCCTATTCTGGACTCCCCCATGCGGGATGCGGGTTTTGATATCCGGAATTACGATCGGATCCGTGCCGACTTGCTGGGGTTGCCGGATGATTTTTCCAAAGAAGAACAAGAAGCCGTTTTCGGTAATTTTTTGAACGAAGCCCACCGGCGGGGTATCCGTGTCATTTTTGATGTGGCGATCAACCATACTTCCGATCAAAATCCCTGGTTTTTAGAAGCCCGTAAATCGGAGGATAATCCATATCGTGATTATTATATTTGGAGTAAAGATACGCGTCTTTACGGAGAAGCCCGTTTGCTTTTCAAAGGGATTGAAAACAGCAACTGGGAACCTTTGGGCGATTGGTATTATTTTCATCGTTTTTTTAGTTTCCAACCCGATTTAAATTATAAAAATCCGAATGTGCTGCTTGCCATGTCCCAAAATTTGCTTTACTGGCAAAGCATGGGGGTCGATGGCTTTCGTGCCGATGCCATTCCTTATCTTTGGAAAGAAGAAGGTACCAACTGCGAAAATCTACCCAAAACACATACTGTTGTCAAATTTTTCAGGGCGGTATTGGATTATGTCAAGCCCGGTTCGTTGTTATTGGCAGAGGCTTGCCAGAAACCCAGAGAGGTGGTAAAATACATGGGAAACGGGGATGAATGCCATGCAGCGTATCATTTCCCGTTGATGCCCATGATGTTCAAGGCCATCGCCATGGGGAGCGGTCAACCGGTTCGCCATACGTTAAGCCCGGCCGTTACACCTGAGATTCCGGAAATAGGGCAGTGGCTCACCTTTCTGCGGGTACATGATGAACTGAGTCTGGAACTGGTTTATGTAACCGAAGAAGACAGGAAATATATCCACGAAAATTACTGTCATAAACCGGAATGGGATTTCCGTGTGGGAGAGGGGATTTCTGCCCGGTTGTCGGAGCTCTTCCGTCAGGATGTTAGAAAAATAGCTTTGTCATATTCACTCATGCTGACCATTACAGGCAGCCCGGTGGTTTATTACGGTGATGAATTCGGTAAACTGAACGATGAAAATTATTATCGTGAACAAATCCGTTTGACAGGAAAAGATGATACCCGGTTTCTGGTACGCGGGCGCATCGACTGGAAACAGTTGGAGCAAGACCTGAAAGATCCTGATAATTTTCATTCACGCGTGTACCAAATAATAAAATCGTTGCTGAACACCCGGAAAGAACACCGTGCTTTTGGCCGGGGGAAAACCGAATTTATCGAGACCAAAGATTTGCGCGGTCAAACAATGGATCAGGTACTGGCTTATCTACGGATAACAGCCGATGAAAATATTCTTGTATTGAACAATCTTTCGGACAAAGCAGTAGCGGTTCGTCATCCTTTACCTGGAAATCATGTTTTTGTATTGAACCTCAATGGATTCTCGTACGATGAAGAAAAAGAGGCCTTTTTGTTGGAACCGTACGGATTTGTTTGGCTGGGTGTTTTGTGACGAGAAAAAAATGCTGCCATTTTACCGGGTAAGCCGCGAATGCACGAATGGAGATCCTTGCAAGAAAAAGGTATCCTACCGGATTATCTTGCCAAGAAGTGTTTGCAAAGTTTTGAATTTTGCTTGTTGAGTGAAACCATAGTTGATGCCAACAGGCTTAATTTTTCATTTTTCGCGCATTCGCGGCCAAAGTAATGGTGTGTATTATTTTTCTGCTTTTACCAACACATACTCTTTGTTGATAAACAGGTCGGCTTTGTGTCGGAGTGAT
>CAYYRE010000180.1:0-4811 GCA_964473895.1 uncultured Lentimicrobiaceae bacterium | reverse complement strand
GGCGAAACCAGGTCATTTGGCGCTTGGAGAACTGATGGATGGCCGTATTCAGTTTTATAAACATTTCATTAAAGCTCAATTCACCGGTAACATATTGGGTTACATAACGATACTCCAAACCGTAAAAGATAAGTTGCTCCGGTTGCAACCCTTTTTCCAGCAAATGTTGCACTTCTTCCAACATGCCGTTTTCCAAACGCTGTTTTAAACGAACCGTAATACGCCGGCGCACCTCCTCGCGGGGAAAAGATATTCCGAAATTCACCGAGCGAATTTGGGGAAGTTGTTCTTTGACAGGATGGGACTTTTCGTATTCCCTGATTTCGATGGCCCGCAGGGTGCGACTGCGTTGGGTCACATCGGTGGTATTGTGCAACGGCCCGTAACTTTTCAGTAAGGCAATCAGTTCCTCATGGCTTCGTTGTTCCAGTTTTGCCCGCAAAGCAGTATTTTCGGGAACCTGTTGCAAACGGTATCCCCCCAACACCGCTTCAAGGTACAATCCCGTTCCGCCACACATCACAGGCAGATGCCCACGCTGGCGAATACCGGCATAGGCTTTCAGAAAATCGTTTTGAAAAGAAAACACATTGTACTCTGTTCCGGGTTCTGCAATATCCACCAAATGATAGGGTACCTGTTTTCCATCAACCACATAATCGGCAAGGTCTTTTCCCGTTCCGATATCCATTCCGCGATATACCTGGCGCGAATCGGCACTGATGACTTCTCCGTTCAACAAAGCTGCAAGGCGGGCCGCAAGACGTGTTTTTCCGGTGGCCGTAGGGCCTAAAACCGTTACCATATCCCATTTTTTCATACGGCGAAAGTACACAAATCCCCCTTATCTCTTCCTCTCTTTTCATTCTGACTAATAAAGCGTTTTTATCATTATCCGGAAATAAAAACGATAAACATGACAATGTTTTTCTAATTTTGCAGTTATAAAAAAAGGAAAAAAGGATCTTCATATTGACACGTTACCGCCTGATGCATTTTATTAAAAGATGTAGTCCGATCAAAATAAATTTATCCGTTGGTCTCCGGGTACTAATGCTGATGACCGGGTGGTTTTTAACCACAACAGACCTGTCGGCACAACAAGCAACTGCGTTGGGGTTCGATAATTACAACGGTTCGGCCGGGGCCATGCTCAATCCGGCTTTCCTGACCAATTCGAAGGTATATCTTGATGTGAATATTGCCAGCGGCGATTTCTTTTTTGAAAACAATATGGGTTATCTCAACAAAGACAGCACCGGATTTTGGGATCTGGTGCATATGGTCACCCGTCCTTCTTACCAGGGACCGGATGTTTATGCCGACACCTATAAAAACCATAACAAAAGGAACTTTCTTGCCTCCTCACGGATACAGGGACCTTCGCTCATGTTGCAAGACGGACGGATGGCTTTTGCTGCCGGCATAAGCTTCCGCACTGTGAGCTCCGGTGTCAACTTACCTTATGAAATCGTAATTTACAAAGGATATCTGACCGATACGGCTTTGGTCAATAACCGGTTTGACGACAAAAACTTCAGTATCTCCACCTTGAACTGGGCCGAGCTGAATCTGAACTACGCCTATGATGTGTTAGACCGGGCAGACACCAAACTCACCGTGGGAGCCGGATTGAAAATACTGTTCGGCATAGGCGGCGCCTATATTGCCACTCCGCAGCTAAAGTATTCCGTGACCAATACTACCACGTTAAACGTGGAAAATTACAATGGGAGCATTGCCTATGCCCTGCCCATCAATTACGATAACTATTCCGATATTGTCAACCAACCCCTCTTCAAAGGACACGGTATCGGTCTTGACATTGGCTTTCTGTTTACCCGTTTAAAAACATTTACTGACCCGGGCGAAAAGCGGTGGTGTGCCAAACCCTATGCCGATTACATTTATAAATTCGGGATTTCCATCATGGATATCGGGGGCATCCGTTTCAACCGTCATGCCGAGGTGCATCAATTCAACGACAAGCAAGCCAACTGGCAGCAGTTTGACACGGTATCCACCCCAAGCATACACGCCACCATGGAAACACTCAGTACGGTTTTTTACGGCAGTCCGAATGCTTCGTTGTCCGATACGGTTTTTTTCATGAGCCTGCCCACCACGTTGAGCATCCAATACGACCGGCATTTCGATGGGGATTTTTATCTCGGTGCCTATTGGCAGCAACCGTTGCGGTTTCATCTAAAATCGGTACGCCAGTCTCCTGTTTTGGCACTCATCCCCCGCTACGAAACCCGGATTTTCGGTGCCAGCCTGCCGCTCACTTTGTACAACTACGAAAAGTTGCGCCTCGGGGCCTCGCTAAGGTTTTATTCGGTAACCATCGGCACCGAAAAGCTGGGGACTTTCTTGGGAATAGGCGACCTGACCGGTATGGATTTTTATTTCTCCATCCGTTTCAACCTTAACAAAGGACGTTGTATGAGCTACAAAAAGGGCGCCTGTAGCAATGCCGGGATCAACCGGTAAAAAGCCGGCCGGCAACTTTTTTTGAAACCTTTTTTCCGCTTTATACCAACGACAGTGCCTGGTCCAAATCGGCAATAATGTCTTCCGCATCTTCGATGCCCACCGACAGGCGTACCAAGCCATCGGTAATACCGGCTTCGAGACGTTCTTCTGAAGATAATTTGGAATGGGTCATGGAAGCCGGGTGTTGAATCAAAGTTTCGATCCCTCCCAGCGAAACAGCCAGTAAAGCAAGGTGCACGTTATCCATCACGGTTTTACCGGCAGACAGCCCTCCTTTTACCTCAAACGACATCATGGCACCCGGACCATCCATTTGTTTTTTGGCAAGGTCGTATTGCGGGTGTGATTTCAACCCGGGGTACAAAACCCACTCGATTTTGGGATGTTTTTCCAAAAACTCGGCCACTTTCATGGCATTGGCCTGTGCCCTTTCAATACGTATGGACAAAGTTTTTAGCCCTCTGCGGGTAAGCCATGCCTGATGGGGGTCCATATTAAAGCCCACATTTTTCATCACATAAGCCACTTCATCATAAAGTGCTTTGGTTTTCGTAACAACGCATCCTCCCACAATATCAGCATGGCCGTTGATGAATTTGGTCATGGAGTGCAAAACAATATCGGCACCGAGGTCCAAAGGTTTTTGAATATAGGGACTACAAAAAGTGTTATCCACACAGACCAGCATGCCGTGGCTATGGGCTATTTCGGCCGCTGCCGCAATATCGGTAATTCCCATGGTGGGATTGGCAGGCGTTTCGAGATACAGTAATTTGGAATTGGGTTGTATGGCCTTTTCAATGTTTTCGAGATGGGTACAATCCACATATGTACTTTCCACCCCGAGCTTGGGATAAAGTTTTTCCATGACACCTCTTGAAGGGCCGTAAACCGAATTGTGGCTCACCATATGATCGCCCGAACCGAGAAAAGCAAGGTAAACATTGTTCACTGCCGCCATACCCGAAGCTGTCACCACGGCAGCGTAGCCGTTTTCAAGTTCCGCAAGGGTATTTTCAAGGTCTTCGATGGTCGGATTTCCCAACCGGGTATATATGTAGCCTTTTTCCTCTCCCGAAAAACAGCGGGCACCGTGGTCTGCGTTTTTAAAGCGAAAAGTAGAAGTCTGATAAATAGGGGTCACCGCACTGCCCATAGGGTCTTCGATACCACCCGCATGAATAAGTTTTGAGTTAAATCCTGCTTTTTTTGTGTCCATTCTTTTATGATTTAAAAAATTTTATTCGTGATGACAATAATTCTGTCCGAACTTTAAATCGCCATTGATAAAGTCCAAAGCCAGATTCATGGCTTCATCCACTGCCACACCCACATAAACGTTGATGCCGCTGTTGTACAGTATTTCAATGGCTTTGGGCCCAATGCCCCCCACCAGCAAATCGGTAACCTGTTGTTGTGCCAGCCAGCGCGGAATGGTCCCTTCGGCATGGGGCGGCGGCTCCATCCGGTATTCTCTCACAATTTTGTTATCCTCAATTTCAAAAAAGGCAAACTCCCGGCTATGGCCGAAATGTTGTGCCAGAGAACCGTTTTCCAACGGCATGGATAGTTTTTTCTTCGACATATTATTTTGATTTTCGTTTATTTAAAATGAATTGGTAATGTTCGGAATCTTCGCGCACCATACGGATATTACAATGCGGACAAAGCATACTGCCACAAGGCACGCCGGCAGTATGTTTTACTTTGAAATCACATTTGGGGCAGATACAAAATCCACCCGTTCCCCGGCCGCCATGAAACCTTCCGTGACCTCTTCCCTGTCGGCGACCGGGCGGGTCATCGGCCACCTGCTGCAAAGGAATGACCCGTTCGTCCCCGCAAACGGGGCAATGCCCCCTATCGTCACCCGATTTCTGTTTAAACACCGACCCGCAACTTTCGCAACGGTACCAATCGGCTTCAAACTCCACATGACCGCCGGCTATGGCAATCCTTTTATTCTCGATAAAAGCCTTGGCCACTTTTTTACGGGCTGTATCATAAATACGGGTAAAAGTAGGTCGCGACACATGCATGCGTTTGGAGGCCTCCAATTGTGTCAAACCTTCGTAATCAGCCAGCTTAATGGCTTCATATTCTTCGAAATGGAGAATCACCGTATCTTCGGGTGCCGAAGAATAGTCGCCGCTTTCCGGAACAAAACCGGAAACCGGCGGCGGCTCGGTGAGTCTTCTCCTTCTTTTGGGTCTTGGCGACATAAACGGGTTACTTTGTTTGCAAATATAATGAACATTTGTTCAGCCTGCCTGCGGCCTGTTTAAATTCTATACTTTTTTCGGTCTGCATCCTTC
>CAYYRE010000179.1:0-4864 GCA_964473895.1 uncultured Lentimicrobiaceae bacterium | reverse complement strand
TTGACTTCGACCAGGAAGCCAGCATGGAACAGAAAAAACGGGAAGGGTATTTTTAAACCCTTCTCAGACACTCTCCATAGCATGAAGAAGAAGCGGAAATACGTCTGAGCGGTTATTGCGTAACCGGATAAGTCTTTCTTGTTTTGCTTTCGCTTTTGTTTTCGTACAGCGATGGTTCGTTTTCTCCCAACCTCATTTTTTCCGGCAGCATCGCGGGTTTTTCCTTTTCGATGGCATCGTACAAAGCCTGTTGTATGGAAGTACGGATGTTCAGTTTATAAATCAGGTGGTTGTTGCGTGTGGGATAAACGCGGTTGGAAAAGAAAATGTAAACCAGTTGTTCTTTGGGATCAATCCACATAAATGTCCCGGTAAATCCGGAATGGCCGAAACTTTCGGGGCTGGCACTCTTGGCTGGATAGGCCTTGCTGTCGGGCAGTGTGTCGTTGCCGAGCAAGGGCTTGTCGAACCCCAAACCCCGGCGGTTGTCGTTGCCGGGATACTGCACACGGGTAAATTCTTTCATGGTGGTATCCGAAATAAAAATCTTTCCTCCAAAAGCGCCCATTTGCAGATACATTTGTGCCAGTTTGGCCAGATCGTTGGCCGTGCCAAACAGGCCGGCATTGCCCGACACCCCGCCCATCATCGCGGCTCCTTCGTCATGCACGTAACCGTGAATAGCCCAATTTCGGAAAAAATGGTCCACTTCGGTGGGTACAATGTCCACCAGCGGATGGCTGCGATACGGATTGAAAGTAAGATTGTAAGCTCCCAGCGGATGATAAAAATTCTGTTTCAGGAAGGTCTCGAAATCCTGGCCGGTCATATTTTTTACCAATTGCGGTACCAAATAAAAGAACAAGCCCGAGTAGCGGTATTTTTTCACCGGCGATACCGGCGATTTTTTGATTTCGCGGTACATGGTCTTGCGGTAGTTTTTGTTCATAAACAAACAGGGCGATACGGGTACATCGAACCGCGTCGAAGAGTCACACCGGAAAATCCTTTTTTTGAGTGATCCGTTCTTTTTCTTGGCATATTTGTAATAGGGAATCCAGGGTTGCAATCCGGCTTGGTGGGCCAGGATTTCGCGTAGTGTCATCTCTTTTTTGTTGGAATGTTTAAATGCAGGCCAGTAACGGGCAAAAGGAACATCGAGGTTAAGTTTTCCTTCGTCGTAGAGTTTCATCACCGCCAGGGTGGATGCCGTTACTTTGGTGAGCGAAGCAAAATCGAACAAATCGTTTTTTTCGGTTTTTACACGGTCGTAATAGGTATGGTAACCGTACGTTTTGTGAAAAACCACCGCCCCGTTGCGGGCCACGAGCACTTCGCACCCCGGGTAAGCATGTGCTTTGATTCCCGCTTCGGCTATGGAATCCACCTTTTTGTCGAGGTAAGCCGAATTCATCCCTACTTCTTCGGGAATGGTATAAGCCAAACGCCCCAGCGACGGGGTAGGTATGCCGAAATGAATGGGGAAAGGTCCGGCCTTTACGGGAAGTGTGCCGCGGGCACCGAAAGCCCCAAAAATCATTTGTGCCGCCAGTTGCTGAAAAAGCGTATTGTCTTCGTAAGTCATAACCAAACCATCAGCTTTTTCAATACCGGGCATTTTGTTCAGCGAAAAAGGATTACCGAAAACGGTCACGATGGTTTTGTGGTGCGCTATGATGTTTTGCAAAAAGTGTAACATTTTCGGTGTGATACCGAAATTCCGTTGCGGATACTGGCTCA
This sequence comes from uncultured Lentimicrobiaceae bacterium, assembly GCA_964473895.1. GTDB lineage: Bacteria > Bacteroidota > Bacteroidia > Bacteroidales > F082 > Sulfidibacterium. The sequence continues at coordinate 3,124 of CAYYRE010000179.1, read as the reverse complement.
TGCCCGTCAGGCCCACAATCACCAAACTGTAAGGTTTCAGTTTTTCCTGCCAGACACTGTCGGAAAGGTTGTCGGACGGGGTCCAAAAGAAATTGGTGGTGCGTGTGTAATTGGCCGCCATTTGTTGGAAAGGAATCACCCGGTTGCTGCCTATGGCGAGGGTGGCAATACGTTCTTTTCCAAGGTCGCGCACCGGAATCACCCGGTTGCTGTCGCGCAATACTGTGAGCGAAGCTCTGATGAGTTTCCGGTTCAGGATTTGCGCATAAGGGGTGTTCAGCGCTTGCAGCATGCGGGTGGTGTCGATGGGTTTCCAGTGGTTCAGTCCGGCCCAGTATTTGGCGGCAAGTACTTTTTTCACCCGCCGGTTGATATCATCCCACGAAATTTCTCCTTTTTGGATGGCTTTTCTGATTTTTTTGATGGCCAGCGGGACATCCTGCACAAATTCCAGAATATCGTTGCCTGCCACCATGGCTTTGGCATCGGCTTCACCTGCCGGGAAATATTTGGTTACCCCTTTCATGTTCATGGCATCGGAAATCACCAGGCCCTTAAATCCCAGGCTGTCTTTCAAAACGCCCGTAACAATGGGTTTTGATAACGAAGAAGGAAGGTGGGGTGTGCTGTCCAATGCCGGAACATACAAATGGGCCGACATGACCGCTCCCACACCGGCATGGATCATTTGTGCAAACGGATAGAGCTCCAGCGTATCCAACCGGGTACGGCTGAAAGGCACCACCGGCAAGGTTTTGTGCGAATCGGTGTTCACATCGCCGTGGCCCGGAAAATGTTTTGCCGTGGCCAAAACCCCTTCGTCCTGCATCCCTTTCATGTAAGCAATACCTTTGGCTGCGACGGCCTTTTTGTCCATACCGAAGGATCGAAAATTAATGACCGGGTTGTCGGGGTTGTTGTTGATGTCAACCACCGGGGCAAGGTTCATTTGTACCCCGACACGTTTTAACTCGCGGGCTATTTCATGTCCCATTTGGTAAATGAGCGCATTGTTTTGAATGGCGCCAAGGGCCATTTGGTAGGGAAAGTGAATGGTGTGTTTCAGCCGCATGGCCAGACCCCATTCGGCATCCATGGCCACCAGAAGCGGCACTTTTGATTGCGACTGGTAAAAATTGATCAACGAGGCCTGCTTTTGCGGGGTTCCCTGAAAAAAGATCAGCCCTCCGATTTTGTATTTTCTGATGAGATCGGTGATGGCTGTTTCGTGCCGGATGCCGCGGTTGGAATAAGCGGCCACAAAAATCAACTGGGCGATTTTTTCGTTTTTGTTCAGTGTATTGTACACCGAATCGACCCAGTGTGTTGCCAGGTCTTTTTGAAAAACAGGTTGCATTGCCGTATCCTGGGCAAAAGCAGGTGTAAAACCCATTCCCTGCAACAGCAGGAACAGAAACAGAATTTTTCCGGAAAATCGTTTGACCATTTTGATAATGTTTTGATGTTTTATTTCTTTTTGATGGCGTCCAAAGCCGCCCTGACCGAACCGTAAAGCAACAACAACCGCTTGGCTTCATCGGGTTCCAGACCCGATTCTTCCACAATCATCCGTGTTCCGCGTTCCACCAGTTTTTGATTGGTCAGTTGCATATCTACCATTTTGTTGCCTTTTACACGACCCAACCGGATCATGGTGGCCGTGGTAATCATGTTGAGCACCAGTTTGGCGCTGGTCCCCGACTTCATACGGGTACTGCCGGTAACAAATTCGGGGCCCACAATGACTTCTATGGGGATGTCCACAGCAGCCGCCAATGCGGTTCCCGGGTTGTTGGTAATGCAAGCTGTGAGCAATCCCTCTTTCCGGGCACGGGTCACCCCGCCAATCACGTAAGGCGTTCTTCCCGAAGCGGCAATTCCCACCACCGTATCTTTGGCGGTGGGATGATAAGGCGCCATATCTTTCCACGACTGTTCCGGATCGTCTTCGGCCGACTCCACCGCTTTGCGGATAGCCGTATCGCCTCCGGCAATGAGTCCGATGACCAAATCGTAGGGGGCCCCGAAAGTGGGCGGGATTTCGGAAGCATCCAAAATACCCAAACGACCGCTGGTACCGGCACCGAGATAAAAAAGGCGACCTCCCGATTTGATGCGTTCGGTGAGGGCTTTCACCAGTTTTTCTATTTGCGGAATTTGTTCTTTTACAGCCAAAGGAACGGTCATATCCTCGCGGTTCATGGTTTCAAGGATCTGACGCACGGGCCATTGGTCAATATTATCGTATTTCGACGGGGATTCGGTAATACTCTTCATTTTTCCTGTTTCTGTTTGACACAGCGGGACAGCAGTCCCCGCTAAAACATGCAAACTTATTTAAAAAAGTGCATTCCGGTCAAGAAATACAACGCCGATTGAAAAATTTTAACAAAATGGTACCGGCCGGTTATAAATCGGAAAAATTACCGGGGTATCAAAGCATTTTCGGGGTAACGATAACGGGAGTTTTTCGTTGGGCAAGGGGTATTTCTTCCCACCGGGATGTTTCAAACGGGATGATGGCCACAGCGGAAGTGGGCAGGTTGTCTATTTGTTTTCCCGGCTCCGAAAACAGGTTGACCAAATCGGTAAAGGCAGGATTGTGCCCCACGAGCATCACGCTATTTAAGCTTTGGGGCAACCCAAAAAGGTAAGCAAGGATGTCTTCTTCATCGGCACCATAAAGTGCCGGTTCCTTTTGAATATCCTCAACGGGAAATCCCATACCTTGGGCCAGGATTTTGGCTGTTTCGAAAGCCCTAACCGCCGAACTGCTGATGATGGACTCGGGGATGTTTCCCGAAGACTGCAACCAGGCCGCTACTTTTTTTGTCCGTTGAACTCCCACGGGCAGCAATTTCCTGTCGTGGTCCGAAACCGAAAAATCATCCCACGAGGACTTGGCATGGCGAACGAGGAAGAGTGTTTTCATAAACGTTTTATGTTGTCCCGCAAAGGTAAGTCAAAATTTCCTTCCGGAATTTTTTGGGCTAGCGGCTTAGTCCAAAAAACAAAACAGGCGATCCGGAAAGATCGCCTGTTTTTGTTCAAAGCCCTTTGGTATTTTATTTTAGTAGGCAAACAGCGGAAAATCCGCCATCATTTTGTTCACCCGTTTTTTCAC
>CAYYRE010000178.1:0-5135 GCA_964473895.1 uncultured Lentimicrobiaceae bacterium | reverse complement strand
ACCCCTACACCTCCCGGTAAGACGGGACAGGCTCTTCCAAAAGGGGAATATTCGGTATTTATTTGCTGATTGATAATACGTTACAAATAATGTTTTTAGATAAACTTAAAACAACTTCACTGTTTAGAGTGGAAAAAAGAAGCTATCCTGAAAAAGAAACCTGCTATATCACCTTTTTCATCAATGCATCCTTGTCAGGGATTTGATCTTTGAAATTATCCAAATGAAGCCGCGAATAGAGCATGGGCGCCAGTGATTCTACCGGTTCGTAAAAAACGGAGTGTTTGATGGCCTGCGGCTTAATGAGTTTATGACCGGTATCGAGATAGTTGATGATCAGGATAACAATACTCAAAAACAAGGCCCCTTTCAGAACACCGAACAAAGCGCCGCCCAACTTGTTCAGAAAACCGAGCAGCAAAATATTGACAACCTTTTCCAGCAATTTGGCCAGTGCCAGCACAACAATAACCACACCGATAAAAGTGACGATAAATGAAACAGCCGCCATGTATTTGGGCGAAATGGTGAAATATTGTTTCAGGTATCCTGCCGTAAAATCGGAAAAGGAAAAAGCAAAATAGAGGCCGAGGATAAAGGCGGCAAGGGAAGCCACTTCGATGATCAGTCCCTTTTTGTACCCATTGTAGCCAAACCACAACAACGGGATCAACAAAATAATATCGAGCAGGTTAATGTTCATCAGAAAATTGTCTGCTCACAAAAATACAAAAATCGGACGGACTCATCCGATAACACGCAAATGTTTCCTCGGAATATTCAGTATGATGGCGCTACCCACCACTTCAATTTCCACTTTCACCCGGTTTTTCCCTTTGGCTTTTATTAAAATACCGCGCAATCCCGTCAGTTTACCGGACATCACTTCCACTTCGCTGCCCTCTTTCCATTCCTGGTTTTCGTGAACCACCGGATCCACTTCGGCCAAATAGATCCGGATGGCTTCTATTTGCTGTGGCGGTACCGGAACGGCTTTTCCTTCAAAACTGATGTATTTTACGGCGCCACGCACCTGCAAAACTTTAAAATACTCCTTTGGTGTGATGTGCACAAAAATATAGGATCGAAACAGCGGTTCTTCCACCCATTTTTTCCGGTCGCTCCATTGCTTTAGTCGTTTTTCCAGCGGCAAATAAAACTCAATTTGGTTGCCTTCCAACTCAAGGGCCACTTTTTTTTCCGTACGCGATTTCACATAAAGGGCGTACCAGGTTTTTTCACTCTGCATAACGGTTGAATTTTACCACTTTGTCAAAACTTTTTCTGATCTTTTTCCGGTGCCGGTAATTTTCAGGAGTGTAACCGAGGGTAATGAGCAAAGGTATATTTTTTTCTTCGGGAACATGCAACAAAGTTTTCACCTTTTTTTCATCAAACCATCCCAGCATGCACGAACCCAGCCCTTCATCGGCGGCTTGCAAACAAAAATGTTCCGCAGCAATCCCCACATCCATCAAAGGATACTCCTTGTTTTTAATGCGGCCGCCCACTTCGGTAATCACTTTGGGCTTTTCCATGACAATGGCGACAATCACCGGTGCTTTTTGTACGAAAAGGTTGAACGTCATGAGCGGCCCCATGGCGGCTTTTCCCACCTTTTTTACCAATTCCGGGGCATTCACCACCACAAAAGTCCAGGGCTGTGAGTTGCTTGCCGAAGGGGCTAACCGTGCCGCTTCGAGGCAGCGTTGCAGCTTTTCGGGTTCCACCGGTTTGTCGGTGTATTTACGGTCGCTTTGCCGCTTTTGTACCAGTTCAAGAAAAGTTTTCATAGCGCAACATTCGTTAAAAAAGACTTTTTTGCCGTTTCAATATTCCCTGTACCAACGAAACCAGCAAAATCATGGCGCTGATATAGGCCGAAACCCGTGCAATTTGGTCGCCATGCCGTACGTAATAGGTTAATTGGCTGTTCCGGTTCAACGTACGGCTAATGACTGCCGGCTTCCAGTAAGGTGTTTTTTCAAAAACATCACCCCGCTGGTTAATAAATGCCGAAGTTCCGGTATTGGCCGAACGGGCCACATCGCGCCGGGTTTCGATGGCACGCAAAACCGAAAACAAAAAATGCTGACGGTATCCGGGTGTATTGCCCCACCAACCGTCATTGGTAATCACAAACAACAAGTTGGCCCCGTGACGCACATAATCGGCGATGTAATCTCCGTAAACCGATTCGTAACAAATGGCTGTCGCAATACCGGTTCCTGTCTGCCGGTTTTCGAATAAAGAGATGTGGTCGTCGCCTTTGAGCGTTCCCACCGTCCCGCCAAGGTCAATGGCAAATTTCTCAAGGGGTTTTAATAAAAACCAATCGGGCATCTCTTCCACACCGGGAACAAAAATGGATTTGTGATGAATCTGTACATAGGGCGAATGGTCGATATAAAAGGCCGTATTGTAAGCATAATAATATAACCCTTTACGGTAAAAACGTGCCGCAGAAGTCCGTTTTTCATTGGGCCCGAGCCACCGGTAAGTGGTAGCGCCAATCACCACCGCCAGTTTGGGATAGGGCCGGATAAAATTCTTCAGCGTCCGGATACTCTGCGAACGGCGCAAATTGCCTTCCCAGATATTTTCCTGGATAGCCGATTCGGGAAAAACCACATAATCGGTACTGTCGTTGACCTTTTCGGCGGCCAGTTTCAGGTTCCTTTGTAAAAGTTCGGCAGGGGGTACTTGGTATTCCTCCGTATAGGGATCCACATTGGGTTGCACCACCACCACCCGCACCGGATCTTTGGTTTCCCGATAATGATCATACCGGTACAACGACCAGGAAAGAGGAACAAAAATCCACAAAAAGAGCAGTATCGCATTTACGGTAAACCGGCGGTTTTTTTTCACCAAAACATGTTCCACAATGTTAAATACCAAAATATTGGCCACAATCACCCAAACAGTCCCTCCCAGTACGCCCGTGTATTCATACCACTGTATCCAAAGGTGTTTTGCGGCAAACACATTACCGAGTGTCAGCCACGGCCAGGACAAATCCCAGTGCATATGAAAATATTCCCACGAAACCCAGTAAAAAATAAGAATACCAAAACCGCGCCGGTTACCGAACAGCCACTTTTTCGAAATGTGAAAAACCTGAAAAACAACCGCCATAAAAAGCGCATTGAGCAATATGGCAGCAATGGCCCCCCCGGCAGTTGAATTCCATATCCACCAAGTGGTGAGGGCATTCCATATCAAAAAAGTGAGCCACGACAGCCAAAACAACCCTTTTTTTCCGGTATCGCCAAGTTGCTGCTGTACAAAAAACAACGGTACGAAGGCTACAAAAATCAACGGGGTAAAGCCACGTACCGGCCAGGAGGCTGCCAGCAACAAACCCGATAAAACAGAAAGCAACAGCAAATGAAGGCGTTTCATGTCACAATTTTCGGGCTAAATTAAAGTTTTTAACGGTACGGAATAAACCCTTTGATGCACTGATGATTCCTGTTTTCCACATCATGGTCATTCATTGTAATTTGACCACTTCGCGCACCGGTCAAGTCAGTGAATTTACTCCTCCTTCGCCGTTTTCCCTTTTTCGGGAGTATGAAAAATCCTGGTCTGCCGCTGGATGGATTCCTTGTGGATGAGATCTAAGAGTTTTTTCAGGAAGTCCTCCTCCAGGCCAAGGTGCAGCCCGATGGAAAGCCGGTCGGTAATAATGCCTGCCCAGCGTTTCATTTGCAAAATGGTAATGTTGTTCCGGCGTTTGTAATCACCTATCTCATCAATAATTTCAAGACGTTTGGCCAGAATTTGCAGCAGTTCGCCATCCAGTTTGTCTATTTCGGTACGCAACGTTTCCAGACGGCTCTCGAAAGCAGGATTGCCGGTTCGTTTTCGCAAAATCAACGAAGTGAGTAATGTTTTCAGGCCCCCAGGGGAGATCTGTTGGGCGGCATCGGTCAGCGCCTTCGAGGGATCTTCGTGCACCTCCAGCATCAGTCCGTCCATTTCAAGGTCAATGGCTTTTTGTGCTATTTCCTGTAGCAGCTCCCGCCGGCCGCAAATATGGCTCGGATCCACCACAATAGGCAACTGCGGAGCCAGTCGCTTCAGCTCAATGGGAATTTCCCACATGGGAGCATTTCGAAACGGTGATTTTTCAAAATAATGAAACCCGCGATGAATGGCCAGCAAACGTTTTACGCCCGCTGCATTGACCCGTTCGAGGGCACCGATCCACAACTTCAAATCGGGAATGATGGGATTTTTCACCATAACCGTCACCGGAACACCCCGCAGCACCTCCGCCAGTTCTTGTACCACAAATGGATTCACCACTGTCCGCGCACCCAGCCAAAGAATATCCACATCATACCGCAAAGCACTTTCCACATGCCCGGGACGGGCTACTTCCACGGCCGTTTTCAATCCTGTCTGCGCTTTTACCTTTTGCAACCAGGGCAGTCCTTTTTCGCCCACTCCCTCGAAAGAACCGGGACGGGTACGGGGTTTCCACAACCCGGCACGAAAGGCTTTTACCTGTGGGAGTTTGGCCAGTTGCCGTGCCGTTTGCAACACTTGCGCTTCGGTTTCGGCGCTGCAGGGACCGGCAATTACCAACGGAAATTCCTGCGCTTCCCAAAACCCTGCAGGGTTCTCAATGTCCATGTTTGTACTCACAGCGCAAAAATAAGCCGATTTTCGGTTATCCCGAACAAAGCGCGGTTCCTTTAGCTGTAATTTTCCGTAAAGAAAAGAAACAACATGGCATAAACCGGGTTAAAATGAATTTGATCAGGGCGGGACGGCCCACAAGCCTGCACGGGTTGTCCGTTACCGGATTTCTCCTACCCAACCAGCCCCCCTAACAAAAAAACCCCCGCTTTCGCAGGGGTTTTGTTGCCCGACCAGGGTTCGAACCTGGACTCTTCTGATCCAGAGTCAGACGTGTTGCCAATTACACCATCGGGCAATGCGGCGGCAAAATTATAAAAAATTATTTTACTGTAACCTGCCAAAAACAGGCTAAAATTTATTTTGAGGTGCTGTAAGGATATTTCTTTGTAAAAATCGAAGCAAAACCATTTAAATAAATTGCTTCTTATTATCCATTAGGAGATGGCTTCTTCGTCCTGCCCACAAGCCCATGAAACTCATCG
>CAYYRE010000177.1:0-5327 GCA_964473895.1 uncultured Lentimicrobiaceae bacterium | reverse complement strand
CCCTTTACCGTTTTGTTTTTAAAATGGTGGTGTACTTCGGTCAGCGTTCCGCGGATGTTTTCTTCGTGAATCTTTGTCAGTTCGCGGGAGACGGAGACCGGGCGGTCGGGCCCGAAAAATTCCATCATTTGTTCGAGGGTTTTAACCAGCCGGTAAGGCGATTCGTAAAGGATGATGGTGTGGGGCAAACCGGCAAGGGTTTTCAACCGGCTGAGGCGGCCTTTTTTATGGGGGAGAAAACCTTCGAAAAAGAAACGGTCGGACGGAAAGCCTGAATTGACGAGTGCCGGGACAAATGCGGTAGCCCCGGGGAGGGTTTCGACGGGGATGCCGTTTTTCAGGCAGGCACGTACGAGAAAAAAACCGGGGTCGGAAACCGATGGGGTACCGGCATCGGTCACCAGGGCCATTTCTTCGCCTTCGGCGAGGCGCCGGACCAGGTCTTCCGTTACCTTGTGCTCGTTGTGGATATGAAAAGCCTGCATGCGGTTGCGGATATCGTAGTGTTTGAGTAGTTTGCCGGTGGTACGGGTGTCTTCGGCAAGGATGAGTGAGACCTCTTTTAACAGGCGCAAAGCCCTTAAAGTGATGTCTTCAAGGTTGCCAATGGGCGTTGGAACAAGGTAGAGTTTGGCCATGGTATTTTGTATTTTCAGGAAAATTTGCGTTCCAAAAGCAGTGCCAGCTTCCGGTAAGCAGGGCTTTCCTCATCCCATTGGTATTGTACCTGCAGTTCGGCAAGATAGGTTTGTGCCCCCGAAAGACCTGAAAAGCCGTTCAGTTCATCCATTACTTTGTTGTATCGTTCGAGGTCACCGTTAAACAGGTCGTTCACAAACGTAAATTTATCGTTTATGCCGATGGCTTCACGGATATCCTTTAAGGGTGCCGTTTGTAATGTTTCGGCAAGGGCCTGTTTTTCGGAAGGTTTGAGTACTTCACCAATGCTTTGTTGCGGGGAGGATGAAAAAAGATCGAGGGTGGTTTCAACGGGTTGGGGCGCCGGTTTTTCCGGTTCTTTTTGTTTTTCCTTGATAGGAAGAACGGTTTTTCCGTTTTCCGGTTGGGCTGCCGGTTTTTCTTCGTGGATAGGCTCTCCCTCCGGTGAAAGGTTTTCCGGTTCCATTATTTTTTCTTCCGGAACGGTTTTTTCCTCAGGTATTGGCTGCTGTATTTTTTCTGATGTTACCGGTGAGGCGGTTGCTGCAGGGTTTTGTTCCGGCCGTTTGTTTTCCCCGTTCTGAAAAACGGGGGTTTCTTCAGCCGGGGTATGTGGCGCCGGAACAGGTTGGTTTTCTGGTATTCCGGTTTTTTCGAGTGCCATTATTTTTTCGTAAAGTCGGCGTGTTTTTGCCAACAGCAGGTCTTTGTCCAACGGATGTAACGGACGGGTTTCTTCTGCCATTTTTTGTGTTTGGTGCAGCAATCCTTCCAGTTCCGCTTTTATTTCATTCAGTACAGAGGTTTTGTCCATAGCTTGTCTATTCCTTTGGAAATTCAGCGGTTAACCTTTCGGGGAAGGGGATTTCCGGTGGATGAAAAGAAATGCCCTTTTTCATGGCTTTCCGCTAAACAGATTTGGTTAAATTTGTCCATTCAAAAGTAGTAAGAAAATTAACAATTCGTCCATGTTTCTCGAAAAAGACCGAAACACTGCAGAGCGCACCGGGTGGATAGAGGTGATTTGCGGATCGATGTTTTCCGGAAAAACCGAAGAGCTTATCCGCCGGTTAAACCGGGCACGCATTGCCCGGCAAAAGGTGGAAATTTTCAAGCCGGCGGTGGATACCCGTTATGATGAAACGGATGTGGTTTCGCACGATGCCAAATCGGTTTCGTCCACGCCGGTGGAAAATGCTTCGCAGATTTTGTTTTATTCCGAAGACTTTGAAGTGGTGGGCATTGATGAAGCCCAGTTTTTCGGTGAGGAACTGGTTTCGGTATGCAACCGGTTGGCTATGGATGGCAAGCGGGTGGTTGTGGCCGGTCTGGATATGGATTATCTCGGAAATCCTTTCGGCCCCATTCCCAAACTGATGGCCATTGCCGAATATGTTACCAAAGTGCATGCCATTTGCATCCGGTGTGGTAATTTGGCCAACTATTCGCACCGTACGGTAAAAGATGACAATTTGGTGGTGTTGGGCGAAACGGATGCCTACGAACCTTTGTGCCGTCGTTGTTTTATGGAAGCCCGGCGCGAACAGGAGTCGTCCCGGTAGTTTTTGTCGCGTAGGGGGTATCTTTCTTTTTTCTACTTTTGTGGGCCGGGAGCAAAAGCATTTACCCATGAAATATTTTTTTTCGGTTATCGCACTTTTTTTGAGCCTGACGCTTATGGCACAAACGGAAAAACCGGAAACGGTGGTTGTGATTCATACGAAATTCGGTGATATGATGGCGGTGTTGTACAACGACACGCCCAAACATCGCGATAATTTCATTAAACTGATCCAAGAAGGGTGGTACAACGGTTCCACTTTTCACAGGGTGATTAAAAATTTTATGATTCAGGGCGGAGGCAACAAAGACGGGCGTGTGGATCCGGGATATACCCTTCCGGCCGAAATTCGTCCGAATCATTTTCATAAAAAAGGGGCTTTGGCGGCGGCCCGTGAAGGGGATGATGTGAATCCCGAAAAACGTTCCAGCGGCTCACAGTTTTATATTGTGCAAGGACAGGTGGTTACCGATGCGTACCTTGATGCCGTCAGTGCCCGTACAGGCCATGTTTTTACCCCCGAAGAACGTGAAACGTATAAAACCATTGGAGGGGCGCCCCACCTTGATGGGGGATATACTGTTTTTGGTGAGTTGCTCTCGGGTTTTGATGTACTGGACAAAATCGCATCGGTAAAAACCGATGCCCATAACAAACCGTTGGTTCCGGTCACCATGACAATGGATATTTTAGAATAATACAGCATTATGAAAGATAAGATAAACAGCCTATTGCAGGAGGTAGAAGCCTTTTCGGCCGATAATCAGGAACAACTGGAAGCTTTTAGGATCCGGTTTTTAAGTAAAAAAGGGATCATTCCGGCTTTGTTTGCCGATTTTAAGTCGGTTCCGCCGGAGCAGCGCCGTGAAATGGGGCAGCTGATCAATGCTTTAAAACAGGCCGTTCAGAACAAGATTGTCGCCCTGAAAGACCGGTTGGATGAGCAAACCGGAGGAGCCGGCAGTGGTTTGGATTTGACGTTGCCCTCTGCCGCACCGTTGGGTACCCGCCACCCGCTTTCGATTGTCCGTAACGAGATCATTGACATTTTTTCGCGGATCGGATTTTCGGTTTCCGAAGGTCCCGAAATTGAGGATGATTTTCACAATTTTACGGCATTGAACTTTCCAGAGGAGCACCCTGCCCGCGACATGCAGGATACTTTTTTTATTGAAAAAAATCCCGACCTCGCCTTGCGTACCCATACTTCGTCGGTACAGGTACGGGTAATGGAAAAAACACAACCGCCCATCCGGACCATTTCGCCCGGCCGGGTGTTTCGTAACGAAGCCATTTCGGCGCGGGCACACTGTATTTTTCATCAGGTGGAAGGCTTGTATGTGGACGAGGATGTGTCGTTTACCGATTTAAAACAAACCCTCTTTTATTTTGCACGCGAACTTTTCGGTGAGCATACCCGTATCCGGTTCCGGCCATCCTATTTTCCTTTTACCGAACCTTCGGCCGAAATGGATGTTTCGTGTAACATTTGCGGTGGAAAGGGCTGCAATATTTGTAAATATACCGGCTGGGTTGAAATTCTCGGATGTGGCATGGTGGATCCCAATGTGTTGGAAGCGTGCCATATCGATAACCGAAAATATACCGGATTTGCTTTCGGAATGGGTATCGAACGCATTACCATGTTGAAATACCAGGTCAACGACCTGCGGCTGTTTTTTGAAAACGACCTGCGTTTTCTGAAACAGTTTGTTTCGGCAAGATAACACTTCTCTTTTGGGTGTTTTGCATTTCTTTTTCCGGGTTCTAAAGCGACAATTTTGCGGGGATGTGAATTTCATTCTAAATTTTAAATAGCTTTGCATGTTGCCGAAAGCAGGTGTTTCGGAAAGTTTTGAACATAATAAAATCATAATGAGCAAACTACAAAAACGGGCCGAAAGTTTTACCGAGCCGCAGAAATACAAAAAACTGGGACTTTATCCCTATTTTCGTATGCTGGAGTCGGGCCAAGATGCAGAAGTAGAAATGCACGGGCAAAAAATTTCGATGTTCGGATCCAACAATTATCTTGGTTTGACAAGCCATCCGAAAGTAAAAGAAGCAGCCATTGCCGCCATAAAAAAATACGGTACCGGAACCGCCGGGTCGCGGTTTTTAAACGGAACGCTGGATATCCATATTGAACTGGAACACCGCCTGGCCCGGTTTGTAAACAAAGAAGCCGCCCTGGCTTTTTCCACCGGGTTTCAGTCGAACCTCGGGGCCATCCCTTCGGTGGTGGGACGCAATGATATTGCTATTATTGACGAACAAAGCCACGCTTCCATCATCGATGCCACCCGGTTGTCGTTCGGAAAGATTCTCAAGTATCGCCATAATGATATGGAGTCACTGGAAAAGGTGCTCAAAAACATTGATGGAAATTACAATGGGGATGCGGTGAAGCTGATTGTAACCGATGGTCTTTTCAGTATGGAAGGCGACATTGCCCATGTGGATAAGATTGTACAGCTCGCCCAAAAGTACGGTGCTTCCGTCATGATTGACGATGCCCACGGGCTTGGGGTACTTGGCGACAACGGTACCGGAACGGTGAACCACTTTGGCCTGGATGGCGAGGTGGAAATGATTATAGGGACCTTTAGCAAATCGCTGGCCTCCCTCGGAGGCTTTATTGCCGGTTCGGCCGAGTTGATCAATTACCTGCAGCACACGGCCCGTTCGTTGATTTTTAGCGCCAGCTTGCCGCCGGCTTCCGCTGCGAGTGTGATTGCCGCTCTTGATATTATCGAAGAAGACCCGGGATTGGTGCAACGGCTTTGGGAAAATACCCATCATGCCCAAGCCGGCTTTCGGGCACTGGGAATGGATGTGGGCGATTCCGAAACCCCCATTATTCCGGTTTATATCCGTGACAACGACAAAGCGTTTATGATTTCCAAAATACTCCTTGACGAGGGTGTTTTTATCAATCCGGTGATTTCTCCTGCGGTACGGCCTGAGGACTCGTTGTTGCGCTTTGCCCTGATGGCTACCCATACCACGGCCCAAATTGATGAAGCCATTGATAAAATCCATTCCGCCGGAAAAAAATTGGGTATTTATTAATTCTTTGATCCTGTAAAATGGTAAAACAATTTTT
>CAYYRE010000176.1:0-5337 GCA_964473895.1 uncultured Lentimicrobiaceae bacterium | reverse complement strand
TTCAGGTAAACTTTAAACAATTCATTACGACTATCCTCAACTGAGGATTTAATGGGCAAAAATAATTGTTTTTTACAGGGAAAATTTGTTCGTTTTCCAATAATTTTTTTATCCCCCTGTGTGTAAAATGTTTTCATGTATATTTGAATAAAAAACTGGCTATGTTCCGTTCGTTTTTGTTTTTCACTTTTTTGTTTTTTGCGTTACCGGTTTGGGCCCAACGGCAGACTTTACCGGAGGGGTTTAAACAGCAAGCTTTTCAACCCGAATATGCGTGGCAAAGCAAGCATTTGTTTGATTACGATGTGCATTTTTACGGTTTGGATATTTCGGTGGATCCCCACACTACGTTTGTAAAAGGAAATGTTACCATTAAAGCCTCTTTGCGCATACAAAAGCTGGATACTTTTGCTGTGGAATTGATCCCCGAGATGGGCGTTGATTCTGCTTTTTTGAATGGTATGAAGCTGCCGGAACCACTGCGAAAAAAAGACAATGTTTTGTTTCCCGTTCCAACAGTGAGCGGGAAAGGGACCTTATTTTCCGTTAAAATCTATTACCATGGAACCTCCCCAACGGGCGGTTTCTTTTCCGGTGTTTCCACCGGATATAATAAAACCTGGAAAAAACAGGTTGCCTGGACACTTTCCGAGCCGTTTGCTGCCAAAAGTTGGTTTCCTGTCAAAGAAGACCTGAAAGACAAAGCCGATTCAGCCTGGATTTTTCTTACCGTGGACAGCCGTTATATGGCCGGTTCGGAAGGGTTGCTGACACGTGTCGTCGATTTGGGGAATGGCAAAAAACGGTACGAATGGAAAACACATTACCCCATCGACTACTATTTAATTTCTTATGCTGTGGCCGATTACAGGGACTTTCGTTTTTATGCACATCCGGCGAAACCTGCCGGTGATTCGGTTTTGGTACAGAATTTTATTTACAATTCCGATGAATATCTGCAACAGCACCGTCAGGAAATCGAAAGGACCGGCCGTTTTATTGCGTTATATGCCAATTTGTTTGGCCCATATCCTTTTCGGAAAGAAAAATACGGACATTGCCTGACAGAGTTGCGCGGCGGCATGGAACACCAAACCATGACCACCATTGGCGGTTTTGGTTTTGATCTCGTTGCCCACGAATTGGGCCATATGTGGTTTGGCGATAATGTAACGTGTGCCGACTGGAGTGATATCTGGGTGAACGAAGGGTTTGCCACTTATGCCGATTACCTTGCCAACGAATATCTGAACGGCGATAGTATAGCACAACATTTTATGACCAAAGCCCAAAAAAATGTTCTTTCGCAGCCGGGCGGTTCTGTTTATGTGCCGGAAAACGAAATTTATATGGGAAACGAATGGCGTATTTTTAACGGCAGGCTGTCGTATGATAAGGGGGCTGCCATCCTCCATATGTTGCGCCACGAAATACAAAACGATACGGTCTTTTTCAGGATACTGCAAACCTATCAACGGCAGTTTGCCGGTAGTGTGGCCACGGGGGATGATTTCAAAAAAGTGGTTCAGGAAGTGACCGGAAAAGATTTTTCATGGTTTTTTGATCAGTGGTATTATGGCGAAGGGTATCCTGTTTTTCATGTGGAATGGCATGCTTCCCGCGATTCGCTCTATATCTTCAGCACGGAAACCACTTCCACGCAAAACCCTTCTTTTTTCAAACTTCTCCAAGACTATAAGGTTGTGTTTTCCGATGGGAGTGACACACTTGTCCATTTTCATCAAACGACTCCGGCCCAACGTTTTGTGCTTTTTCTTCCCCATAAGGGGAAAACCATAACACAAATGCGTGTCGATCCATACCACTGGAACCTGCAAAAGATAAACGGTATTGATTATGTAGGCATTAAACCATTTCATCTGCCGGCCGGTTTCAGTATGGGGCCTGTACCGGCCGGACACTGGCTCTATTTGTATTTTTATCAACCGGTATCCGGTAGGGTAAAAGTAACGGTTTTCGATGTTAACGGGCGGATGGTTCTCGAAAAGAAGACGGCAGGACAAAAGCTCAGGTTGGATGTTTCGCCATTACCTTCCGGGCTTTACATTGTGCATGCTGAGGTAAACGGTCAATTTTACAATAGGAAATTTATCCGTTAAGAAAAGGAAAAGAGACCCCGAAAACAATTAACTTCGCTGCCATGATTCTTGTTACTGGAGGAACCGGTTTGGTCGGATCGCATTTGCTCTTTCATCTTTTACAGAAAGAAGAAAAAGTAAGGGCAATCAAACGTTTTTCATCCTCCACGGAAAATGTGCGGCAAATTTTTTCTTTTTATGCAAAGAATCCGGACAAACTATTTTCAAGAATAGAATGGATACCGGGCGATCTTTTAGATATCCATTCATTGATAGAGTCCATGCAGGGGGTTGACCGGGTTTATCATGCTGCCGCCATGGTGTCTTTTGATCCGGCCGATAAAGCCAGTTTAATGGAAACCAATGTATCCGGCACGGCCAATGTGGTAAATGCCTGTCTCGAAAAAAAGGTGAAAAAACTTTGTTATGTCAGTTCGATAGCAGCTCTTGGCAGGGCCGGTGCTCATGGCCTGACAACGGAAAATGAGGAATGGGATGCTCATGAGCCGGTATCTCCCTATGCCCACAGTAAATTCGAAGCGGAGCGCGAAGTGTGGCGAGGCATGGCCGAAGGATTGAAAGCGGTTATTGTGAATCCCTCCATTATCTTAGGCCCTGCAGATTTTAGTAAAGGAAGTGCTAAAATGTTTCAAACGGTTTACAAAGGCTTAAAAGTATATACGCCCGGAATGAACGGCTATGTGGATGTGAACGATGTGGCCCGGGCTATGATTTTGTTGATGGAAAGTAACATTTCCGGCGAACGGTTTATTTTGAATGGTGAAAATATTACCTACCGGAAGTTGTTTCAAATGATGGCGATGTCACTCGGTGTAGAAGCCCCAAAGTATGAAGCCGGTAAATTCTTGAGTGAGATGGCCTGGCGGTTATTAAAAATAAACGCCTTTTTCACTGGAAAAAAACCGCTCATTACTAAACAAACGGCACGTACGGCCAACAGTATTTATCGATATAGCAGCGAAAAATTTATCCGGGCTACCGGTATGTCTTTTACCCCTTTGGAAGAAACCATTGCCCGGACGGCTCAAATATTTCTCCACCGGCAGTAATTGTTTTTTCAATTATTTTTTCCTGATCAGTTTTTCCATTTGTTTGATGGCTTCGTCTTCCGAAAGGTTCCGAAAAATAATATTCCGGCCTTTGTACAAATGAACCTTTCCGGGAGCGGCACCCACAAATCCGTAATCGGCACCGGCCATTTCGCCCGGTCCGTTTACCGTACATCCCATAACGGCAATTTTTAAGCCTTTTACATCTCCCAACCGGGATTTTACTTTTTCCAGTAGCCGCTCAATGTTGAATTGCGTACGGCCGCAGGAAGGACAGGCAACCAGCTCTGTTTGAGAATAAAACAGCCCGCGCGCTTGTAAAATAGTAAGTGTCAATTTCCGAAGATAAGCGGTCGTTGTATCTTCCGAACGAATTAACAACCCTAAAGCTTCCGGATGAGCTTCAAAAGCATGAAAAAAATCAACCGGGGCGCGGTACAACAGCTCGTTTTCCGTTAGGTTTGTGTAGGACAAAACAATAATTTTCCCATCGGGGATGTTTTCTTTATTGCGAAACAAAATGGTTTTTTCCTTCTCTTTTTCAGGTAATGAACCGTATTTTTTGATCCGGGCAGCGGAAAGTGTAAATGGTTTTCGTCCGTATAGATTTGCAATTTGCTTTGCCACAGGAATTTCATTTTCAGGAGGTTCGGTAAGCGATACCCGGATGGTGTCTCCGATGCCTTCCGAAAGAAGTGTTCCGATGCCCATAATCGATTTCACCCGTCCGTCCAAACCGTTTCCTGCCTCAGTCACGCCGAGATGTAAAGGATAATGCAGGCCTGTTTTCTGCATTTCGGATACCATCAGCCGGTTGGCTTTTATCACGGTTTCCACTTGGCTGGCTTTTAACGAAAGGGTCAGGTTATTGAAACCTTCCGCCTGGCAAATACGGATAAATTCCATGGCCGAAGCTACCATGCCTTTTGCCGTATTTCCGTAACGGTACAAAGTTCTGTCGGAAAGCGACCCGTGGTTGATGCCGATACGCAGGGCCGTACCGTGTTGTTGGCATCGTTTCAGTAAAGGACGCAGGTTGCGCCTGGTTTCCGAAAGCTCGGCCTGATAGGTTTCTTCCGTGTATTTTTTCCCTTTGTGGTGTGAACCGGTGTAATTTCCGGGGTTAATGCGGACTTTTTCCACCATTTCGGCAGCTATTTCGGCGGCTTTCGGTTGGAAATGTACATCGGCAATCAAAGGCATCCGTATTTTCTTTTTATCCAGTAAAAGCCGGATGTTTTTCAGGCTTTCCGCTTCACGGATGTTAGCCGCCGTTACCCTTACTAATTCGCAACCGGTAGCAGCAAGACGTTCGATTTGCTCAACGGTGGCTTTTGTGTCCGTTGTGGGCGTGTTGGTCATGCTTTGGATACGGATGGGGAAATTCCCCCCCATGGTCAGATGCCCGATGGATATTTCACGGCTTTGAAAAACCATTGTTTGAAAGAAATTTGAGGCAAAGATAAAACGTAATAGAGGGCAAAAACCGGCGGTTTTATTATTTTTGATTAAAAATTCAATCCCATGAAAAAAATTATCCATACCCAAAATGCGCCGGCGGCTATCGGCCCATACAGCCAGGCCGTTGAAGTAAACGGAATGCTTTTCATTTCCGGACAAGTAGCCATCGATCCGGAAACCGGCAATGTGGTTGAAGGCGGTATATCCGAGCAGACCGAGCAAGTCATGAAAAACATTGGTGCCATATTGCAGGCATCCGGTTATTCTTTTTCCGATGTGGTGAAATCCACCTGTCTGTTAAGCGATATGAAAGATTTCGCCGCCATGAATGCCGTTTACGGAAAGTATTATACCGAAAACCCTCCTGCCAGGGCAGCCTTTGCAGTCAAAGAACTGCCGCTTGGTGTTTTGGTGGAAATAGAGACGATAGCCATGAAATAATGATGGCGTACCATTGCACAGAACCGTCATCCCACTTCCGTTGAAACGTGCTGGCAAGAAGTTGGCTATTTGATATTCATCCGTTCAAAAGTTTGTATTATACTGTGTTTTAACGCATTAAATTTGTTTGAAGTTTACAAAACAAAGTAGGCTTTAACAACCTGATAAATCAGCAAATAAATATCTTTGTTATATACCTACCCCTACACCCCTTCCAAAAGGGGAATATTAGGAATTTATTTGCTGATTTATAATACATTATAAAG
>CAYYRE010000175.1:0-5341 GCA_964473895.1 uncultured Lentimicrobiaceae bacterium | reverse complement strand
TATTTAAGTATTTGCTTAAATAAGCAATAATATATATCTTTGTACCGTTAAAACTTAAAAATAAATAGTTATGGGATATCCATCATGCATCCGGCTTTATGCCGACAAGGAAAAAATTGATGACTGTAAAAAGAAATTGGCACGCGAAGCCGATCCGATCCATAAGTTGAGTCGTGTTTTAGCCCTTGCCGGAAACGAAGTCCGGCTGAAAATCATGTTCCTGCTGCACGAAGAACCGGAACTTTGCCCCTGCGACCTCGCCGATATTCTAAACATGAGTATTCCGGCCGTTTCACAACACCTGCGGAAAATGAAAGATGGAAACATCATTGCCGCAAGACGTGAAGGACAAACCCTGTATTATTCGTTGCAAAGCAGCCATAGTACCTTGCTCAACATAATGTTCGGTTACATGGAAAGTCTCACCCAAAAGGAGGAAAGCGTATGAAAACGAAGAAATCTTTCATCACCAGGCTGGCCGGGGCCGGCATATTCGCGGCACTGGCGGCATCGCTCTGTTGTATCACTCCTTTTCTGGCGCTTTTCTCAGGAGCAGCAGGCACGGCATCTGCATTTTCATGGATGGAGCCTTTCCGCCCTTACCTGATCGGTATTACCCTGCTTGTTCTGGGACTGGCGTGGTACCTAAAGTTTAGGCCCGCCAAAACGGAAGGGACTGCCTGCGATTGCGAGGATGAAAAGCAAAGGATTTCTTTCTGGCAATCGAAACTTTTTTTGGGAATCGTCACAGCATTGACACTTCTTATGATGGCTTTCCCTTATTATGAACCGGTTTTTTATCCCGACAACAAAAAAGAGATCGTCATTGTCAGGCAAAACAACCTTCAAACCATCCGGTTGAATGTGGAAGGACTCACCTGCCAGGCATGTAACAAGCACTTAGAGAACGCAATGTATCAGGTCCCCGGAGTCATTCGCGCCAAAGCCAACGACCTTACCGGAAAACTGCAGATCGAATTTGACAAATCAAAAACCGCAGAACCGAACATTATCCGGGCAGTAAATGCCACCGGGTACAAAGTATTAGAGGACACATTAACAAAATCTCCCAAAAGGGATAAACTTCAAAACCATGAAATACATTGAGCTGAGAATAAAGGGGATGACCTGCAATGACTGTGCAACCGCCATCAAAAGGCAATTTAAAAATAAACCAGGCATCCATGAAATAGACATTCGTTATCCCGAAGGAAAAGGCCGGTTTTCATTTGATCCCCAAAAGATATCTGCAAAGGAAATCATACAAACCATTGACAATACCGGACATTATCGTGTCACCGGGGAGATAAAGGCCGTACCGCAACAAAAGGATTCCTCCCTGTATGACCTTATTATTTTAGGCGGCGGTTCGGCGGCTTTCGCCGCGGCCATAAAAGCCGAAAGCTTGGGACTCTCGACCCTCATGGTCAATGCCGGGCTCCATTTCGGTGGCACCTGTGTCAATGTGGGATGCGTTCCTTCCAAAACCATCATACGTGCTGCCGAAGCCGTTTATCATGCGACGCATTCCCCTTTTCAGGGGGTTCAGCCAAAAGGAGCCGACATCCGCTTCGGGGATATCATGAAAGAAAAACAGGATTTGGTTACTTCGCTGCAACAAAAGAAATACATGGATGTGGTGCGCGATTTCCAAAACCTCCGTTTAGTGGAAGGATGGGCCGAATTTGTCGATGAAAAAACCATCCTTGTCAATGGGGAAAAAACTTTCAAAAGCCTGAAATTTCTTATTGCTACGGGAGCAAGTACCCGGATTCCTTCCATAGAGGGATTGGAAAAAGTGGGATATTTCACCCATATTTCGTTGTTTGACCTCAAAGAAAAACCCGAAAGCATGACCATCCTCGGGGCCGGATATATTGGTTGCGAAATAGCGATGGCATACCATCGTCTGGGTATAAAAGTCAGGGTTATGGAATATACCGACCGGGTTTTGAGGAGCCAAACCCAGGACATCAGCAAAGAATTGGAGAAACACATGCGCCGTGAAGGCATTGAACTGTTGCCAAACGTCAGGGCGGTAAAATTTGAAAAACAGGGAACGGAAACAGTCATCTTTGTGAAAAACCCGGACGGGACCACTGCAAAAATTATCGAACCGGGGATTATTTTTGTAGCCACCGGCATTACAGCCAACATCCGGAAACTAAATCTTGAAAAAATCGGGCTACAACTTGCCCCCAACGGGCACATTGCCGTGAATAAGCAAATGGAAACCAACCTACCCCACATTTTTGCCGCAGGGGATGTGGCCGACACCCCGGCTTATGTTTACACGGCTGCTTATGAAGGAAAAATTGCCGTGGAGAATGCTTTTTCGGGAGCAGAAAAAACAGCGGATTATTCTGCGTTGCCCTGGGTGGTTTTTACCGATCCGCAAGTGGCCGGGGCCGGGCTGGATGAACAGCAAGCCAAAAAAGAACACATTCCTTTCGAAGTATCCAAACTCTCATTAAAGGATGTCCCCCGGTGCCTTGCCGCACACGACACGCGCGGGTTTATCAAGCTGATCCGTAACAGCCAAACCGACCGGCTGATCGGTGCGCGGGTCGTAGCCCCCGAAGGGGGCGAACTGATTCAGGCACTCAGCATGGCCATAAAATACGGTATCACCGTATCGGAACTGGCCGAAAATCTATACCCTTACCTCACGCTGAGTGAAGGCATAAAACTGGCCGCCATTACTTTTGAAAAGGATGTATCCACCTTGAGTTGTTGTGCCGGTTGAGAAAATACAAACAACTTCCCGGTACCTTTATCTCTACATTGCTTTTATTATTTTTGCAGCATGCAATGGCTTTTGGTTTTGTCCGGCGGTGTGCTGGCCTATCTTCTCGGCTCCATACCGACTGCCGTATGGGTAGGCAAATGGTTTTACGGCATTGACATCCGTGAAAAAGGTTCCGGTAATGCCGGGGCTACCAATACCATTCGCATTTTAGGCATAAAAGCCGGCATACCGGTGATACTCATAGATGTTTTCAAAGGTTTTCTTGCCGTTTGGTTTATGGAAAGATTTGTCCCTGTGGGATGGACTGTATCCCAAGCTGTTTACGCCGACATGGCAGCTGGTTTTCTGGCTGTCATAGGGCACGTTTTTCCCCTTTTTGCCGCTTTCAGAGGAGGGAAAGGTGTTGCCACATTGCTCGGGATGGGCATTGCCCTCTTTCCCCATGTCATATGGATTCCGGTGGTGGTTTTTATTGCAACGGTGTGGATTACAGGATATGTTTCGCTGGGGTCGATGCTGGCAGGACTTTCGTTTCCGGTAGCTGACATCTGGCTGTTTCACGACCGGCATCCGGGGAAAATAGTATTTGCCATAACGGCCGCATTGTTTTTGCTATACACCCACCGGCAAAACATAAAACGGCTTTGGAAAGGACAGGAAAACAGGTTTCGCCGTGTGAAGAAAACTTAACTATTTTTGTGGAAAACTTATTTTAAGCGAAGGGTGAACGATTAAGGGAAATTTTTACTTTTACCTTTTGAATATTTTATAGAAAGAAAATTCTATCACCATGAAATTTATCATATCAAGCGCCAGCCTGCTGAAAAGTTTGCAAAAAATCAGCGGCGTTATGAGCAGCAGCAACACACTTCCCATTTTAGATGATTTTCTTTTCGAACTTTCCGAAGAAAAGTTACTGAAGATCACCGCTTCAGACCTGGAAACAACCATCTCGGCCACCGTTCAGGTAGACATGGCCGAAGATCCGGGTAAAATGGCCATTCCGGCGCGTATTTTGCTGGAAATTACCAAATCTTTGCCAAACGTTCCGGTAACTTTTAATGTGGACATGGCAACCCAGGAAGTACTGCTACTGGCCGGAGAAGGAAAATATAAACTGATTGGACACAACAGCGATGAATTTCCTCAGGTACCCCCGCTGGAAAATACCGTTACCGTTCAATTAAACGCCTCCATCCTGGTGAATGCTTTCGGAAAAACGCTGTTTGCTACGGGAAACGACGAACTCAGGCCGATGATGATGGGTGTGTTTTGCGAAATAGAACCCGATCACATGAATTTTGTAGCCACCGATGCCCACAAACTGGTACGCTACCGCCGGCATGATATTAAATCGGAAAAAAGCGCTTCTTTTATCCTTCCCAAGAAACCGCTCAACCACCTCAAAAATATTATGCCCGACGATCCGGAAGTAGCGGTGGAATTGGAATATAACGATGCCAATGCGGTTTTCCGTTTTGATGATGTGCACATGGTTTGCCGGCTCATTGATGGTAAGTTTCCCAATTACGAAGCCGTCATCCCAACACAAAACCCCTATAAGTTGACCGTTAATCGTAAAAACCTTTTGGACTCGCTGCGCCGTGTTTCCATTTTCGGCAGCAAATCAACACACCAGGTAAGGTTTAAGATTACCGGGCAGGAGCTGGTTCTTTCGGCAGAAGACATCGACTACTCCAGCAATGCCAAAGAACGTTTGAGCTGCAACTACTCGGGCGAAGATATTGAAATCGGGTTTAACTCAAAATTTATGCAGGAGATGCTCAATACGCTGGAAGCCGAGAACATTGTCATTGAGCTGTCAGCCCCCAGCCGGGCCGGCATTATCCTTCCGGATACCAACAGCGAAGAGGCCGAAGACATCCTCATGTTGATCATGCCGGTCATGCTGACACAATAAACAAGTTTCATGTACATGTGAATAAAAAAAGGAGGCCAAAGCCTCCTTTTTTTTATTTCCTCAAAATACTGAAAGCGCACCGGGCCACCACCACCGGCTGTTCCTGATGCTTTTGAAAAAGTTTCACATCGGCCACGATGATGCGTTTACCCGACTTTACCAATTCGGCTGTACCAAATACATCGGCCTCTATGGCACCGTGCAGGTAATCGATGCGCATATCCACCGTATTGACCTGGTCGCCGGGTTTCGACATACTCAGGGCTACCAGGCCGCCGGTCGTATCGGCCACACTGGCCAAAATACCTCCATGCCATAAGCCCCGCTGAAAATCACCCACAAACTTCTCCTGAAAAGGAACCCGTACTTCGGCATATCCTTTCTCGAGCTTTTGAATTTCGATACCCAACAATTTATTGACAGGCATCACATTTTGAATGACTTCTTTTAAAAGTTCCAGATTCCGCCGGTCTATGGCTGCTTGTTCATCCATGTTTTTCAATTTCTGTTTCAGTTTTTGGTTTGGACGAACAAAGTTCGCAAAAAAACAGAACAGAACCCCCTCAAACCCTTATTTTTTCTGCATTCTGCCCCTTTTTGTTTATTTTTAACAATAAAGTTGTTTAAAGTTTACAAAACAAAGTAGGCTTTAACAACCTGATAAATCAGCA
>CAYYRE010000174.1:0-5384 GCA_964473895.1 uncultured Lentimicrobiaceae bacterium | reverse complement strand
GCTGATTGATCAAGTTCTTAGCAAAATTTCGTTTTGTAAACTTTAAACAACTTCTTTGTAAAAATCAAAGCAAAACCATTTAAATAAATTGCTTCTTTTTATCCTTTAGGAGATGGCCTGTCTGACTGCGTAGCCAGGCAGGCTTCTTCGTTCTGCCCACAAGCCCATGAAACTCATCGCCATGACGCGAAAAATTAGATTAAAATTTTGATTATCAGTATTTAATGTGCACATATATAGAGAGAATAAACCTTGGTGAAATGGTTCCAAATTGTTGTATAATAACTTACAACAATTATAAAAAATGCGTCCCTATCGCGAGGAGGTACGACGAAGCGATCTCTTAGATTTATGTGATCCACTTAGATGTTTTTTATCTCCGGCACTTTTCCGAAGGAGTCCTGCGGACAAAATAAAATTTAGCCCGTAGTTCTTTTTCCGGCTACAGAAAAAATTTCTCGGGCGATTGCCTATTTTTGCACATCATGGAAGAAACCATTGGCTACATTGTTATTTTCGGCCTCGGCATCCTGTTTGCCGCCCTTTATTTATTTAAAAAAGATAAACAGCGCTTGCTGCCCATTGCCGCACAAACCTATCCGCAATTACACCTCGTTGTTTCTATAACAAAAGAGAAAAGAAAAATCACGGCTTTAACCCTGGAGCTTACCGCCTTGAAAAACGGCATTTTTCTTCGTACCCTGCAGCTTGAGCTTTCGGATCAACTGCATCAAAAATTTAATATTGACCTGGCACCTTATCTTCTGCTTCCCGATAACCGCCAACTTTCCCCTAAAGAAAAAACGTCCCTTACCCTGAATTTTGAAGATTTTACAGAACTACTGGAAACCGCTGACTTTTCTTACGAAACCCTCCGCCTGGTAGCTGTTACTGCCGACAACAAAAAATTTAAATCCCCTCTTTTGGGTTATCATCCCCGCTGGGGAATCTTCAAGGCCGATTCAGGCAAATACAACTAAGACCTTTTTCCCATTCTGCATCCCACTTTTTCAAATTGGGAATAATACCCCATCAGAAAAAAACCATTATTTATCTGCTTTACAATTTATTAGCAAAAAGGGCCCGGTTCTTGATATTTAAAAGAATCATATTTCAATGAAAACAACCAAAGGGAAAATGCATATTAACAATAAAAAGGAAAATTCGTTGCCGGACATTTCTCCGGACACTTTTTCCGGTTCGACAGAAGAACAAATGATTAAAACCCGAAGAAAAAACCTTGCTGAGATGAAAAACCAAATGGACACGCTAAACAAAGAAATCCGAAAGACAGAACAACTCAGGGCGCAGTTTTTATCTAATGTAAGCCACGAAATCAAGACGCCGCTCAACAGTATTTTGAGTGCCACCCTATTACTGAAGCAAAAACCGTTGGACCATGAAACAACCGAACTGGTCAACACCATACATCAATCCGGGCAATATCTGTTTTCGTTACTCAACGATGTACTGGACTATTACAAAATAGCTGCTCACCAGCTTACCCTCGACCACATTCAATTCAATTTAAGGGATGAAATAGAGGAGGTTGTTGATATTTTTCGACGCAAAGCAGAAAAGGAAGCCCTGATTTTTCAAACCGTATGGCATCCGGATTTACCGGAAATTTTAACAGGCGATCCCACACGGCTCAAACAAATCCTCATCCATTTACTGGACAATGCCGTAAAATTTACACCGGCCGGTGGAAAAATCACACTCGACGTGGAACCTGTTTCGTACCATCAGGAAAAACATGAAATCCGGTTTACGGTCAAAGATACCGGCATCGGTATAAAAAAAGAGTTCCAGGATGAAATATGGGAAAAATTTACCATGGCCGATATGAGCCTTACACGCAAAAACCAGGGAACGGGTTTCGGCCTGGCCCTCTCGCGAAGGTTGTGCCAGTTGCTGGGTGGAGATATGCATCTGGAGAGTGAACCGGAAAAAGGAAGTACGTTTGCTTTCACCGTAAAAATGGCACCGGGTTATACCCATAACCACTCCCTGCATAATACTGCCGGAAACCTGAATATTTTACTGGTGGAAGACAACCCGATCAACCAAAAACTGACACAAAAAATCCTGCAAAAGCAAGGTTTTCATGTGGATGTGGCAGACAATGGACAATTAGCGGTGGAAAAATTCCGTCAAAATCATTACGACCTGATTTTCATGGACATTCAAATGCCGGTCATGGACGGATTACAAGCCACCCGCCAAATCAGGGAAATCGAAAATAAACAACCGGCAGGTGACCCGGTAAAAATCATTGCCCTCACAGCCAATTCACACGAAAACGATAAAGCGGAATGTCTGGCGGCCGGCATGGATGACTACATCAACAAACCGTTTAATATCAACAAGTTTCCTCTTATCCTGAACAATTACCGTTAGTCCTTTTATATTATTCCCTGTTAACTGTTTTGAGGATTTAAAATTGGCGTAACTTTGCCCCGTTGGAAAAAGAAAGATTCAACCGGAAAAAAGTTTGGGCCATTTCATCGGCACACTTTCTGCACGATGTGTACTCATCGTTTTTGGCCCCGCTACTGCCCTTGTTACTTAAAAAGTACGGAATAGACCTGTCGGTAGCGAGTTGGTTGAGTTTATTGCAACGCATTCCTTCCCTTTTCAGCGCAGTTTTGGGTACCTTTGTCCACAAAATCCGCTGGCGGCCCATCATTATTCTGGCTCCGTTGGTTACAGCCCTTAGCGGAAGCTTGTTGGGGTTGGCCCCCAATCTGATTATCCTGGCCATATTACTTTTCACTATTGGCATCAGTTCGGCCATCTTTCATGTGCCGGCTCCGGTCATCATAAAAGATTTTTCGGGAAACCGGGCCGGAAAAGGCATGAGTTTTTACATGCTCGGAGGCGAGAGTGCCCGCATGCTCGGACCGGTACTCGTGGTAAGTGCCGTGTCGTGGTGGGGCCTTGAGGGCACTTGGCGTTTGGCCATACCTGCCGTGGTTGCAGCTTTTGTTCTCTCCCTGGTACTGGAAAAAATCCCTTATGAAAAAGTGGACAAAAACAGATCAACAACCAATTCATGGAAAAAAACACTGCACCGTTACTCCGGATTTTTCATCGCCCTAACCGTTTACATGCTGTTCCGGTCCGTCATGCGGGCAGGTCTTTCCACTTTCCTTCCGACCTATATGGTAGGAACGCAAGGCAACACATTGCTTTTCGGTGCTTTTTCGTTATCCATTTTGCAGGCAACCGCCGTGGCAGGCACTTTCCTTGCCGGCACCTTGTCAGATAAAATCGGGCGGTTTCGAATGCTGCTGGCCCTTGCCATCGCTTCACCCTTTTTTATGTTCCTCTTTTTATGGGCTCCTCCGCTGTTGCAAATCATTTCGCTGCTATTTTTGGGATTTGTACTGGCCGCCTCCACACCCGTTTTGCTGGCCCTGGTACAGGAACAAGGCTCAGACCAGCCGGCATTCATGAATGGCAGCTTCACCACCATCAACTTTATCAGCAGTGCCTTGGCCGTTTTGGCTGCCGGTTACCTCGGCGATGCCATAGGACTTGAAAAAACATTTCTTTTCTCCGGTTTCCTTGCTTTTGCAGCTATCCCCGCTGTTTTCCTTTTAAAAAAGCAAAGTATGAAAAACCCATAGCGCCTCCCATGACCCCTAAGGGAAAATGTTATTAACTTTCACATGTAAATAAGTTTAGGACGAAAGTATTGTCATATAAAGATTTTCTTTACATTTGCTTTAAAATGGGTATCAATTTGCCTGTCAAATTAACACCATAAATTATGAAGAAAAAAATACTAATTATTGATGATGAGCTTTCCATACGCATGTTATTGGAAAATTTTCTCAGCAAAACATATGATGTCGTTACCAAATCGGATGGACAAGAGGGGATTAAGTATCTCGAAGAAGGAAACATTCCCGACCTGATTGTTGCCGACATCCAAATGCCTAACCTCAACGGGCAGGAATTTCTCAAACAAATCAGGGCCAGCGGTTTTTTTAAGCACATCCCCATTATTGTTCTTTCGGGAATAGAAAGCAGTCAGGAAAGAATTAAATTACTCAAAATGGGTGCCGATGACTTCATTGTAAAACCTTTTAATCCTGAAGAGTTGTCCATTCGTATTGAGAATATCCTCAACAGAATTAGCAAATAAGTTTCATGGGAGAAGATCCGAAGAAAAAATTGAAACTGCTCTACATTGGGAACCGGGCGGAAGTCATTGATGCATTGAACCGGCAAAGCAACGATGTTACGTTCGTTGTGATGGAAAACGGACTCCGCGGCATCGACTACCTACGGAAAAACAAGGATGTGGATGCCATATTGTCGGATGACAAATTACCCGGAATAGAAGGCAGTAACCTGGCCACACACATTAAGGGGAAACTGGGATTGACCCAGGTTCCGTTTATCCTGTTTGCCTTTGAAGAAGACAAACAGTTTAGAGACAAAATGATCAAGCACAAAGCAGTGATTGACGACCTGTACCTTTCCATGCCCCCGGTGGAAAACCTTTTTACCCGGATCCGGTTCCTGCAACATTATCTGCGTGACATAAGGGAAAGTGCCCCGGCAGACATACCGGTGCAAAAAGAATATAAAATTCCATTTGCCAAAAGGTTGTTTGACATTATCGTATCGGCCACAGCCCTGCTGCTGCTTTCGCCGTTGATGATCCTGGTAGCCATTGCCATTAAATTGGAATCCAAGGGCCCGGTCATTTACAAATCGAAAAGGGTAGGTACCGGATACAAGATCTTCGATTTTCTCAAATTCCGCTCCATGTACACCGGCGCCGATGCCAAACTGAAAGAATTGGAGCATCTGAACCAGTATGCCAAAGATAAAAAGGCAGAAAATGACACCCGCGATTTTCCCCCTTGCCCGCGTTGTGCCAAGTTACCCGAAGGTCAATACTGCTCACCTGTTCTTTACATTGAAGGAAAAAAAATATGTGAATACTGGTATCACGAATTAAAGAAGAAAGAAAAGGGGGCTACTTTTGTAAAAATTGAAAATGACCCGCGCATAACCAAAGTAGGAAAATTCATTAGAAATACAAGTATCGATGAGCTTCCGCAATTGATTAACGTGCTCAAAGGAGACATGTCGATTGTGGGAAACCGTCCCCTTCCACTCTATGAAGCAGAACAACTGACTTCCGATGATTGGAGTGCACGGTTCCTTGCACCGGCAGGGATTACAGGGCTATGGCAGGTGGAATTGAGGGGTAAAGGTGGTGTTATGTCGGAAGAAGAACGCAAAGCTTTGGACAACCAATACGCTTACAATTATTCGTTCTGGGGCGATATAAAGCTGATTCTCAGGATAATTCCTGCATTATTTCAGAAAGAAAATGTTTAATAAATTGTTCAAAACTTTTT
>CAYYRE010000173.1:0-5484 GCA_964473895.1 uncultured Lentimicrobiaceae bacterium | reverse complement strand
AATCAGCAAATAAATATCTTTTTAGATACCTACACCTCCCGCTTAAGCGGGACAGGCTCTTCCAAAAGGGGAATATTCGGAATTTATTTGCTGATTTATAATACATTATAAAGATATTTTTTTCTTAAACTTTAAACAACTTTTTCTTTTGATTTTTGATTTTCAAAACTTTACCGGATAAAAACCAGTTTGTTGTGCAAATATTTTACCTGTCCGTCGGGAGCCGTTACTTGCAACCGGTAAACATAGATACCCCGTCCGATTTTTTTTCCGGCATCGTTGGTACAATCCCAATGGATACGGCCCGATCCGAAACCTGACGGGGTAATTTCTTCGCGAATGGTTTTCATCCGGCGCCCATCCAGTTGATAAATATCCAACCTGACTTTCAACAATTTCCCTGCCTGATTGTGTTGAAAAACAAAATCAGTGGCATCCGTTACCGGATTGGGGAAGTTATACAGGTCTTCGATCACCAGCTTAGAAGCCGGTTCCACCACAAACGGCAATTCGGCCGTGGAAGAATTATTATACAAATCCCAGGCTTTCAGCCGGATAATATGTTTTCCTTCGGACAACCCTTTCAGTTGAAACCGGATGGAACCTTTGGTAAAATCGCCTTCGTCGGCCACATAATAGGCATTCAGGTGATAACTTTGCGAAGGATCATTATCAAGGGTAGCCACAATATCGTGACCTATGCCGTTTCCCGTGGTATTGATGCCGCTTTGGTCGCTCAACCGGGCAAAGAGTACCGGATTGGCATGGGTTACATCGCCCGGGGCAAAGGAGGAATCGTTCATATACAAACGGATATCCGGGCCGGTTGTATCGGCCGGCGCCCCATTATCATAACCACCCACCACAATGTTTTCGTAATCACCGTGTCCATCGGTTTTTCCGTTGTCAAAATAATAGCTGATCCGTCCTTTACCGAATTTGTAAGCAATGTCTTTGGGCACCACAAACGAAAAATCGAAACTGCCGTTCCGAATGGCGGCTTCTCCTTTAAACAAAATGCTTTTCCACATATAAAAGGTGGTCACCCGGCTATCAGGATCGGTTCGCAGGGTGGTAATGGCCGACTTTTTATCAAAGACCGTTGAAAAGATGGTCCCCTGGTAATCGGATATTTTCCGCCCACTGTCATCCGTTACATCACCCTGGATACGCACCTTTGACAAAGCCTTTAATGTGTCGGGTTCCCCTTCGACCACTGCCCGCGCATTGATACGGGTTGTTTTAACTTTGTCTTCGGGATAGGCCAGTTTCAGTGCAGGATCGCCTATGAGCACAAATTTTTTATCGTTATTGCCCCCCAACACTTTGGAATGCATGATCACATCCCCAAAACAAGGATAAGCCCCATCGGTTTTTTCAAAAAGGTTATGCTTAAACAGGGCCATGTTCAGAGCCAGATTGGCGCTGGCATAAGTAGCCCGTGTGGTAGTGAACAAAGCCACCGCCCCTCCGTTGGGATTCATAAAAACCAGCTCCCCTGCCGAAACCATTTCAGGATTATCATACCGGGTAAATTCACAAGTTGCCGTAATAAACACTGTGAGTCTGTTTTTATTATTCCACGAATTGATATCGGCAAGGGTCATAAAGCGCTCGTGGCCCAAACCCACTTCTCCGCCGTGACCTGAGTAATTAAAAATCAAAGTCCCGGCATCGATGGCAGCGTTAATGGCTTCGTTGAGTGCCGGAGCTCTTTGTCCGCTTGGGGTGGATACCTGCGGAAAAGCATCGAGATACAGCTTGTTGATACCATACACCGGATATTTTGTATCCAGATAGCCCGTAAGTGTTTCCGCATCTTTCAAATGACGGTTGTAATCGCCATCATCGGCCACAAAAGTCAACCGGTTACGCCAAGGCCCCATATTTTCAGGTTTGTTTACGGCATAGCCGATCGTTTTATCCACCGCTTCTTTGGCCTCTTCGGGTGTATCCACCGGGAAACGTCCGATACCTATGTCGACCCGGTCGCTGTAGTTGGTTCCTTCCCCGGGGTCCAAATAACCGAAATAATCATCCGAAGCCACCGAGCTAATGGTATTGAGCGAAGGGATCGATTCCCAACAGGGAACAAAATTGGTATTGTCGGGTACCCGGTCTTTGTAATCGAAAGAAGCATCTCCAAAAAGGAGCAGATATTTTATTTCCTGTCCGGGATCGCTTTGATCGTAAATGTGTTTCACAAAATCACGAATGGCGGTAACATCCTGTGCCCCGGAGGAAAATTCGTTATAAATTTTTTGGGGAGTGGTCACAAACACTTTCAAGCCATCTTTTTCGCGGTGAAAATCGGCAAGACGCTGCGCCTGATCCAAAAAACCGGGATAGGTCACTATGAGCATGTCAATATCCTTGACCGCATGCAAATTTTGATTGGCTACTTTTTCCACAAAAACGGGTTTGTAAAAATCGGAACCATCAAAAGCCACAAAAGCTTTGTAGGGAGAAATCTTTGTGAGAAAAGTCAACCCGCCTGAGGCAGCTGCTGTTTTTACCCGGTGGGGCAAAAGCGGTTCGGAAATATCCCACACTTGTGTTTTTCCTGCAGTTTGTAAATGATACCGGGCCATATTTCCGGAAGAAAAAATATTTCTAAATGTCATTTGTCCCCCGCCGAATATTAGTTTTCGCCAAACATTCAATTCAATATAATCAAGGTACCCGGTAGCGGAAGGATCATTCCGCTGATAAACCGTTTTCACGGTAATTTTATCTGCGGCAGGCGAAAAAACAAACTGTGTACTTCCCCCTTTGCCCACATCGTAATAACTGTTTCCGGTAATGGGCATGTTCAGTGTTTTCTGCAGTTGACCGTTGGTATATATCAAAAACCGGTTGGATGCATTGGCCTTGGAGGCAAAAACAGCTTTCAGGTGAGCTTCTTGGTCTTTCAGGATGTTGGGAAAGGTAAAATCAAAAGAATAATCGGTTGTAAAATCATACACTTCACCGTACCAGGTTCTGCCCGTATTGCCAAGATTTCTCTCATCTTTTTCATGATAAGCATAATCCACAAAACGGTCCACCTCAATATCCGGTGTACCGGTAACCGTATCCGTTTGCATCCGCAGAGCAGGAGCGTTTTTCAAAGTCAAAAAATAATAGGCAAAATCGGCGTAATAGTTATTTTGGTGATGGAACATTTGGTCTGTGGCATTGTATTTCCAGGTTACCGGCCCCACACCGTAAAAAAGAAAGTAATCGCCGGGACCGAAAACGCCATCGCCATTGTCCACCATTTCCATGGGATTTTCGGTAAGGCCGGGCGGACGCGGCGCATTGTTTTGTTCCGGTAAAATACCGCCCCCGTTACCGTACAGTGCTATGTCCGCCGGGTTTCCATCCACTGGAAATCCCATACTTTTCAGGTCTTCGTAAGTCAGTTTATATACCCCTGTTTTACTAATTTTTATTTTAAACCAGGTACCGGAAGACAACACCGAACGCGACAAAAGTTGTTGTTTTTGCTGCCGGCCGGTTTCGGGCACATCGACAACCGAAAGGGTTATTTGAAACGACAATAATTTTTCATAATAATTTTCATGCGGGTTCCATCGCAACGGTACCAGTTGCACCAAAGCATAAGGTTGTTTTCGCGCCACCGAAAGGGCCACTTTTAAACGAAAAACAGTATCCGAGAAATGCTTTCCCGAAAGCCACCGGGCTTCGGCCAAAGAAACAGGAACCGTTTTCTTCCGGACCATCCGCCCCGATATTTGTACCGATACCGCATGAACCGGCACCATTTTTTCGTAACGGGGCATACTTTCAGGTGAAATAAAATAAGCCCCGACAAAAGAAAGCCGTTCAAAAGAGACTCCTTGCCCCGTACGAAACGACTGCAATCCCTGCCACTGAAGAGAGTCATCCACCGCATAATCTATGGCATAACTTGTGAAAGGCCACAAGAGCATCAAAATAAAAAACGTACGGAATAGGGTGCGCATAGAAAAATTTTCGATGGCAAATATATTGAATATAGGTACAAAACTTTTAAGAAAACGTAACGGAAAGCTTTTTATTTTGAAAAACAGGCAAAAGAATGGGAAGAAAATATACCTGCCGGCCTAACGGAGCAAACGGAAATCAAAAAAAAGTTTCAAAAAGCACATCATCCGGCTTAATTATTTACATTTGCAATTTTCAGGGAAAAAGAAATTCCCCTCGGGAAACAATAAAAATCGCTGGAAACAGTTATACATCAAGAAAAATTTAATGGCCATTAATATGCTGAAGTTGAACAAACTTTTTATTCTTCTCTTTTCGCTTGGCAGCATGCTCGTTTTCAGTACTTCCTGCAGCAACAAGGGAGGGAAAAACGTATCGCGTACCACCGGATGGGCCTATAACGACCCCAAAAACGGCGGCTTTGAAGTAGCTCCTGCCAAAGAGCAAAAAACCGGACCGGGTTTGGTATTTATTGAAGGGGGTACTTTTACCATGGGCGCCACCGAAGAAACACCGTTTTACGAGTGGGACAACCGTCCGCACCAGGAAACGGTGAACAGTTTTTATATGGACGAAACGGAAGTCAGCAACCTGGACTACCTCGAATACATTTATTGGCTCAAAAGGGTTTACGGTGCTGATTATCCCACCGTTGTGAAAAAAGCGTTGCCCGACACCACTGTTTGGCTGGACAAGATGACCTACAACGAACCGCTTGTCGAAAACTATTTCCGCCATCCGGCGTACCACGATTATCCGGTGGTGGGAGTCAGCTGGTTGCAGGCCAACGATTATGCCGCGTGGCGAACAGACCGCGTCAACGAACAACTGCTGATCAATGCGGGATATCTTGATTACGACCCGGACCAAAAAGATGATAACAGCTTTAATACAGAGGCTTATCTTGCAGGGCAGTACCAAGGGTTGGTCAAAGAAGGTAAAAAAGATTTAAACCCCAACGGAACAGGGGTTCGGAAAGTAACCTACGGCGATGGTATTTTATTACCCCATTACCGTCTCCCCACTGAAGCTGAATGGGAATATGCCGCCTTGGGGCTTATTGGCAACACGGTGAACAACCGCATTGTCGAAAGGAAAACATACCCCTGGAACGGGGAAGGCCTGCGGTCGGATGACAAAAAACATTATGGCAGTTTCATGGCTAACTTTAAAATCAACGAAGGGGATTACATGGGGGTGGCCGGCGACCTGAATGATGCTGCCAGTATTCCGGCTCCTGTTTTTTCCTACTGGCCCAATGATTTCGGGCTGTACAACATGGCTGGAAATGTGAGTGAATGGGTGTTGGATCGTTACTCCCCCACAGCTTTTAGCCAAGTAGCCGATTTCTCTCCCTATTTCGGAGATAGTTTCAAGACCATCAAACGCGATGCCAACGGCAATATAGCCCAAAAGGATAGCTTGGGGCGCATCCCACTGGCCCCCATCAATAAAAGCAAGATGGCCCAATTGGAAAACACCACGCCCCCACCCGACAACTTCAACATGAGTGAA
>CAYYRE010000172.1:0-5503 GCA_964473895.1 uncultured Lentimicrobiaceae bacterium | reverse complement strand
GTCCGATGGTGTAATGGCAGCACTGCAGATTTTGGTTCTGCCTGTCCAGGTTCGAATCCTGGTCGGACAACAGAGGTTAAACGCGAATGATTTGGAGGGGACAGATGTCCCCTCTTTTATTACAGATGATTGAAGAAAAACAAATAAGAAAGTGGGCTGCGCAACAGCTGGAAGGAACCGACCGTTTTGTCGTACAGGTGAAAGTGTCTGCCGACAACACCATCAGTGTGGTAATGGACAGCGATACGTCAGTAACCATCGAACACTGTATTGAGCTCAGCCGTTATATTGAACAACGGTTAGACCGCGACAAAGAGGATTTTGAGCTCAAAGTGCTTTCATCGGGACTGGAATTTCCGTTTACCTTGTTGCGCCAGTACAAAAAGTACCTGAACAAACGGATTCGGGTAAAACTGAACGATGGTACGGAAAAGAAGGGCATTTTGCTGAAGGCGGAAACTGACCACATTGTTTTAAAAGAAGAAAAAGAAAAAAAGTATAAAAAAACCATTAAAAGAGTTGCCGGCGAAACCATTCGCATACCCATGAGTGGGATTCAGCAAGCCAAAGCGGTGATAGAATTTTAACTGACAAAAAACAAAAAAAGATGGATAACATAAATTTGGTCGAAAACTTTTCGGAATTTAAAGAGTTTAAGAACATCGACAGGGAAACCCTGATGCGCATCATCGAAGATGTATTCCACAGTATGCTGGCCAAAAAATACGGTGAAGAGAGTAATTTCGACGTGATCGTAAACATTGACCGCGGTGATTTGGAAATATGGCACAACCGCGAAATTGTGGAAGATGGTGCCGTGGAAAACCCCAATACCCAGATTGCCTATTCCGATGCTATTAAAATTGAACCCGACTTTGAGGTGGGCGAAGAGGTTTCGGAACAAATATTCCTTTCCGATTTCGGCCGTCGCGAGATACTGAATGTCCGGCAGGCTTTGGTAGCCCGGGTAATGGATTACGAGAAAGACAACATCTACAAAAAATACAAAGAAAAAGTCGGTGAGGTGGTTACTGCCGAAGTGTATCAAATATGGAAAAAGGAGATTTTGCTGCTTGATGACGAAAACATTGAACTGATTCTTCCCAAGTCGGAACAAATCCCTTCGGATTATTTCAAAAAAGGAGATAACATCCGTGCCGTGGTCTCAAAGGTGGACATGCGGAACAATTCACCCGTTATCATCCTCTCGCGTACCTCACCCGTTTTTCTTGAAAGATTGTTCGAGCAGGAAGTACCCGAAATTTACGATGGGCTCATTACCATTAAAAAAATTGTCCGTGTTCCCGGCGAACGTGCCAAGGTAGCCGTAGAATCTTACGACGACCGTATTGATCCGGTGGGAGCCTGCGTCGGCATGAAAGGATCACGTATCCACGGTATTGTACGCGAACTGCGCAACGAAAATATCGATGTGATTAATTACACCACCAACGACAGCTTGTTCATCCAACGGGCACTCTCACCGGCCAAAATCACTTCCATTCATTTGGACGAAGAAAATCATCGCGCCGATGTGTATATGCGTCCCGACCAGGTTTCGCTGGCCATCGGAAAAGGCGGGTTCAACATCCGTTTGGCCGGTCAACTGACCGGTTACGAAATTGATGTTTACCGCGATACCGATAACGATGCCGAAGATGTTAAACTGCAGGAGTTTTCAGATGAAATTGACCAGTGGATCATTGACGAGTTGATCAATATCGGATGTGATACGGCAAAAAGTGTCCTTGAACTGGATGTGGAAGAACTGGTAAACCGTACCGACCTCGAAGAAGAAACCATTCGCGAGGTGATCCGGATTTTAAAAGCCGAATTTGAATAAAACCATAACCGCCGGGACAACAAAAAATATATTTCAGGATTAAAAAAGACAAAAAGAACAAACCATATGGCCGGAGCAAAAAAAATAGTACGATTAAGTAAAGCCGCTAGGGAATTCAATATCGGTATGAATACCATCATTGAATTCCTTGAAAAGAAAGGTTTTAAAATGGAAAGCTCACCCAACACCAAGCTGGCTCCTGAAATGTATGAACTGCTGGTGAATGAGTTTCAGGCAGAAAAAGCCGTAAAGGAAGAAGCCCATAAAAAAGGCCTTGAATTTGTCGGCAAACAAACCATCAGCATTGAAGATAAGCTGAAACAGGAAAAAAAGGATGAGCTTCCGGAAGAAGAACCGCTTGAAACCGAAGAACTGTTCATCAAAGGCAATACCGGCATGGCTTATGAAAAACCTGCCCCGGCTCCCCAAACTGTGAAAAAAACAGCGCCCGAAGAACCGGTGAAACGTCCGGAACCGGAGCCCGAACCGGTAAAAAAAGAAGAAAAAAAGCCAGTCACTATACCCGAACCAGAGGCAGCAGTTGAAAAACAGGTACCCGAAGAAAAACCGGCAGAAGCAATAGCAGCAGAAAAGAAAGAGCCGGAAGTCGTAAAATCAGAACCTGTAGAGCCTAAAGAAGAGGTAGAAAAGACAGAGGAAAAAGAGGAAATCAAGGTCCAGGGACCTAAAATTGTTGACAAAATCGATTTGGACAGCCTGAACCAAAAAACACGTCCGGCAAAGAAAACCAAAGCCGAACGGAAAAAAGAGGCCCAAAAGAAAAAAGAAGCCCGGACGGAAAAACAGGCACCCGAAAAGCCGGTAACCGTTCCCGAAAAACAGGCCACCGAACAAAAGCCTCCTGTCGCCGAAAAACAAGCAGCCGTTCCGGCCCCTTCGGAAGAAGCCGTCAAACCGGCTGCAGAGGAAAAACCGGACAATTTTATTGCCACCAAAGTAGAAAAACTAACGGGTCCAAAAATTCTCGACAAGATTGTCCTGCCGGAAAAAAAGAAGAAAAAACCGGTGGCTTCCTCTTCGGGCGAAGGACACTCCAAAAAGAAAAGACGCCGTATTGACACACGGAAAAAAGGAGAGCCTGTAGGCAAAGGGACCCATGGAAAACACGGGCCCAAAAAAGGCAACGCCAAAAAAGTTATCAAACACGAACCGACCGAAGAAGAAATCCAGAAACAAATCAAAGAAACACTGGCCCGTCTGGCTCCTACCGGAAAATCAAAAGCATCGAAATACAGAAGGCAAAAACGCGACAACATTTCGCATATCCATGAAGAAGAGCTAAAGAAACAACAGGAAGAACAAAACATACTGAAAGTTACCGAATTTGTAACAGCCAACGAACTGGCCAACATGATGAACGTGAATGTGAACGAGATCATCAAAACCTGTATGCAAATCGGCTTGTTCGTTTCGATTAACCAACGTTTGGATGCCGAAACCATTTCGTTGTTGGCAGAAGAATACGGATACAAAGTAAAATACGTGGATGTGGAAGACCACGAAAACCTTGATGTGGAAGAAGTGGAAGATGACCCCTCGAAACTGGTTCCCCGTGCCCCCATTGTCACCGTGATGGGCCATGTGGACCACGGAAAAACCAAATTACTCGACTATATCCGGAATACCAATGTGGTCGCCGGGGAAGCCGGCGGTATTACCCAGCACATAGGGGCCTACGAAGTAACCACCCCGGAAGGCAAAAAAATCACCTTTTTGGATACTCCCGGTCACGAAGCCTTTACCGCCATGCGTGCCCGCGGGGCAAAAGTAACCGATGTGGCCATTATTGTCATCGCCGCCGACGACAGCGTGATGCCGCAAACCAAAGAAGCCATTAACCACGCGCAGGCCGCCGGCGTGCCCATTGTTTTTGCCATTAACAAAGTGGACAAACCCACCGCCAACCCCAATAAGATTAAAGAAGAACTGGCCAACATGAACATTCTGGTGGAAGAATGGGGCGGCAAGTACCAATCACAGGAAATTTCGGCCGTTACCGGACAAGGGGTGAACGAACTGTTGGAAAAGGTATTACTGGAAGCCGAACTGCTGGAACTGAAAGCCAATCCGGACAAGCCGGGTAAAGGAACTGTTATTGAAGCCGCTCTCGACAAAGGCCGCGGCTACGTAGCTACCGTACTGATTCAGGATGGTACCATGAAAAAGGGAGACATCATCATAGCCGGGCCTGTTTTCGGCCATGTGAAAGCACTTTTCAACGAACGGAGCGAAAAAGTGGAACAAGCCGGACCTTCCACACCGGTGCTGTTGCTCGGACTAAACGGGGCCCCCCAGGCCGGCGACACACTCAATGTGATGCTGGACGAAAAAGAGGCCAAAGCCATAGTAACCAAAAGGCAACAGCTCATCCGCGAACAGGCCATGCGTTCTCAAAAACACATTACCCTTGATGAAATCGGACGCCGTATTGCCATTGGTGATTTCAAAGAACTCAATATTATTGTCAAAGGGGATGTGGACGGTTCGGTGGAAGCACTCAGCGATGCCTTACTAAAACTTTCTACCGAAGAAACAAAAGTCAACATCATTCACAAAGCCGTGGGCGCCATTACCGAATCGGATGTATTGCTCGCCTCGGCTTCCGATGCCATTATCATTGGTTTCCAGGTACGTCCCATGCCACAGGCTCGCAAACTGGCACAAAAAGAACAAATCGACATCCGGCTTTACTCGGTCATTTACAAAGCCACCGAAGAGCTTGAAGCAGCCATCGAAGGAATGCTTGCCCCCAAAATGGAGGAAAAAATTGTTTGTAATCTGGAAGTACGCGAAACATTTAAAATCACCAAGGTGGGTACCATTGCCGGTTGTTACGTGCTGGATGGAAAAATCACCCGTAATACCAAAATACGGCTGATTCGCGACGGCATTGTGGTGTACACCGGAAAACTGGGTTCCTTAAAACGGTTTAAAGAAGATGTAAAAGAAGTGTCGGCCGGATACGAATGTGGATTGAACATTGAGAACTTCAACGACATTAAAGTGGGCGACATCATCGAAGGTTACGAAGAAGTGGAAGTACTCCGGAAGAAATAACCCATTTCGGGATAAAATAAATTCCGCAACCATCTATAAATGTCCGATGTACAGGGCATTGCCGTTTTCCCCAACCAAAATTTCCGTATCAGGGAAAAAGGTTGCCATTTCCTCTTTGAAATGGTGCTTAAACTGCACATAATCGCTTCGTTCCAGTGTTTCGAGCATCCAAACACCAAAAGAAGAACCTTTATAAAAATCGTGGATGACCACCCACCGGCGGGCCACCCGCTGCATTTCTTTTAATAGGCGTGCGCGTTTGACAGCCTTCATACCGTGCAAAACAAAGGTGGCAGTCACCATATCAAAGGAATGATCGGCAAAGGCCGAGAGCGATTCACCGCTTTGTTGCACCCATTGGATATCGGGATGGTTTTTTTTCGCTTCCCTGAGCATTTTGGCGGAAAAGTCAACTCCGGCAGCCGTTTTCAAACCGTAGGTTTTAAGGGTACCGATCCAGCTTCCGGTACCGCAACCCACATCCAGAACGCTTTGTCCTTTTAACGGAATATGTTCGTCAAGTAACATCGCCATTTTCCGGTAATGGGCCTGTGTCCCGCGGTCAATCAAAAAATAAGCCGG
>CAYYRE010000171.1:0-5654 GCA_964473895.1 uncultured Lentimicrobiaceae bacterium | reverse complement strand
ATTTTTCGCTGCTGGTGGGTGACCGGGTACGCAAAGGACAGCAAGCCGGCATCATCATTCCCCCTTTGCGGGAAGCCCTCTTGCATGTAATGGGACAAGTACCTGCCGCCCAGCGCAAAACCCTTTCCGAAGAAATCAAGGAAATCCCGTTATTAAGCCCGGCAGGGGGCATTGTGTTAGCCGTTTTTCACCGCTCCGGCGATGTGGTGAAAAAAGGGGAAGCCATTGCCCGGATTGCCAATTTAAAACAACTTGATGTTTATGCCGATTTACCGGTGCAGTACATGCCAACCGTCAAAAAATTAAAATCCATGCATCTGCAGTTTATCAATTACCCCCACAAACCGTTGGTTTTACCGGTTTCGGCTTTCGCCGGAATAGTACGGCCTGCTACGCAAACCCTCCGCATCCGGCTGACATTGTCTAACCCCGGCGAACAGTTCCGCCCCGGCATGCAGGTGAAACTTTGGTTCCCGGCCACCGAACACCGCCATACCTACCTCATCCCGCGCCCGGCCTTGCTGGAACAGGAAGGTGTTTTTTATGTCTTTGTGATACAAAACGGCATAGCCCGTAAACGAAAGGTAACCGTAGGCATCCGGCAAAGCCGGTATGTGGAAATCCTTTCGGGATTGCATGCCGGAGAAAAAGTGGTCACCGACAAAGCCTATTCGTTAACCGATGGGGTGGCAGTAGAGATAAACCAAAACACTGTAAATTAGCATTATGAATGTTTTTATAAAAAGCGTAAACTTTAAAATCGCAAAAACAAAATACAAATAAAGACACAAGGCATCATGTTAAATAAGGGAAACCCGGGAGATGAACAAACAAATGTAACCCATGAAAGGATTGTCAAAATTTGCGGTTGAAAACAGACGGGCCATCATTTTCACCACCCTGTTGCTTTCGCTGATCGGCGGATACCTGCTTTTCCGTATCCCGGAGGGCGTATTTCCCGATGCCACTTTTCCGCGCATTGCCATTGAAGTGGATTATGGTCTGGCGCCCCTGAAAGAGATGGAGATGCGGGTAGCCAAACCCATCGAAGAGGCCATGATGATGGTCGAAGGGGTCCGCACGGTACGGGCTTCCATCAGCCGCGGTTCACTTGAAGTCAATGTGGATTTCCAATGGGGACAAAACATGTTCCGGGCTTACCAATTGGTTCAGGCACAAGTAAGCGGTATCCAGCACCAACTGCCGCCCGGCGTAAAAATCGAAGTACGCCGCTTTACCACAAGCACCTATCCCGTGGCCGGTTTTGCCCTCACCTCTGCCAAAGAAAACCTGCTGCAACTGCGTGACCTGGCTGTTTTTACCATCCGTCCGCAACTGGCTGCCATTCCCGGGGTGTACAACATCGAAGTAATGGGCGGCCATCAGCGCGAATATTGGGTGGATCTGAACCCCGACAAACTCACTGCCCTGCACATCGATTACCAAAAAGTGGAAAACGCCATACGGCAAGCCAACAATCTGCAATTTGTGGGCCGGCTCAACGAAGCCAATAAACTTTACCTGAACATTGCCGATAACCGTTTTGTCAAAATCGAAGACATCCGCCGGACCATTGTGGCACGCCGCGGCAGTCACCCCGTATTCCTTTCGGATATTGCCACCGTAAAACCGGCGGTTAAAGAAACGTTCATTGCCTGCGAAAGCAATTTGAAGCCGGCCGTCCTGATCACCGTTATCAAACAACCGGGCACCAATGCCGTGGCCATTATGAAAGCGGTAGAAAAAAAATTAAACGCCCTCAACAAAGTCATTCCGAAAGATGTGGAAGTACAGAAATGGTACGACATGACCGATTTTATTCGCGGCGCCATTGGCAGCGTACGGGATGCCATCTTCCTCGGCGCTTTCCTTACGTTTATCATCTTGTTACTGTTTCTGAAAAAACTCCGCATCACCCTGGTCACGGTAACCATCATCCCCGTGGCACTGCTCATCAGTTTTATCTTTATCAAATTGCTGGGCATGAACCTGAACATCATGAGTTTGGGCGGACTGGCGGCAGCCATTGGCATCCTTACCGACAATGCCATTGTGGTTATCGAAAACATTGAACGGTACCTCGAGGAGGGATTCGACCGGCAAGAAGCCGTAACACGCGCCACTTCCGAAATTATCCCTCCCCTGCTCGGCGCCACACTGACCACCCTTGTGGTTTTTGTTCCGCTGGTCTTTTTGTCGGGTGTGCCGGGCATCTTTTTCAAGGCACTGGCCTCCACGCTGGCCATTGCCGTGGTGGTCTCCATGTTGCTTGCCGTATTTCTCACCCCGGCGCTGGCCATCAGTTTTATCTCGGTTCGCCGGAAAAAACCGGGCCGTTTCATGCCACTGCTGGTCAACCTGCAACAAAAAGCCCTGAAACGCTTCCTCAATGCTCCGTTGCTTACGCTGCTGATGGTTTTTCTATTTGCTTCCGTAGCGGTTTTTTCCTATTTAAAGATTCCCAGCGGTTTCCTTCCGCAATGGGACGAAGGCACCATTGTACACGATTACCTCGCCCCGCCCGGTAGTTCCATCGAAGCCACGAAAAAGATGCTCCAACCCGTTGCGCAGTACATTATGAGCCTGCCTGATGTAGAAAGCTATTCTTTACGCACCGGCCGCAGTCTGGCCCATCCAAGAACTCATACCAACGATGGCGATTTCGTGATCAATTTGAAAAAAGGCCATAAACTGTCTTCTTTTGAAATCATGGACAAAATCCGCGCTTTCGACCGGTCCCATGTGCCGCGACTACAGCCGGAGTTGTTCCAGGTATTGCCTGACCGGCTGAAAGACCTCAGTGGCGAAATTGCCCCCATCACCATAAAAGTCTTCGGCGAAGACCTGCAACTTATTCGCCAAACAGCCACCGTCATTGCCGACTCATTGAAAAAAATCCGTGGCGCCGTGGATGTGTACAAAGGATTTGCCAAAACAGAACCCGAACTGAACATCCGCATCCGCGAAGACGCCGCCAGCCGCTTCGGGTTGAGTGTAAAAGCGGTCAGCAATGCCATCCATATGGCCCTGTGGGGCGATGACGTTTCGGGCATAATGGAAGGACTGAAAATGATTCCCATACGGGTCCGTTATCCCAAAAACCGCTTCCGGCATGTGGAAGAAATCGAAAATCTACCCATTTACCTTGCCTCCATACACCGCGTGGTGCGCCTCGGCGAAATCGCCATCATTAAAAAAATCCCCGGAAAAGCCGACATCGACCACGAAAACCTGGCACAAGTGGTGAACGTAAAAGCCCATATCTCGGGACGCGATCTGAGCGGCATCATTGGCGATGTAAAAACCATGCTGGCACACATCCCGCTGCCCCCGGGGGTAACCCTCGAAATCGGCGGACAATACAAAAGCCAGCAGAAAGCTTTCCGGCAACTCATTATGATTCTGGCCTTCGGCATATTACTTGTTTTTGCCATCCTGCTCTTCGAATTCAAATCGTTCCGCACCTCCGGCGTCATCCTGCTCGGTACGGTCCTCTCGGTAAGCGGCGTATTCCTCATGCTTTGGATAACACACATAGCCCTCGACATCTCGGCATTCATGGGTATGATTATGATTATCGGCGTGGTGGTCAACAACGGCATACTGCTCATCGATTATACCGAAAAATATCTGAAAGAAAAACCGGATGTAAAAGAAGCCCTGCTCATGGCGGGCCGGGTACGGATGCGCCCCATCCTCATGACCATGCTGGCCACCATTTTCGGCTTCCTGCCTCTCGCCCTGGCCCTCGGCGAAGGTTCCGAAATGTTACAGCCGTTGGCCGTTTCCATGATCGGCGGCATGAGCCTGTCCCTTTTCTTGTCGTTGCTCATCATCCCCGGGCTTTACCGGATGGTGAATCCCCACAGGAAAAAAGATTAAGCGAGGCGTTACCTTGTTGTACGTATTTTCGAAAGTTGTTTTAAAGTTTACGGCAAAAAGATATTGCATCAAACATCAAAGCGCACCCGTTTTTTGTCCATTTCTTCAGCCAGCCGGCGTGCTTCGGCAATAAGTGCCGCAGGATAAGCGTTCAGTTCAAGAATTTTAATGGCATTTCGGGTCTTCATCTTTCCCGGCTTTATCTTATAATCAAACGAAATATTCCGTTCATCCACCTGTTCGCTAAAATGATAAAGGGCGTACTCTTTATGCAGTAATTCGGTCAGTTCAATGTCGTGGGTACTAATAAAGACCAGATTGTTCCCACGGTTGAGCCACGAAAGCACCGCTTTGCCTCCCGAAACCCTTTCGATGGTATTGGTTCCTTTATAAATTTCATCCAACAAAAACAGATGGGGGATTTTTTCACCGCTGATGTCAATCATTTCGCCA
Source organism: uncultured Lentimicrobiaceae bacterium (assembly GCA_964473895.1). Taxonomy (GTDB): domain Bacteria; phylum Bacteroidota; class Bacteroidia; order Bacteroidales; family F082; genus Sulfidibacterium. The sequence continues at coordinate 1,319 of CAYYRE010000171.1, read as the reverse complement.
ATGGTTTGCACCTCTTCAAGGTAAAAACTCTTGTCATTCATCAAGTCATCATTCAACAAAATAGCCGAATAAATTTTTAATCGCGGGAGGGCAAAAGTATGGGCAAAACATGTGTTGAGCGTCAATCCCATCACGGTGTTGATGCCCACCGTTCGGATAAAAGTGGTTTTGCCCGACATATTGGAACCGGTGATGAGAATGGATCTTCCATCAACCTGTAATGTATTGGAAACGCAATCTTTGACAAGGGGAAGGGTAATGTTGGTAAAAGAGATGGCTTTTATGTCTGCAATGATTTCAGGCCGGCAATAGTAAGGCAATCCGGCCCGCAGCGAAGCCACCGATATGGTTTGATCCACACGTCCCACAAATTCAAAAGCCTCCTGCAAATCTTTTTCCCTGTCTTTGATTCCACGCAAGACCCGGAAAAGAAATATGGGTTCCAAAATGAAAAAAATCTTGATCAGTTCCGAGATTCCCCAAAGGATTCCGAAAGGATCGCCACGCAACAACTCATCCAACCGGAAAAAATTGAGTCGCTTTGCCGTCTGCCGCAAAAACCGGACGGAAGCATTAGAAAGTCCTTCCTCTTTTTGTAGAAAATCAATCCGAATCAACTTTTCCACTACATGGTTCAGATAAAACAACTGGGGCATCGAATAGAGATAAACGTAAATATTCTTTTTGTTCAAATAATGCAAAACCCCATTTACGATGGTAATAATGAGCGAAAGGAAAAACCAGGAAGGCGTAAAAAACATGAGGATCAGTGCCAACGCATTGGTAAACGACAAAAAATAGGCTGCCGTCAGCCACTTGGGTGGTTTTATGGAAGAAGACTGAAAAAGATCGCATAAATAATAGGCATCATTCCCCGAAAGTTTTTGCAAAATATATTGCACTTCCGTACGCAAAGGCTCCTCTTTCTCGAAACGGGCAATCCATTTTTCATCTATTTCAATCCGGGAATGATCCGCAGGAATACGCCACAAATTATTGTATAAAAACTGTTGCCCGATTTTCGAGGTGGTACGGTCGATGTACAAAAACAGGTCGTTGAGATTCAGGTCATGGAATGTTTTTTCGGATAATTTCTGAAATCCTTTTTCAGGATTTCTATCCGAATAACGTCCAATGGCATTCCAATCGAAATCTTCTGTTTTAGGTTTTCCGAAAGCTTCCCGGATTTTCTGTTTCTGTTTTCGCTCTTTCTTATGAAATAAAGTCATAATGCGGATTTCCCGCAAAGTTAAATGTTTTTCCGGGAAAACGGTTTCCCCTCCGGTTACCGGTACATCAAGTATTTCTTCCGGATGTGC
>CAYYRE010000170.1:0-5739 GCA_964473895.1 uncultured Lentimicrobiaceae bacterium | reverse complement strand
ACAGCGGAAAGCACGCCCGGGCGCCCTGAAACAACCTTCCCCGAAATGGAAAAATTTGCCGTACCTTTGCCAGGTAACACAAAATCCATGGAACAAGAATCTTTTGATCTGGCCCTTTTGAATGCCATGAACCGGGGCACCCTGATGGAACAACTCGGCATAGAATATACCGAAGCCCGCGCCGGCCATATGAAAGCCACCATGCCGGTGGATGAACGCACGTTTCAGCCCATGCACATCCTGCACGGGGGCGCCACACTGGCCCTGGCAGAAACACTGGCCAGCATCGGATCGGCCCTGCTGGTAGACCGTGAACGGTTTGATGTGAAAGGCCAGCATGTGACGGCCAACCACGTACGCAGTGCCCGCAACGGAAAAGTAACGGGCGAAGCGGTAATCATCCATCGCGGCCGCAGCACACACATTTGGAATGTGGACATCCGGGATGCGCAGGAAAAACTGATTTCCACTTGCCGCGTCACCATTTACATTGTGAAGAAGTCAACCCCTGATGCCGGGAAAAAAGGGTGAGAAAGCCATGATGATTGAACAAATCCTGACCAAAAACCTGCCTTTTGCAGTGTACCGGCTACCGGGCGAAACATGGCCGCATTACCTCGTGGGAACCTGTCCGCCCCATGATTTTTCGCTGGGGGCATTGGATCAACAAAAAGGGTTTGTGGCGGCCCCTTTCGACAGCTACAAAAGCCGGAAAGCTTTCCTGATAGAGGCAGACCTCACGGCCCACCTGCCGGCGGAAAAGGAACGGATCATGCAGCTGCTCAAATCGTTCCCGGAAAAAAGCCCTTCTTTCCGGGACGAAGAAAACCCCATCACAGGCAAGCAGGAATATATCAAACAGGTAAAGGTCTTGCAACAACGCATGCGGGAAGAAAAGATACAGAAAGTGGTTTTATCGCGGGTTATTGAAAAGCCCTTACCGCCAAATTTTGATTTTGACCGGTTTTTTCATCTTTTGCAGGAAAGTTACCCGCAGGCTTTTGTTTACCTGTTTTATTTACCCGGACAGGGATTATGGGCCGGTGCCACTCCCGAGACTTTCCTTGGCCTGCAGGATGACTTTTTGGAAACCATGGCGTTGGCGGGCACACAAAAGGCGCCGGCCGGGCCTTGGGGCGAAAAGGAAAAAGAAGAACAGGCTTTTGTGGAACGTTTTGTGGAAGAACAAATCCGCCTGCTCGGTATTTCCACCTATGACAAGAGCAAGGTGGAAACGCTTTTGGCAGGCAAAGTAGCCCATTTGTGTACCCGTTTTCGTATTCCGGCCGACAGCCTGAAAGGAAAAGCCGGCAGGCTGTCGGCGCTGCTGCATCCCACCCCCGCCGTTTGCGGGCTACCCAAAGAGAGTGCCTGGCAACTTATTGCCGACACCGAAAACCACCGGCGACAGTTTTACACCGGTTTTCTCGGGCCTTGGCAAACGCGTCAACAGAGCCGCCTGTTTGTCAACCTGCGGTGTGCCGCCTTTACCCGCGAAAAAATTTCGATTTACACCGGCGGCGGTATCACCGCCGCCTCGGTACCCGAGAAAGAGTGGCAGGAAACGGAAGACAAATCGATGACCCTCTTGTCGGTTGTGGAAAAAATGCGCAACTTTGCCCCATGATTTCCGATAAAAAAACAGTCAGCCTGCTGACGGATCTTTTTATTAAAAAAGGGCTTCGCGAGATAGTACTTTCCCCCGGTTCGCGCAACGCACCCATCATTCTTTCGTTTGCACAACACCCGCAAATAAAGGCCCTGAGCATAACCGATGAACGCAGCGCCGCTTTTTTTGCCCTCGGCATGGCCCAGCAGCAACAACGGGCCGTAGCCATTGCCTGCACTTCGGGCAGCGCCGTACTCAACTATGCACCGGCCATAGCCGAAGCCTATTACCAGAAAATTCCTTTGCTGGTACTAACCGCCGACCGGCCGCCCCACCTGATTGATGTGGGCGATGGGCAAACCATCCGGCAGAAAAATGTTTATGCCAATTACATTAAAGCTTCGTATAACCTGCCCACCGAACTCAATACACCAAAAGACAAAGAAGAGACGGTACGGATGATCAACCGGGCCATTGACGAAACCCATTTTCCGGAACCCGGTCCGGTACACATCAACATACCGCTGGATGAACCGCTTTACGGTTTGACCGGCCAGCCGGAAACAGGCGAACCGCAAGATACCTCCGGCCCCTTGGCTCCGGTGGACGAAGAAACTTTAAATGACTTTGTACGACAGTGGCAAAAGAGCAGGAAAACACTCCTCATTGCCGGACAACAAAAGCCTTCGCCCCGGCTCAACAAATTACTGGAAGAGCTGGCCGCTTTCCCGCAGGTAGCCGTTATGACCGAAACCACTTCCAACTTAGTGTCCGGGCGTTTTTTCGACGAAATCGACAACCTGATTACCCATATCGGAGATGACAACGCAGCAGAAATCCGTCCCGACCTGCTCATCACTTTCGGCGAGGCGGTGGTCTCGAAAAAAATCAAAAAGCTGTTGCGCCAATACCCTGCCCGTCAACACTGGCATTTGTCACCTTCCGGCGAAAAACGGGATACCTATTTCTGCCTCAGCAGAACAGTGGCTACTCCGGCAGAAAACTTTTTTGAAAAGACAGCACCCCGGCTCACCACCGTTGAAAGTACCTACCGCAACTTCTGGCAAAAGCACCAGACAGCGGTGAGGGAAAAAAGAGCGGCTTTTTTAAAAAATACCGGCTGGTGCGACCTGAAGGTGTACAACCTGCTGTTACACGAAATGCCCCGCCATTCCATGCTGCACCTCGGTAACAGTACGCCGGTACGGTATGCGCAGCTCTTCGGCAGTTCTGCAAGGTTTCACTATTTTTCAAACCGCGGTGTCAGCGGTATCGATGGCCAGGTCTCCACAGCGGCAGGTGCCGCCCTTGCCGTTCCCGGAAAAATTCACACGGTGATCACCGGTGATCTCGGCTTCTTTTACGATTCCAATGCCCTCATGAACGCTTCGCTGCCGGCCAATCTGAAAATGATTGTGATGAACAACGGCGGCGGGGATATTTTCCGCTTCATCCCCGGCCCCGACCGTGTCCCGCAAAGGGAAACCTTTTTTGCTGCTGCCCACCACTGGAAAGCCGAAGGCATTGCACAAACATTTGGCGTCCGGTATTTTAAAGCGGATGATGAAAACAGTTTAAAGAAAGGGCTAAAAGATTTTTACGCCGAAAAACGCCGCCCCGCCCTGCTCGAAATTTTTACCCACCGCGAGGAAAATGCCCGTATGCTGAAAAATTATTTCCGGTTTCTTGCCGGAAAAAAATAACTTGGGAAAAGACAACGCCTCCCAAAACCATTCCGCAAACGGATAATATGGGTTTTCTTTTTTTTGGGCGGCAGGGCAGTGGCTTCGCTATAGCCGCAGCAGCCCAAACACTGTTGCGTAACGTCCGCACGGGAGCTTCCGTTGGTCGCTCCGTTCGTCCTACTACACATGTGTTTGGGCTGTTGCGGGCTGCCGCTACGCCTCCCCGCTCGCAACGCCAGTCCTGCCGCATTCACCGATGCATTCCTATAAAAACACCCATACTTCCCGAAAAGGAAAAAAGAAAACAACCACCGGATGGTCCCGTCACATAGCCTTTTTAAAATAGTCCAGCCACTCATCGGCCATAACCAGCGGTTTGAGCAGCGAACGAACAGGAGCATGCAGAATTTCCCGCGAGGATGGCAGCATGCCAATCATGGCCGGCAAGGCGGCAAAAGCCAGACCGATACCTTTATAAAACCTTCCGAAACCGATACGGAACAAAAACCCGCGCACATGCCTGTTGAGTAACTCAACACTGAGTGCCGAAAAACCCACCACAATGAAAAGAGCCCGCAACAACATTTCGAACCCCACAAGGAAACCCTGGCGGCTCAACCATACATGGCCCGGTTTGCCAAAATTCCAAAACAAAGCCGAAAGCAAAACAATCAGGACGAGCTGCCCCCAAAAAACCGGCTTGCGCAACCGGCGCAACGCTTTCCGGTAAACCACGCCGAAAACCAGCACATACACGGCCATAAACCCTAATCCCCACGTTTGCAAATGAATATTCACCAGCAACAGTCCCGCCGGAAGCGCCAACAGGTGAAAGAAAAGCAGCACAAGGGAAGTGTGTTGGTTGTTATCCAAAACAAAAAAATCCCTTTGACCGGCTTTTGGGCCCTTTTGCGGGAACAACGCAACCGGTTGTTGCATTTTGCCCGCTTTACGACCAATGAGATATCCCAACCAGCCTGTCAGACTGCCGAAAACAAAGTAAAACAGCAGCAAAACCCCTAAAATCTGCACATCGGTGGCTTGCCCGAAATGAAATTGTTTCAACCCGAAGTTGATGATGTTCACATAAATCTTTACAAGATTAAACCCGTAATAAATAATGAGGCTGATGATTTTATGAAACAGCGCACTTGACAGGCTAAAAACACCGGCGGTCAGGTAGGAAAACAGGTTTTTTCCCAACAAAGTCAGCACCCCCTCAATAAGGATGGCTTCCAGCATGATGCCGGTCATGGGTCCGAGGATAATGGCACTGGGCGACACCGACTTCATAAGGGCCGTAATCAGGCCGGCACGGATGATAAGGCCTTTGTAAGGCCATATCTGATAAAAACCGAGCAGCAAAATGGTACCGTTAAAAGCAAGGATGCTTCCGGCAAACGGAATGCGCATGTTATGCAAAAAACTTCCCACAATAATTTCCACCGAAGCCCACAAACCACCGACGACCGCAGCCCGCATCCACAATTCATCCTGCTGTTGTTCCGTTCGCTTTACCATGTTAATCCTTCGGCTTTTTCAAGGTCTTCGGGGGTATTCAGATTTAAAAAAAGGCCCTCATGAAAAAAAGAAAGCCGCCGGTCCACAGGTACCGAATGAAACCGGACCTTTTTAAAAAATTGCATCATTTTATATTCGTTCCGGGCAATGGCTATCTCCAGTTCTCCGAGCACATTGGTATTGTAATAGGCACTCAAAGGTTCGATGAGGAACGTTTCGTGTGCCGGACAAACCACCTGGTAATTTTTTTCCGCTTCGTCCAGCAAAAGGCGAAAAACATCACCCGAAACGAAAGGGGTATCACACGAAAGCACCAGGTTGTGCCGGGTTGTACTCTTTTTCAGACAGGTATAGATCCCACCCATAGGACCGATACCCGGTTTTTCATCCGGAATCACCGGCAAATGAAAGGCGGCATATTTTTCGGGATAATGGTTGGCCGAAATCATCAACCGGCCACACAAAGGCTGTAATATCTCAATGGCGTAGGCTACCAAAGGCTTATCCCTGAAAAGACAAAGGCCTTTGTCTTTTCCCATACGGCTGCTCCGGCCTCCTGCGAGAATGATACCCGTTACTTCGTGTTTTGCAATTGCCATTTTCCCCATTGATTCGGCAAATTTAGAATTTTACCGCACAATAGCCCCCTCTTTGATTCCGAAAAAGTCGAAAATGGCTGCCATTCGTTTCTTTTCAGCAACCCAAAAGGATGCCTCCGGGTTCCGGCCACACAATTCCCGCTTTCAACCCGGAAGGTTGACCCTGCCACGGAAAACGGCTCAAGATAAAACCGGAAATTTTTCCCGGGCCAAAAATCATGAAAAAAATATTTTTTGTTTCTGAATTTTTTTTACTTTTGCCCCCTCTTTGGGGCATTAGCTCAGTTGGCTAGAGCGTTTGACTGGCAGTCAAGAGGTCACCGGT
>CAYYRE010000169.1:0-5768 GCA_964473895.1 uncultured Lentimicrobiaceae bacterium | reverse complement strand
AATGCAGCTTACATGAAACGCTTGCGCATTAATACCTTTGACCTGCCCGATGGGATCTATTTCCTGCGGCTACAGTCGGCCCATGGGGTTATTTCCAAAAAGGTGATTGTGCAACATTAATCGCATTGGAAAGTCAAATAAAAAGAGAGGGGTCGAAAAAGCTCCTCTCTTTTTTATGGGTATTGTTGTTAGACGGAATGATTCAGATGAGCAGATAGTGAAGCCAAAACATGAAACCTTTGCAAAGTAATTGCTTTTTAAGTCGTTTGAATACAGGATTTTAAATCCTAAAAACTGTTCCGGCCTTATGTGTTACCATCTTTGTGCTGCGTTTTGCCTATTGTCGGGATGGTAAAAGAAGGAAATGGCAACAGGACAATGCTGTAAATGTTACAGGTTAATTTCCAAAGGCTTTTATGGAATGGGGTTTCCGGATATAATCCGGGGCAATGGCATAAGTGTCATATTTTTTCAGATGGCTGGTGCGGATGACTTTGGCCAGGTCTTGTACATAAGCTTCCCGGCGTTCGGAATACAGGGTAAGTGTTTGAATGAGCGAGTCGGGATCTCCGGTACGGAGCCTTGCCTTGCGAAAAGCGTTAAAAGGTTTCCCGGTGGCCAGCATAACAAAATAGGCATCGATGGCTTGTTCGAGGTCATCAAACTTGCGCAGATATACTTTTGCGCCATCCCGTGTGGAGTCGGCAGCCACCCGTTGGTGCTTTGGGTCGAACGACCACATACCGAAAGGGTTGTTGGCCTGCAGAAAGAACCGCGAGGTACCCCAGCCGCTTTCGATGGCTGCCTGGGCCAGTACAATGCTCACCGGAAAAGTGTGCATTCTTACCAACAGTTCATGCAAATCATGGGTTTTGAACTTTTTCATCCAATGCTGCAGGTTGGCTTCATCGCGGTGCAAAAGTTTATTGTATGGCATGTGATGGGTATTGTAAATCTTTTCAATTTCTTTGCGGGCCAGGTCGAGGTTGGTTTTGGCTACCAAAATGGCCGGCAGCATCAGGTCGAAAAACTTTTGTTTTTTTTGAGCAACCGACAATGTGTCCAACGAAACGGTATTACGGTAAACTACCGGTGTCACCGGGTTGGCTGTAGGCAGGATGTCGTTTGGGGTGCGGATATTTTTTTCAATAACATAAACATATCCCACCAGTTTTTCGTGACGAAAGTTGCAGGAACCGGAAAACAAAAGGAAAGCTGAAAGAAACACTATGGATAATCTGTAAAGAGAACGGGAGTAGGTGTTCTTTTCCATGGCAAATAAAAAATTGGTTCAACATGCGGAATAGGGAAGCGGTTATTTCCTTCCGGTCATGGATTTTGGGATACGTCCCTGGTTCACCGTTTTGGAACGCAGGCGTCGCCCCACGATTTTCTCCACAATTTTTCCGACTTTTAAAATGTTGTCGATGTCGAGGTTGGTTTCAATACCCATTTCATCCATCATGACGACCATATCTTCGGTACTGACCAGTCCGACGTCGTTGGGGTCGTTGTAATAATAATCGCCCGTACCGGCTACCGGAACGCCGTCCACAAAATTAGCGGGTTGTCCGCCGATGCCTCCGAGCGTAGATTCAAAATTGGTCATTCCGGCTTGCAGGGCAGCCAGTACGTTGGCCAGTCCCCAGCCGCGGGTCGTATGAAAATGGGCAATTTGTTTGTGGGGATTGTCCACACTGTCGAGCAGCATGGAAAAATAACGGTAAACCCTGTCGGGTGAGGCCGATCCGTCGTGGTCGGCATGTTCCACATCGTTAGCACCGATATCAAACCACCGTTTGGTAAAAGTAATAGCATCTTCCAACCGTGTCGGGCCTTCGATGGGGCAGCCCCAAATGGTGCTTACCGTTCCGTTGATTTTTATGCCGGCATCTTTGGCTTTCGGTATCCATTCTTCGGCCATTTTCCAGTATTCTTTCAGTGTAAGTCCCGAGTTTTTCAGTTGATGCGATTCGCTTGTCGAAACCATCAGCAGAATGCGGTCGGGCCCGTAACCGTTTTTTTTGGCTTCGATGGCCCTTTGGATGGCTTTTTCGCGGATGGTAACGGCTGTCAGTACCACATCATCCAGTTTGTCTTTTACTTTTTTACTGTTTCTGATTTGTTTAAACAGTTCATCGGCATCCTTAAACTGGGGCATTCCCTTGGGATTACCGAAATTGGTTACCTCGAGGTGTTTTATGCCGCTCAGGATCATTTGTTCCAGCACCCACACTTTGGCTTCGGTGGGGATAAATTTTTCTTCGTGCTGGAAACCATCCCTGACGGTGATATCTCCTATAACGACTTTTTTAGGATACTGCATACGGACTAAATTATGTGTTGGGATAAGCTGTATTTTATTATCGGCTAAGATAAGTAAAATCGTCCGAACAGCTTATAGCAAGCGGGGTTAAAATCTTTAAAAAATCATAAAAGGGGAAATCCGCACGACACCGGCAGGGGAGGACGAAAGTCAAAACACACCTGTTTCCAACATGACCAAGGTGCAATTCTCGATGGTTTCAATGCCTTGTTCCCGGGCTTTTTGTAGGAACACTTCGTTTTCGGTCCCCGGATTGAAAATGATACGCCGGGGTTTTAAAGAAAGCAGGTAATCATAAAAAGCCGGTTGTCTCGCCGGCCCAATGTATAAGGTAACGGTGTGAATATTTTTAATGTCGGGATATCCCGTTACAAAGGGCACTCCGCTTACCTGGCCTTCCCGCGGTGCCAACGGAACCACCTCGTGTCCGTACCGTAAAAGCTTGCGAATGGCTTTGTTAGCATAACGATGGGGCTTTTCGCTGGCTCCAACGACAAGGGTTTTCTTTTGTATTTGCATGGTTTAATTGTTTGTTAATTAACGGCAAATATCGGAAAATATTTCATACCACCTCATTTATTTCGGTCAATTTGGCAGTTGTTTTTTGTCGTAACTGACAGTAAGTCTGGTTGTTAACCTTGTTCCAGCAATGGTCGTAAATTTGTATATACAGGGGCGAACAAAAAACAAATAGAAAAAGGAGGAATACAATATGAATTTAAATCAATTCACCATAAAATCGCAGGAGGCGTTGCAGAAAGCCCAGGAGTTGGCCATGCAACACGGACAGCAGGCCATCGAAAGCATTCATTTGCTGAAAGGGATTTTGCTTGTCGATGAAAATGCCACGCCTTTTCTGCTGAAAAAACTCAATGTGGATTATCCGGTTTTTTCGCAGGCCGTTGACCGGATCATTGAGTCGTTACCCAAGGTGTCGGGTGGACAGCCTTATTTGTCAAGTGATGCCAATGAAGTATTGCAAAAGGCGCAGACCTATCTTGCCGAATTCAAAGATCAGTTTGTGTCGGTAGAGCATCTGTTGCTGGCACTATTGGATGTGAAGAGTACCGCTTCCGATCTGTTAAAAGACAACGGTATTACCAAGAAAGCTTTGATTGCTGCTATAAAAGATTTACGCAAAGGATCGTCGGTCAACAGTCAGAGTGCGGAAGACCAGTATAATGCTTTGAACCGCTATGCACGGAATCTGAATGAAATGGCGGCTACCGGTAAATTGGATCCGGTGATTGGCCGTGATGATGAAATCCGCCGTGTGTTGCAGATTTTGTCGCGCCGTACCAAAAACAACCCGATTCTGATCGGTGAACCGGGTGTGGGTAAAACAGCCATTGCCGAAGGTATTGCGCACCGCATTGTGAACGGCGATGTGCCTGAAAACCTGAAAACCAAACGGCTTTTTTCGCTCGATATGGGAGCATTGGTTGCCGGCGCCAAATACAAAGGCGAATTTGAGGAACGTTTGAAAGCCGTGGTAAAAGAGGTTGTGGATGCCGATGGGGAAATCATTCTGTTTATCGATGAGATCCACACGTTGGTGGGTGCCGGTAAGTCGGAAGGCGCCATGGATGCCGCCAACATACTGAAACCCGCACTGGCCCGCGGCGAATTGCGTGCCATTGGTGCCACCACGTTAAAAGAATATCAAAAGTATTTTGAAAAAGACAAAGCCCTCGAACGCCGTTTCCAGTTGGTGATGGTGGATGAACCGGATACGGAATCGGCCATTTCCATTTTGCGCGGGTTGAAAGAGCGCTACGAAACACACCATAAAGTCCGTATTTTGGATGAAGCCATTGTGGCGGCTGTGGAGCTGTCGCAACGATATATCACCGACAGGTTCTTGCCCGATAAGGCCATTGACTTGATTGATGAGGCGGCAGCGAAACTACGTCTTGAAATCAACTCGTTGCCTGAAGAACTGGAAACCGTTGAGCGGCGTATCCGTCAGCTTGAAATTGAAAGGGAGGCCATTAAACGTGAAAAAGACAAGGTTAAACTGAACCGGATCAACGAAGAACTGGCCAACCTGAACGAGAAACGCAATGACCTGCGTGCCAAGTGGCGTGCCGAAAAAGAAGTGGTTGATAAAATTCAGCAACTCAAGCAAACCATCGAAGATTATAAGCTGCAGGCTGAAAGGGCCGAACGGGATGGCGATTTCGGAAAAGTGGCCGAATTGCGTTACGGCAAAATTCAAAAAGCCGAAGCTGAGGTGGAAGAACTGAAAAAGAAACTGAAAGAACTGCAGGGCGACAAGCCCATGATTAACGAAGAGGTAACGGCTGAAGAGGTGGCCGAAGTGGTTTCGAAATGGACCGGTATTCCGGTGACCCGGATGTTGCAAAGTGAGCGCGAAAAATTGCTGCACCTCGAAGATGAACTGCACAAACGGGTTGTCGGACAGGAGGATGCCATTCAGGCCATTGCCGATGCCATACGGCGCAGCCGTGCCGGTTTGCAGGACGAAAAACGCCCCATAGGTTCGTTTATCTTCCTCGGAACCACCGGGGTGGGTAAAACCGAACTGGCCAAAGCACTGGCGGAGTTCCTTTTCGACAACGAAAATGCCATGGTGCGTATTGATATGTCGGAATATCAGGAAAGACATACCGTATCGCGTTTGGTGGGTGCGCCTCCCGGCTATGTGGGCTACGAAGAAAGCGGCCAGCTGACCGAAGCCGTACGCCGGAAACCCTATTCGGTGGTATTGCTTGACGAAATCGAAAAAGCACACCCCGATGTGTTTAACATTTTGCTGCAAGTGTTGGACGATGGGCGTTTGACCGACAACAAAGGACGTACGGTGGATTTCAAAAACACCATCATTATCATGACGTCCAATATCGGTTCGCACCTGATTCAGGAGAATTTCAGCCGCCTGACCGAAAAAAATGAGGAAGAGGTGGTTGAAAAAACAAGGAACGAAGTCTTTGAATTATTGAAAAAGACCATTCGACCGGAGTTTTTGAACCGTGTGGATGAGATTATCATGTTTAAGCCGCTGACGCGTGATGAAATTCGCGGTATTGTGAAACTGCAGTTTGAACGGACACAAAAAATGTTGGCTAAGAACAACATTACGCTGGAAATCACCGAAGATGCGGTGGACAAACTGGCACAGATGGGCTATGACCCGCAATTTGGTGCCCGGCCGTTGAAACGGGTGATCCAGCGCGAAGTGCTGAACGAATTGTCGAAGATGATTCTGGCCGGAAAAGTCAATACGGAGAAACCCATCCGCATCGAAGTGCAAGGCGACCGGTTCGTTTTTGTCAATTAATTTTTCAACACGACTTTATCCATAATTTTCAAGGCATCCCTTTCGGGGGATGCCTTTTTTTGTTTTTTGCCCGGAAACATTTTTGGTGTTAAAGAGAAAATATAGGCACAAGGCACAAACGGATGTTTGCGCCGGTTGTGC
>CAYYRE010000168.1:0-5799 GCA_964473895.1 uncultured Lentimicrobiaceae bacterium | reverse complement strand
ATTCCCAACATTTCTACCGATTCGGTTGTCTTTGGTTTTGACACAAAATATTTAAATATTTTATTGGTTACGCGTAAAGTGGTTCACGAAGGAAAGGAGTATTTAGACTGGAAATTTCCCGGTGATTTGATCCGGATTGATGAAGACCTGGATGTGTCGGCCGAGCGGATTCTTTATGAACAAACCGGGTTGAAAGATATTTACCTAAAACAGTTGAAAGCCTTTGGTGCCTTGGATAGATTGAAAAGGAACCCCCGCGATATGACATGGCTTTATTCCATTGACCATCCCGAAGAAAGAGTCATTACCATTCCTTATTTCGGTTTGGTTAACCTGACGAAGGATGTTGGTTTTAAAACCTTGTTAAAAGGGAATGCGCAATGGTTCCCCATCGAAGAAATAAAACGCCTGAACATGGCCTTTGACCATAGGGAAATTTTTGATTTTGCACTTGAAACGTTGCGTAATGAAATGAGAAATTATCCGCTTGCCTTTGAGCTGTTACCTGTAAAATTTACCCTTGGCCAATTGCAGCGTATTTATGAGGTCATCTTTAAAAAAGAGTTGGATAAAAGAAATTTCCGCAAAAAAGTAGCCGGTTTAAGTTACATTGTTCCCTTGAACGAAAAGGAGAAAGGGGTGTCGCACCGTCCTGGCCGGCTTTACATGTTCAGCAAGGATATTTACGAAAAAGTAAATGCCCATCAATTCGATTTTACTTTATAATACCGGATCAAACTTTTGCCCTAAAGGTTTTCCTTAAGGAAGCGAAACAGTAAGCCGTGAAGGAATTCTTTAAGGTTTTCAGCACTTTACTGAAAAACTTTATTTCTTTTGCGGTTCTTTTAACTTGTCGCCGGTTTTTTCAATAATGAGTTCGTACCAATCTTTTCCGTAACCCGGTTGTTCCACTTTGGGGTTGACATATTTGTACCCTTTGGGAAGCGGTCTTTTGAATTTGATGTTCCCATCCATATATTTCATAAACAGCTGATGGTACAGGTTTTTCCAGGTATGGAAAGTTTTGGAGGCCATACTGTTGCTGTATTGGGTAAGATAAGCCACCGCTTCTGCCGGCTTTTTCCGGTACAAGGCTTCGGCGGCTTGGTCCACTGCCGGAGTAAAAGCAATAAACTGGTTTTCCAGTTTCGATTGTGCTTTTACAATGTCGGGATGAATGCGGTCCCATGCACTGTAGGCAAAGTTTTCCACTTGGTTGAAAACCCAAAATCCGGAAGAATCGGACCATTCCATCATGCTGCCGTTGCCCACTCTGAAGTTTTCGGGAATCTTGGTAATGCTGGCGTACATAGGCATATAAACAGTACCTGAGGCATCGTCCACACCCCACCATATGATGCCGCCAATGGCATCCGGTAGCCAGTTACGCGATTGTGCCACAAAGGTGAATCCCGTTTGCTGTGTGGCCGTAGCCCTTTCGTTAATGTATTCCGTGCCGTTGACTTTCCATGTGAGCGGACGCCAACGATAGGGGCAGTGGAACGGTCCTGCTCCCACATCTTTGCTCATGTCTAACGGAGTACCTTCGAGGTGGTTACGCATAAAATGCATCATCTCCTGTAAAGTGACTTTTTTATCCGGTTTTATCCACAACGGCATCCGGTTGGTGGCATAACCGTTCACATTCTTATCGCCGTTGGCCAACCTTTTGCCATGCAGTACATCGCCTTTGGCATAGTCCCAGTATTTGTTCATTCCTTTTTTAACATCGTTAAACATGGTCCAGACACGCAATTCGCAAAAACGTGCGGCTTCAAAATCAACCGGTGCGTAAGTGTCCGAAAAGGAGAAGTCTTTGTCTTTTCCTTTAAAGAAACCTTTTTGACGGGCAAAAGAGATGACATCAGCCGCATACACCGTGTTCACCTCCGGTTGGAAAATTTTATCCATTTCGTTAGAAGTAATGGAAGTTTTGCCGTTGGCCAACGGAAAAGTGGTGATGCGTGCCTGATTGGCATGTCCTGAAACATATCCGTCCGGAATTCGCCGGGCGACCCATACGGCCCCTTTTTCCCCTTTGCCTTTGCCAATCATTTCCAGTATCCAGGCTTCGTTTTTGTCGGCTATGGAAAAAGACTCCCCTTCGCTGTAATAGCCGTATTTTGCTACAAGGTCTGTCATAACCTTTATGGCTTCCCGGGCATTTTTCGATCGTTGTAAGGCCAAATATATCAGGCTGCCATAATCCACAATGGCATCCGGTTGATGTTGCAGGGATGCCCTGCCGCCGAAAGTAGTTTCGCCAATGGCCACCTGATGTTCGTTCATATTGCCTACTACATTGTAGGTTTGATGTGCCTGTTCGATTTTCCCGAGATATTTCCCTGTATCCCAATCATAGACATCCATCAGCGTGCCTTTGGGCCATATGCCGGCGGGCCAGTGATACAGCTCTCCGTAAAGTACATGCGAATCGGCATTGTATGAAATCATTACGGAGCCATCGGCCGAGGCTCCTTTGGTTACAAGGTAGTTGGTACATGCCGAACTGTTTTGGGTTAGAAACAATAACGACAGGAAAAGCCCGAAAACGGGCCACACAAAACATTTTTTCATGGGTTCAGTTTGATTGAATGTGTACAAAAATAAGGCTTTTTCTTTAGCTGGGGGTTTCACGGTTCGGCTATATAACACAAGTGCGCTTCGCGGTATTTCTTTTTTTGCAGTTCCCGCCTAAAGGCTTGCAAGGTTTTGTAGGGGCCTTTGGCAGAGACCATATTCATTAACCAAATGGGAATGGAGCCTCCCACATCAATCTTCAAGGTAAAAGTAATTCGAACACGTCCGTTTTTCTGTGGAACAAACCGCCATTGTGCACGGGCATACGGAATCCTTACGTATTCTTGTACTTTGTCTATGTATTCGGGAACTGCCCTTGCGGTAACCGTAATGGCTTTGGTAACGGAATCTTGTTCCATGACTGTTTCCGAAATAATGTCGCGGTCGGTGGCAGGCCAGGGTGCATCCGACTGGCTGTAAAGAAACCAATGGAAAGGCCCCGTTTTATCCAGTACCTCCGCTTTTTTGTTCATAAAAACCCAGTTCTTGTGGTTTTTGGTATCAATAAGTACCGCCACAAGGGCCGAAAGGCTGGAGGCCACAACAGTCGTTGCTTTTACCGTTTTGAGTTTGGAAGTATCGCTTTTCCGGGTGTACACCTGGATTTTTCCATCGTCTTTTACACAAGTCCAGGGATGGCTTTGGGCAAAAACCAAGTTGCTTCCTGCTATCCACCAGAGCAGCAGAAAAAAATATCCGGATGTTAAAGGGGTAAGATATTTGTGTCTTTTTTTTCTCAGTTTTTTCTTTCTCCTTTCTCTGTGCCGGAACGTTTGAATGAAATACCGGATACAGATACCGGTTCAAATGTAATAATTCTGTGGTATTTTCAAAATGGAAATTTGACACTATTTGGTTTGCAATGGGTTGCAATTTTCGATTTTCATTTTTAAATTTGCCTTGTTGCCTATAGGCACCTCAACAGTATCCATTTTTTAACAAAAATCAGAAGCCATGAAAAAGATGTTGTTTGTTTTTTGGGGCTTGTTTTTTACCATGACATTGGGGGCGCAAAACCTGATAAAAATGGCGCCGCAGATTGTTGTGGTGAACCTTGGACCGAAAAACCCCCATTTTGATGAATCCATTTATCCGCATTTGAAATTTTATTACTTGCCTGATTTGAAAGCGGACTTGCCCCATCCGGGTGCCATAAACGGTAAATTCCGGATGGAAGGAGCCCCTGACTTTTTTGTAAAAGCTTACAACGACGGGCACATCAAACAGTACGGTTTTATGTTGTTCGATAAAAACGGGATTTGCTTCACGGAAGGAAATAATTTCCTTGAGGCGATAGACATTGGCAAAGCCATGTGCTCCAATGGAAAGTCGTTGGGTGACAATATAAAAGAAGTGGTAAAAAAAGGAAAAACAGCCAAGGTAAAACAGGGGCCGTTACCGTGGAATAAGAGTAATGTTTCGTTGAAAGTGGGATTGCGTCATTCGGCGGTGGTGAAACGTGCTTTTTTAACGGGGCATTCTTTTCCGGCAGGGTTAAAGGCAGAAACTCCGGATGGAAAACAGGTCGGCCTGGAAAAAGCCGTTAAAGGGCATCCCACGTTGGTAACTTTTGTTTATATCCCGCCTTCGGGAAACCTGGAAACTTTGGACAAGTATTACCGGGGAAATGCTCCCAAACCGCCGGAACCTGTTCGGAAAAAGTATGTGGAAGATGTGTTGCACCTCTCCATGCTCGAAGGGCAGTTTTTTAATTTCAATCCCAAAAAAGCCCTGAAAAAGAAATACGGGAAATAAAATGTGTTTGAAAAAAGCTTCTTTTGCCCGGCAACTGGTTTCCGGTAACATTACAACCGGGCAAGAGAAGCCAATTTGTCTTTGGCCAGCTGGTCTTTGAGTGCGTCAAGGTTTTTAAATTTCTTTTCATCCCGCAAACGGTCCACAAATTGGATGGTAATTTCCCGGTCGTAGATGTCCTCGTTGAAATCAAATATATTGACCTCGATGGTTAGATCGCCATGGTCAATGGTGGGGCGTACCCCGATATTTCCCATACCTTTCAGCATGCGGTTGTCCAGTAAAACGCGGCAGGCATACACGCCGTTGGCGGCAATAAGTTTGTATTCGTTGGGAATTTCGATGTTGGCCGTAGGGTAACCAATGGTATGTCCCAACCGTTGCCCGCGTACCACAACCCCTGTGATGGAGTACTCGTACCCCAGCATCTTATTGGCTTCTTTTACGTTGCCATCATGCAGCAAGTTACGGATACGTGTCGAACTCACCGGGGCCCCATCCACATAATACGGCGGAACTTCTTCCACTTCATAATGAAAACGCGATTTCAGCCTTTGCAGCAAATCAATATTACCTTCCCTGTTTTTTCCGAAATGGTGGTCGTAGCCGATGACAATCTTGGCCGGATGGACGTATTTAACCACATAGTCTGTAATAAATTGTTCGGAAGAATTTTGGGCAAATTTTTTGGTAAAAGGGATGATGATGAGATGATCGATACCGATTTTCCGCAAGCGTTCTATTTTTTTCTCCCGGGTATTGATAAATTTCAGATTAACACTGTCCTGATAAAGCACCAGCCGCGGATGGGGAAAGAAAGTGATGACCACCGTCTCGCCGCCTGTTTTTTTTGCTTCGGCTTTCATTTTTGCAAAAATGGCCTGATGGCCCAAATGGACCCCGTCAAAAGTCCCAATGGTGACAATGGGCGATGCCACTTTCTTAAAATCCTGTATGCACTGGTATATTTTCAATGTCTTCGGTTTTATCCCAATAATTTATGTTTGATCAGGTATTCGGCAATTTGAACGGCGTTGGTGGCTGCTCCTTTGCGCAGGTTGTCAGCTACCACCCACAAATTGAGTCCGTTGGGTAGCGAAGGGTCGCGCCGGATGCGTCCCACAAATACATCATCTTTTTCTTGGGCGAAAACCGGCATGGGGTAGAGGTTTTTTTGCGGGTCGTCTTGTACCGTGAGCCCGGGCATTTCGTTGAGCAAAAAGAGCACTTCTTCCATACGGAAAGGTTTTTCAAACTCAAGATTTACCGATTCGGAATGGCCCCCCACCACCGGAACCCTCACGGCGGTGGCCGATACGGCAATAGAAGGATCGCCGAGAATTTTGCGTGTTTCGTTCACCAGCTTTTCTTCCTCGGTAGTGTATCCGTTTTCCAAAAAGTCACCGGCGTGGGGCAGTGTGTTCATATCAATCACATGCGGATAAACCCGCGGGCCATCGATAT
>CAYYRE010000167.1:0-5907 GCA_964473895.1 uncultured Lentimicrobiaceae bacterium | reverse complement strand
GTATCACCTGGTACCGGACCCGGCTCAGCTTGCCCCTTTTACCCGACAGTGTCCCTTATCGTTACTACGCTTTTCGCGGAAAACAAATAACCAATGCGGCGGTCAATGGTGCTTTCCGTTGGAACCGGTTGTTTTTTTTCGGAGAACTTGCCACCAATTCTGCAGAAGCATGGGCCGGAACAGCCGGGCTCAATGCCTATCTATCCGACCGTCTCTCACTGACTTTGTTGTATCGCAATTTTTCGCCCCGATACCATGTCATTTATGCATCGCCTTTCATGGAATCGGGCAGCCCACAAAATGAACAGGGCCTCTATTTCGGCATCAGGATGTTGCTCACTTCATACCTTACTTTTTCGGCTTATGCCGATTATTTCCGGTTTCCCTGGCTGAAATATCAGGTCAATGCGCCTTCCACCGGAAAAGCATTTCTGGCACAGATAGACATTAGTCCCCGGCAGGCACTTTCAATGTATTTGCGGATACGGTATACCCAACGGGAAGAAAACCTGCTTCTGCCGGAGAGATACACACGCCCCATAGTCTCAAAACAGCTGGCCGACTTTCGTTATGCACTCACCGTTCAACCCAACGAACGGCTTACGCTAAAAACCCGGCTGGAATATGTCAGGTATCTCAAAGCAACGGACAAAGAACAAGGATACCTTCTTTACCAGGATATGCAATACAAGTTGCCCCGATTTCCCCTCTCGCTCAGTTTCCGGTATGCTTTGTTCGACACCGATGGCTGGAACAGCCGGATGTATGCTTATGAAAATGATGTGCTGTTCGCATTCACTATTCCGGCCTATTACGACAAAGGACAACGGGTTTACCTGTTGTTACACTACACTATGAAAAAGAATCTGGATTTCTGGTTAAAAACGGCACGAACCCTTTATTTCAATAAAAAAACCATTTCTTCGGGACCGGAAACCATCAATGCAAATCACAAAACGGAGATAAAATTCCAGTTGCAGTTTAAATTCTGAAAATAGAGATACAAAAAAGGCTGCAACCTGCTTGTTGCAGCCTGAAATCGTTTTCCGGAAAATCGTCCTTACAGGTATTGTTCCAGCTTGTTTACCAGCACTTGTTTGGGGACAGAACCTACCTGTTTGTCCACCACTTCGCCGTTTTTGAAAAACAAGATGGTCGGAATATTCCGGATACCGTAACGCCTGGCCACTGCAGGGTTGTGGTCCACATCCAACTTACCTACCAAAACTTTATCGGCATATTCTTCTCCGATTTCCTGGACAATGGGGCCGATCACACGGCACGGGCCACACCATACTGCCCAAAAATCAACAATAACCGGTTTATCCGAATGCAAAACAAGCGCATCGAAATTTGCATCTGTGAATTCTAAAGCCATTTTTTCGTTTTTTTATGATTGGCTGCAAAATTAAGAAAGAAATGAATACCGCTTTGCATGTATGTCGATTTTTACATAGAAGTTGTTTAAAGTTTATCTAAAAATATTGTTTATAACATATTATCAATCAGCAAATAAATACCGAATATTCCCCTTCTTGAAGGGGTGTAGGGGTAGGTATATAAAAAAGATATTTATTTGCTGATTGATCAGGTTCTTAGCAAATTTTCGTATTGAAACTTTAAACAACTTCATAAATTACAAAAACGGCAGCCGTTACCTTGAAAAGGCCGACACCCGGACAAACAAAATCTAAGGTAAACCGTTAGTGGCAGAACGCGGAAATGCTTAATTTTGAAAAAAAATTTCCCTATGGCAAAAATACTGGTCGTTGACGATGAAAGCAGCATCCGTCGGACACTGAAAGAGATTCTGGAATTTGAAAAATATGAAGTGGATTTGGCTGCCAACGGTCCCGATGGGCTGGAGATGGCCAAAAACAACACCTATGATGTGATTTTATTAGACATTAAAATGCCAGAAATGGATGGCATGGAGGTGTTGGAAAGCCTGCAAAAATTCACCGATTGTCCGGTCATCATGATTTCGGGACACGGCACCATTGAAACGGCCGTTGAAGCCATTAAGAAGGGAGCCTACGATTTTATTGTAAAACCCCCCGATCTCAACCGTTTGCTCATCACCCTGCGTAATGCTATTGACAAAAAAGAACTGGTAACCCAAACCAAAACCCTGAAGAAAGAGATTGAAAAAAAGTATGAAATTGTAGGGCAATCACAGCCTATGCAGCAGCTCAAAGAAATGATTGCCCGCATAGCGCCTACCACGGCGAGGGTACTCATTACCGGAGAAAACGGAACAGGCAAAGAACTGGTTGCCCGCCAGATACATGAGCAAAGCCTGCGTAGCAAATCCCCTTTTATCGAAGTCAATTGCGCTGCCATTCCTTCTGAGCTTATTGAAAGTCAACTTTTCGGACACGAAAAAGGATCGTTTACGTCGGCCATAAAACAGCGTCGCGGAGATTTTGAATTGGCCCACGGGGGTACTCTTTTTTTGGATGAAATTGGTGATATGAGCTTGTCGGCACAGGCAAAAGTGTTGCGGGCATTACAGGAAAACAAAATCACACGGGTCGGCGGTGAAAAAGAAATTCCGGTGGATGTCCGCATTCTGGCCGCCTCTAACAAAAACCTGGCCGAAGAAATTAAAAAAGGAAATTTCAGGGAAGATTTATACCACCGGTTGAGTGTCATTGTCATACAAGTACCACCTTTAAGGGAAAGGCTGGAAGACATACCGCTGTTGGTAAATCATTTCATCGAACAGCTGTCGTACCAACAAGGCAAACCACCCAAAAAAATTTCCCCGGAAGCTTTAAAAATGTTGCAAAGTTTCAGGTGGAGCGGTAATGTACGTGAATTGCATAATGTGGTGGAGCGGTTGCTTATTCTGTGCGACAAAGAAATAACCGAAAAAGACATAGAAACTTTTGTACAACCGCTGATGTTGTAACCGGGTATCTGTCAAGCAAATATCAAGACCCATACAGCGTGAAATCTTGCCCCGTTTTACCATTTACATCCTAAAATTCGGAGAGAGATCGTGAAATAAAAAAGGCCTCCATTGAATAATGGAAGCCTTTTTGAAGTGATCCCGCCGGGATTCGAACCCAGATCATCAGAACCGGAATCTGACATTCTATCCGTTGAACTACGGGACCTTATGAGGAATAAAAATAGATAACAAAAAAAGAGATGACCGGTTTTTAATCAATGTTTTAGCTACGAGACGACATGAAACAGACTCAAATTTCGGCAAACAAAACTTCCGGATGCTAAAATTTGATTTTCCCGAAAAAATGCTTTCGGCAAAAGTCCCTTTTCCCTCACGTGGAGCTGGAGGGATTCGAACCCTCGTCCATACATCGAACAAACATGCTTTCTACATGCTTAGTTTGTCATTGATTGTCGGGAAATACACGGGGACAAACACCCAAAATATTTCCTTAGCCCCTTACATCTCGTTTTGGTTCCGGGGCGAAACCAAAACCAGTCTGAAGTTGCTTGCGACTCGTAATCAGGCCGGAATCAGACATCTCCACCTGCGAGCCGTCTCGTCCCCCGTAACCTTGACGGAGGATTGAGCCCATCTACTGTACTTCGATTAGGCTGCGAGAGCGTATTGATTTTCGCCAATTAAAAATTGTGTAACCAGGTTTTACGGGTCTTGTTACCTTGCCCGGCATGCTTACATATTCATTCTAATGCTGTCAAAACCAGTCAGCCCCTTATGTCAATGAACTTCCCCCCATTGGGGAGTGCAAAAGTAGTAAAATTGTTTATTCTTTCGCCTTTCCAACACAATTTTTATGCCATATAAAGCCCCGCATACCGCCGTTTCTTTTTTGTCACCCGCATGGCATACGTTGGTTTCCTTTTCTTTCCGTATTTTTACACCCGTTGCTAATTTACAGGATATTCCAATGCTAAAATATTGGTTTACTTTATTATACATAATAAACGCTGCTTGGCCATATCCGGCAATGCCACAGGCACAAGCGGGCGGTGCACCCATCCTTTCCTGTCAGGATACTGCCATAGGAGACCAGTTATACCCTGCCGTGGCTCCCGATGGTATTCTTTTTCAAGGACAACATGACAAAATATCCGGTATTTATTTACTGCATCCGGTTAACCATACAAATATTCTTTTGACTGCGGCAAGACAAAATGCAAGCCATCCTGTTTGGGTTCCGCAAAAGCCTGCCATTGTATACGATACGGGTACCGGACTGAAAAGCCGGCTGATGGAACTCAACTTAAATACCGGAAAAGAAAAAAGGCTAATCCGGAGAAAAATTGCTTGCCGGGAAGCCTCGTTCACCCCCTCACGGCACCTTGTTGCTTTTTCTGGGTTTGATGACAAAACCCAACGATGGCAGGTTTTTACCTACGACTTTGTGTACGATAACCTGAACAGGCTGACCACCGAAGAGGGAAACTGCCGTTTTCCGGTCTTCTCTCCCGATGGCAAACATATTGTCTTTACTGTACAAAATGACAACGGGATACAAATGCTCAAAATCATGAATTGGTACGGAAAGGATGTGCTGACCCTTCATAAAAATGTGATGGGCAGAGCTTGCTGGACACCCGACAATTGGCGTATCTTGTTTATGACGCTGCAAAACAATGCATACCAGTTACTCAGTGTCCGTAAAGACGGCACAGGTATCCTGAAAACAGGCAGCTTCCGGACACTGGCCTGTTGCCCTTTGGTCATGCCAAACGGTGAAATATGGATTTCCGGAAAAAAAGGAAAGCTCTTTCGTCTTCAGCACCTTTTAGAAAAGGGAAATTCTCCGGATAGAAACGCCATTGATGGAGAAACAAAATAGCAAAAAAGTCCGGACGGATACTTCTCTCCAGACATTCCAACATATCTTTTCAATGCAGCCACTGGTGCACCTGCAGGGTATCCGGAAAATCATGATAATGCCATTTTTTCAGCACAATGCCATGGTGCAATAGAATCAGTCCGGGATTGGACCGGATCATGGCTTTCAGATCGGTTTCATCCGACTGGTAAACAGGGACGAAAAGGCCCCATCGCTTTTCTGATTCAAGGGCTTTGCGAAATGCCGTAGCGGTAAGCAATACCATGGAAACATTTTTCTTTTGCAAATAACCGGAAAGAACAGCCGCCTTTTTCAATCCGTTTTGATTCGCTTCAGACAAATCATATGACACGAGAAAAAACTGATACCCCGGGTTTTCAACAAGCGATTTCGTTTTGTCGTTACCAACGGAATCCTCGATAATCAAATGATATTTTAGCGGGGACTGCGGCTGCAGGGTGCGTTGTGACACAAACTCCCACCGGGCCAGCCAGGCAGTGTCTTTCCAGGGATAATCGGGAAACAAAAAAGTTTTCTCCTCCCCCGTTTTTTTATTTCGATAAGTAACAAACACCTTGGGTTTTAATCTGACCACCGTCATATCCCTGCCGGTTTTCCAATTGCGGAAATCCACCACCGGAAGGTGGTTCAAATTATAAAACATAAACCACAAAAAACCGAGCCCGAAAACACTGAGGATAAGCCATGAAAAACGGTGAGGCCCGGAAGGCTTTTGGGGTTTCCTGAGGTGCCACAAATAAAAACCATTCAGCAGAATGAGTATGACATTTTTATAAAAAGTTTGCCAATTGGTTAATTTTACGGCATCTCCGAAACAGCCACAGTCGGGGACCATGTGATATCGGGCATCCAGCCACGTAACGCCCAAAAAGAAAAGCAGCATAAAAAACATCCCAAAGGCGGCCGTTTTTACAAATATTTTTAACACGAAAGCAATCCCGAGTAAAAATTCAGAGAAAATGACCAAAAAAGCAATCCACAGGGCATAGGGAACCAATGGAGTCCATCCGTAAACCTGCAGATAGTCGGTCACCCGGTAAGAAGTCCCCACCGGATCAATCCCTTTCACCACGGAAGAAAAAAGAAA
>CAYYRE010000166.1:0-6026 GCA_964473895.1 uncultured Lentimicrobiaceae bacterium | reverse complement strand
TTTTTTTGAAAGGGGTATGAATTTCTTTTCCTTACATTTGCCGCAAAATATTTATAACCGTATTTTTAACTAATTCAATTAGATATGTTTACTTTTACTTTGATGGTGGTGGTTTTTATCCTGGGATATACCGCCATAGCATTGGAACACCCGTTGGGGATTGACAAAGCGGCTTCGGCGCTTATGCTCGGTGTGCTGGTTTGGGGAATTTATTTGCTGGATGTGAATCATGTCCTTTCGCTGGGCTTTAGTGATGCCTGGGCGCATTTTAAAAACAGTACGCTGATGGCCGACTTTACCAAAGTGCATCCGGAAGCTTCGTTACTGGAGAAGATGCGTTATTTTGTGGTGGAAAACCAAATCATTGAGCATTTGGGAGATATCAGCGAGATTTTGTTCTTCCTGCTGGGCGCCATGACCATTGTGGAAACGGTGGACACGCACCAGGGATTTAAGTTGATAACCGACAAGATTACCACCACAAGCAAAGTGAAACTTTTATGGATACTGAGTATCCTGACTTTTTTCATGTCGGCTATTTTGGATAACCTGACCACGACGATTGTTATTGTTACCTTGTTGAACAAGTTGGTGGATGACAAAAAGACGCGGTGGTTTTTTGCCAGTATGGTTGTGATTGCGGCCAATGCGGGCGGGGCCTTTTCGCCCATTGGCGATGTGACCACCATTATGTTGTGGATTGGCGGACAGGTGACGGCGGCCAACATCATTGCCATGGTGTTTGTGCCCAGCCTTTTCAACATGCTGTTTCCGTTGGCCATTGTTTCGCTCTATATGCGGGGAACCATTGAGCGGCCTGCGCTGGATCCCGGTGAAACGGCTGCTTTTACATCGCCTTTTGAGCGTAAACTGCTGCTTTTTATGGGCGTAGGTGCTTTGGTTATGGTGCCGGTGATTAAAACACTGACCCACCTGCCCCCGTATATGGGGATGTTGTTCGGTTTGAGTGTAATTTGGATTACCACCGAATTGATTCACAAGGACAAATCCAAAGAAGACCGCCGGAAACTTTCGGTAGTGGGTGTGCTGAAAAAAGTGGATATTCCTACGATTTTCTTTTTCCTTGGCATTTTGTCGGCTGTGGCGGCTTTGGAATCGGCCGGTCATTTGGCATTGGCCAGCCACTGGTTGGATAAAAACGTACACAACATATACGGCATCAATGCGGCCATCGGTTTGCTTTCGTCCATTGTGGACAACGTGCCGCTGACGGCAGGAGCCATGGGGATGTATCCTATTTTAACCCATGCTTTGGTGGCAGCTTCTTCGGAACCGACTTACCTGCACCATTTTATTCAGGATGGCGCTTTTTGGGAACTGTTGGCTTATGCAGCCGGTACCGGCGGAAGTATCCTGATCATTGGTTCTGCTGCCGGTGTGGCGGCCATGGCACTGGAAAAGATCGACTTTATCTGGTACATGAAAAAAATCAGCTGGTTGGCCCTTATCGGTTATTTCGGCGGTATCTTTATTTACTGGTTACAGGATTTGGTCCTTTTCCATATGTAAAAGGATTTGATTGAAGAGTATTAAAAAGCCGTGGATAACTTTTTTCCACGGCTTTTTTTTGTTTTTGTGCGCTGTGTCACATTTTATCTGAAACGGGTATAAAATAGGGCTTTTAGGAAATTTTAAGGGTTTTTCGGATCCGTTGTACCATTCCGTTTGGATACTTTTGCAGCTATTAACCCATAAATTAAAAAGATGACCACATTTATATTAATGTTTATTGTTTTTGTGCTGGGCTATCTGGCCATAGCACTCGAAGGTCCGATCAAGGTGGATAAAGCCGCTTCCGCTTTGTTGCTCGGAGTGATTATTTGGGTTGTTTATATTTACGGTTTGCCCGATATTTTGAATTTGGGATTTAGTCCGGCGTGGAAGGACTTTTTGAAGAGTTCGGAGCTGGCAACCTTTAAACACAAATACGAAGGAGCAGACCTGTTGGCCCAAATGAAATATTTTATTACAGACCACGAAGTAGTAACCCACCTGGGCGACCTGGCACAGATTCTTTTCTTTTTGCTTGGCGCTATGACCATTGTGGAAACGGTGGATCAACACGAGGGCTTTCGTGTGATTACCGATCGTATTACCACTACCAACAAGGTCAAACTGTTGTGGACGGTTGCGGCCATTGCTTTTTTCCTTTCGGCCGTTTTGGATAATATGACCACCACCATTGTGATGATTGCCCTTTTGCGTAAACTGATTGACGATAAGAAAAGCCGTTGGTTTTTTGCCAGTATCATTGTCATTGCCGCCAATGCCGGTGGTGCTTTTTCACCCATAGGCGATGTGACGACCATTATGCTGTGGATTGGCGGGCAAATTACGGCTGCCGACATCATTGCCATGGTATTTGTCCCCAGTGTGATCAGCCTGGTTATTCCATTGGCAGTGGTATCCATTTATATGCGTGGCCATGTGGAAAAGCCGGCTGCCGATGCTTCCGACAGTTTTAATACACCGCAGCGTGAACGTTTGCTGATGCTCATTTTGGGTATTGGCGGTTTGATCTTTGTCCCCATATTCAAGGAATTAACCGATTTGCCGCCGTACATGGGTATGCTGTTCAGTTTGGGTGTGATTTGGGTGGCTACCGAATTTATCCATAAAAACGGTACGGAAGAAGACCGCCGCAAATTTACCGTTGTGGGGATTTTGAAACGGGTGGATATTCCTACCATTTTGTTTTATCTCGGTATTTTATCGGCTGTGGCGGCGTTGGAATCGGCCGGTCATCTGCAGTTGATGGCGGAATATTTCGACAAACACATGCATAACATTTATGCCATCAACGGTTCCATTGGTTTGTTGTCTTCCATTGTGGACAATGTGCCGTTGACGGCTGCCGCCATGGGAATGTATCCCATCATGACCCATTCGATGGTGGCTGCTTCGGCAGAGCCGGCATTTATGCATCACTTTATGACGAACGGTGCCTTTTGGGAGTTGTTGGCTTATGCTGCCGGTACCGGTGGAAGCATCCTGATCATTGGTTCCGCTGCCGGTGTGGCTGCCATGGCGCTGGAAAAAATCGACTTTATCTGGTACATGAAAAAAATTGCCTGGATTGCACTGGTCGGTTATTTTGCCGGTATTGCCGCTTATTGGCTGCAAAACGAACTGATTTTTCATCATTAAAAAAAACGTCTTGTATTAAAAAAATCCCGGTCAACGTTCGGTTGCCGGGATTTTTTATTGTCAGGGCGTATTTTCTCAGGGCCAATAAATTACGCCTGCGGAAGTATCGTGCCGGGCACCGGTGGAAGTGGCCAGACAATTGTTCCGGCCTGTTTTCCGCAAAACCCCCATAAAAGCAAAAATAAGGGCCTCTTTGAAGTCGATGATGGCCGGTTCGGGGACAATGATCTGATGGTGGGGGCATTCTCTGCGGATGGCTTCTACCAAAAAGGTGTTGTGTGCACCGCCACCGGTAAGTAACATTTTTTTTCCTGTACCTTCGTTAACGGCTTGGGCTATCTGAAAAGCAATGTGTTTTACCACGGTGAAAAGCTTGTCTTCGATGGGAGCCGGTGAGGCATCCAACAATGGAATAAAAAATTCGGCGACCTCTTCGTTGCTCAGCGATTTTGGGAAAGGACGCCGGTAAAATGCAACCCTGTTAAGTTGGTCAAAGAGGGTTTTGTCCGGTTTTCCGAGTGCAGCCGTTTCGCCGTTTTTGTCGTAGGCTTTTCCCATTTGGCGGCTCAAATGGTTCAGCAACTGGTTGGCCGGACAAACATCCCAGGCCACACGATGGCCGTTTTTTTCAAAAGAGATATTGGCAATACCGCCAAAATTGATGCAAAAGTCATATTCACCGAAAAGCAATTTGTCGCCCACGGGCACCAGTGGAGCACCCTGTCCACCGGCCTGAATGTCTTTGTTGCGGAAATCGCTTACGGTTTCAATGCCGCTGGCAGAAGCGATGGCCTGCCCTTCGCCCAGTTGAAAACTAAACCCTTTGTGGGGCTTATGAAAAATGGTATGGCCGTGTGAGGCAATAATATCAGGTTGTAAACCCGTTTTTTTCAGAAAAGCGCCGGCTTGCTCTCCGAGAAAACGACCGTAAGCCACATGGTTTTCCATGAGCTTGTCACCCGGTGCATCAAAACTTTCCTTTAAAAGCATTTTCCATTGTTCTTCGTAAGAAAGCGTATCGGCGGCAATAATGCTGTATTTCCAATGGCCTTCTTCGGTGAGGGTAAATTCACAAAAAGCCATATCCAGACCGTCCAGCGAACTCCCCGACATCATGCCCAATGCGGTATATTTTTCCATGGTTACAAATATTGTATCAATTTTTCCAATTGCATGCCCCGCGAACCTTTCACGAGGATGTGAGCGCCTTTGACAGGATGCTCTTTGAGGTATTGTGCCGCCCCGGCAGTGGTTTTAAGTTTTTTGTAAGGCCGTTTTACGTGCGTTTCGTAAAATACTTTTCCCACCAGTATCACTTCTTCCAACTCCTTTTGGTGCAATAGTTCCACTATTTTATGATGTTCTTCAGATGCTTGTTGCCCTAACTCAAACATGTCCCCCAGGATCAGTATAGGGCGGGGAAAAGCCTGCCGGACGAAATCTTCGATGGCCAGTGCCATACTTTCGGGGTTGGCGTTGTAAGCATCCAAAATGATGGTATTGTTTCCGGTTTTCATATACTGCGACCGGTTGTTTCGGGGCACATAACGGGATATGGCTTCGGCAATAGATGATTTTTCAATGCCGAAAAAACGGCCTGTAGCAACAGCAGCCATTACGTTGCTGAAATTATAGCTGCCATAAAGGTGTGTGGCAATTTCCAGCCGGGATTGGTTTTCTATCCACTCGATTTTTAAAAACGGACCACCGGGTTTTAACCGTCCGGCCACATCGGCAGGGGGCGTGCCGTAGGTCAAGCGGTGAATTCCTTCCGAAAGTTGCATGAGTAGCGGATTGTCCTTATGTACAAAGACTGTTCCTCCCCGCTGTTTTACGGATTGGTACAATTCGTTTTTGGTGTTGACAACCCCCTGAAAATTACCAAATCCTTCCAAATGGGCTTTCCCTATGTTGGTAATGAGTCCGTGCGTGGGTTCTGCCAGCCGGCATAAGGCGGCGATTTCGCCGGGATGGTTGGCTCCCATTTCGATGACGGCTATTTCGGTTTGATGGTTTATCCGCAAAAGGGTGAGCGGGACGCCAATGTGGTTGTTCAGGTTTCCTTCGGTGGCACAGATGTTTTTTTGGGTGGAAAGCACGGCAGCGCACAATGTTTTGGTGGTGGTTTTGCCGTTGGTTCCCGTAATGGCCAATACCGGAATGTCGAATTGTTGCCGGTGGTGTTTTGCCAGTTTCTGTAATGTTTTCAGGCTGTTTTCAACGGCAATAATGCGATCACCCCGAAAAGGAACGGCTTCGGGATGGTCCACCACGGCGGCAATGGCCCCTTTTTCGATGGCTTGCAAGGCAAAGCGGTTGCCATCGAAATTTTCGCCCGAAAGGGCAAAAAACAGGTTCCCTTTTTCGAGCGTCCGGGTATCGGTACTCACGCCGGTGGCGTTTAAAAAAAGACGGTATAACTTTTGCAGCTCCATAAAATCCGATAAAAAAAGGACTGTTTCGCGATTGCCGGAAACAGCCCTTAAAAATAGTGAATTCTTTTTGACCCGGTTTATCTTTTTTTAGAAGACACGGGACTTCCCACCCGGCTCATGGCACAGCGGAATCCCACTGTGGCCGATGATTTGTCTTCGTCCATAAAACGTCTGGTTCCGGGACTCAGGTAATAAGGCGGATCTTTCCACGAGCCTCCTTTGATGACCCGTGACTTGCTGTTGATGAGTGATGTAACGCCATACTCGGCAAAACCTTTCTGTTTGGTTTCACTCATGTTGAAGTTGTCGGGTGGGGGCGTGGTGTTTTCCAATTGGGCCATTTTGCTTTTATTGATGGGCACCATGGGAATGCGTCCCAAACTATCCTTTTGGGCTATATTGCCATTGGCATCGCGTTTGATG
>CAYYRE010000165.1:0-6214 GCA_964473895.1 uncultured Lentimicrobiaceae bacterium | reverse complement strand
AGTGGTTTCCCAGCTGGCCATAGCTGTTGTCGCCCCAGGCATATACTTTGCCATCACAGGTTAGTGCAAGCGAGTGATCTATTCCGGCTGCGATAGCGGTAATGATTTTTCCGGCTATGCTGCCCGTCAGGTTTACGGCCACCGGTACGTTGGAACGCATAAGTCCCAAAACTCCCAGTTGTCCCCTGTTGTTTCTTCCCCAGGCATAAATTTTACCGTCGGAGGTTAATGCCATAGAATAATTGGCACCTGCTGCAATGGCAATCACTTTTTTTCCGGCCAGGACGCCGGTGGTATCCACAACGACAGGAACGGTGCTGTTGTCGAAAGAGTGGTTTCCCAGCTGGCCATAGCTGTTGTCGCCCCAGGCATATACTTTGCCATCCGAAGAAAGGGCAAGCGTGTGGTCTATTCCGGCGGCCACAGCCACAATGGTTTTTCCCCATATGGCACGGGATATATAGATCGGAATCGGGACTTCGCTGTGTTTGGTAGAGTTGATGCCCAATTGTCCTTTGTCGTTTTCACCCCAGGTATAGACCATTCCTTGGCTATCCACGGCAACGCCGTAGTTTGTTCCGGCGGCAATGGCCACGATTTTCTTTCCGGCGAGGGCTTTCGTAGTGTCTACAGCAACAGGCACGGTTTTTTTGAAAGTGTTCCGAATGCCCAGCTCGCCATGTGACCCGAATCCCCAGGAATAAACCTTTCCTTTGGTGTCCAAGGCCAGTGCAAAAGCACCGCCTGCCGCAATAGTGGTGATGGTTTTTCCCGATAGAACGCCTGTTGTATCTACCGCCACAGGAACTTTGCTGTTTTTGTCGGAATTGTTTCCCAATTGACCAAATTCATTTTCTCCGAAAGAGTAAACTTTTCCATCATCTGACAGAACCAACGAAAAACGGTAACCCATGGCTGCCTCTACGATTTTTTTACCGGAAAGAACACCTTGGGAATCAACAGGTACCGGTACATTGCTATCGGTTGTGTCATTGTTTCCCAGCTGTCCTTTAATATTGTTACCCCAGGCGTAAACTTTTCCGTCTGAACGGATAGCCATGGAATGATAACTGTAAGAACCTTGTGCCAGAGCAACGGTTTTAACCGTTTCGGGATGTTCGGGTTCACGATAAACAACAAAATGATTGTACAATGTATCGTTCACAAAATTGAACCAACCGCCTGTAACCAACCGGTTAGCTGCGTAATGTAATGCGTTAATATCCGGTTCAAAAATACCTTTTTCGGTCAATACCGGTTGCCAGGATAGGTCGGCAATGCCTGCGCAAAGAGGAAACCGTGCCAGTAATTTCACGGGGTTTCCATCGATACTTTTAAAATTTCCTCCGGCATAAAGGTAATCGTTGCTGATGGCCAGGCTTTTTACAATGCCTCCTTCGGCATTCGGTGACCATTTGTCAATGATCTTACCCGTTTTCAGGTTTATTTTTGCAAGGCCGTGGTGAGGTCTTCCGCCCATGTGCGTGAAATCGCCTGCCGCATAAAGTACATTGTTTTTTATTTTCATATCCCAAACCAGTCCGCCGGGATGGGCATCCCATTGGGGGTCTTCTTTGCCGTTTTTTATCGAAATTCTTTTCAGGTAATACCTAATTTGCGTGCGGTCATTGTTATAAAACCGGCCGGTAGCATAAACATAAGGGCCGTTTGCAATTATTTTATTGATTTCCCCGTTGGGAAGCCCTCCGGTGGGGTCCGGCGTCCATGATAAATCGGGGAATCCCGTGTGTTTGTTTATTTTGGCAAGTGTGTGGAAATGGTCTGAACCGACACCGTTTCCCACTTTGGTAAAATAGCCGCAAACGAAAAGGTTGTCTCCTTCCATGGTCATGTCTCGCACGGGTGCATGAGGCCCGTATTTCCAATTCGTATCCGGAAGACCGGATGCGGCACTCACTTTGGCAAGGTAACGGCAATAATATTTGCCGACGGTGATAAACCCTCCGGCCAGATAAACCGAGTCGTTGTCAGGAACAATACTTGAAACCACATCGCCTGCCTCTGGGTTCCAGTGCATATCAAGTGTCAAATCGGAATTTTTAAAACGGAGGATATTTTTTCGCATGACACCCCCAAAACTGCGAAAGTTTCCGCCCACATACAGGTTGTTGCCGTTGAAAGCCATTTGATAAACCGGCCCATCGGTTTTGGGAGCCCAGGAATTATCCACTAATCCATACCCGTGAACATTGTCCAGCCGGGCGATGTATCTTGTTTCACTTTTCCCGATATTTTCAAAATCCCCCGAAACATATATCCCATTGTCTTTTACTTTTACGTCATTGATTAAACCGTCCGGTTCAGGATCCCAAAACCGGTTTACTTTTCCCACATTATTGCCGAAACTGGCAAGGAAAGTTCTTTTGATGGTTGTGTCGGGGTCGCGTAGTATATGATGAAACTGACCTGCCAAGATTACTTCGTTCCCATCAAGGGCTATCTTATCCACATAGCCATCGGGATAGGGTTTCCAAAACGGGTTGATCGGGGCTCCGTTTGTGTCGTTGAGTTTTGCGGCATACCATGCTGCACCAACGCTCCAAAGGGAAGTGAACTCACCACCGATATATACCGAATGTCCGCTGAGTACAATGGCATGAACAGGGTGGTCGGGTATAGGATACCACACGGTGTCCAGATTTCCTTTGGTTTTGTCCAGCCTTGCCACAAAATCACGGTGCTTTCCGCCGATTTTTTCAAAACGTCCGCCGGCATAGAGGAAGTCATTGTTTAGGGCTAGACATAATACTGCCTTGTCCGGGGCAGGATTCCAGGTGTCATCCACTTTTCCGGTTACTTTGTCGGTTTTGAACAGGTATTTTGTTACGCCATCTTGAGGAGAAAAATAACCTGCAATATAAACGGCGCTGTCATCAACAGCCATAGCCGTTACTCCGCCATTTTTCCCCAACTTTTTGTCGGAGCCCGGATTCCAAGGCGTAACCGTTCCGTCGGCAGTAATTTGTGCAAAACCGTTCCGCTCATATTTTCCCACTTTGGTAAAACTTCCGCCGAGGTACCATCCTCCTTTGCCATCGGAAATAACAACTCCAACTTTTCCGTTCACAACGGGGAAATTTAAATCGGGATGGACATTGGTGACACTTATTTTTACTCCGGATCCGGTATTGGGCCCACAGTAATCAAAAAGACCGCCGATATAGGTGTAATTGTTATCTGAAGCAATGGTGCTGATATATCCGTCGATCCCCCAGGTGCCTTTTATGGGAGACTGAGCCAATGCTGATAGTGACAGCATAATAAAAAGAAGAAGTAAGTAATTTTTTTTCATGATGCACCTCCTTTTTGATAAGAAAAACAATAATTGATGATGAATGACGATTTTTTGGTTTAAGGATGTTTCATTTTGTTGTATGAAAACTTTTGACGTAGGAGAATGATTTGCCGGTAATTATATGGGGTTTTCATGGCCGAAATTTATAAAATTTTTTTCTTAAAACCAACTTAAATTTTTACTTTTCAGGAATCAGAACCAAAAAATGCTATTTTTATTCCTTGGTTTTCATCAGGTTTTTTTCTGTTTTCCTGAATTGAAGAGGGAAAAGACCGCTTAACATGCGACTTTATGAACGTGCTGTTCAGAATAATTGTTTTTTGCTTCATGTTGCCGATGGGATTATGGGCCCAGCAACATGAAGGTGGATATGAATTTTACGTGGGGACTTACACCAACGGTCAAAGCAAAGGAATTTACCGGTGTCGTATGGGGGACGATGGAACTTTGTTGCAGCCCATGCTTATTGCACACACCACTAACCCCAGTTTTTTAACTTTTACCCGTGACCATAAATTTTTGCTGGCAGTGAATGAAACGAAAAGCGGAAAGGTGGCATCGTTTGCCGTAATAGGTGATACCCTTTTACCGGTAAACTTTCAATCTTCGGGAGGAGCTTATCCGTGCCATGTTTCGGTAAATGATAAGGGCTATGTGCTGGTCTCGAATTATGGCAGCGGTACGGTGGGGGTGTTAAAGATCAATCAAAAAGGGGTGTTGTCTCATTTGTTGTATGTAGATGAACATAAAATCGACGGCCTGACGGCTCATGCCCATGAATCGAAATTTCTTGGACGGCATGGTTTGGTGGTTTCCGTTGACTTGGGACTCAACCGGCTATTGTTTTCGCGTTGGGACAGTTTGTCCCGGCAGTTGGTTCCGTTAAGGCAGAAAACGCTTGTGCTGCCTCCCGGTTCCGGTCCACGGCATTTTGTTTTTTCACCGGAAACGGAAAAAATGTATGTGGTTAACGAAACGGGTAATACGGTAAGCATTGTTTCCCGTCAATCGGATGGCACCTGGGTTTTGGGTAAAACCGTTTCAACCCTGCCGCAGGATTTTAAAGGAAAAAGTTATTGTGCTGAGATTCAGCGCTCCCAAGATGGCAGGTTTTTATATGTTTCTAACCGGGGGTTTAACTCCATAGCCCTTTTCAAAATTTCCCTTTCGGGAAATGATTTGACTTTGGTGGGAAATTTTCCTGTTCATGGAGACTTTCCGAGATTTTTTACCCTTACCCCGGATGGCCGGTATCTATTGGTTGCCAATCAAAAGTCGGGCAATATTGTGGTTTTCAAAAGAAACGGGGAAACCGGCAGATTGCTTTATCTCGATGAAATAACAATTTCTTCGCCCGTATGTATTTTATTCCGTTGAGGATATCCGCTGATGAAGCCATTGGGTTTCTTTTCCTGAATCTGTACGAAATCGCTATCTTTGCCAACTCAAAAAAGAAGAATAAACGATGGCTTTAAACTGCGGAATTATCGGTTTGACCAATACGGGGAAAACCACCATTTTCAATTGCATGTCGAATACGAAGGCGGAAAGCTCCAATTATGCTTTCAGTGCGACTAAATCCAATATCGGAGTGGTGGATGTGCCCGACCCGAGGTTGTACGAACTGGACCGGTTGCTGCCGGCTGATAAACTGGTACCGGCAACGGTGGAGATTGTGGATTTGCCCGGTTTGGCCAAGGGAGCCAGCCACGGTGAAGGGGTGGGAAACAAGTTTCTGGCCGATGTACAGCAAACCGATGCGCTGATTCATGTGCTTCGCTGTTTTGATGATGATAATTTGCCGCACATCGAAGGTTCGGTGGATCCGGTGCGTGATCTGGAAATTGTTGATTTTGAATTGCAGGTACGTGACTTGGATTTGGTGAACCGTAAATTACAACGGTTGGAGAAACTGGCCAAAACGGGGAATAAAGAAGCCAAAAAAGGTATTGAAGTCCTGACGGTTTATAAAGAGCATCTGGAGAACTTCGGGAATGCCAGTAATGCACCTGTGGCAGAAGGTGATGAAGAGTATATTCGTGATCTGCTGTTGCTTACCGCAAAGCCGGTAATTTATGTGTGCAATGTGGATGATGGTTCGGCCATTTCGGGAAATGCCTATGTGGAGAAAGTAAAGGCAGCTTTGCCGGCTGATGCCAAAATACTAATTATTGCCGGGGAATTGGAAGCTGAAATAGCTGAACTGGAGGATGTGGAAGACCGGAAAGCCTTTTTGGAAGATGCCGGTTTGACAGAGCCCGGGGTGAACAAATTAATTCGCGCGGCATACGATGTACTGGATTTGCAATCCTTTTTTACCATTGGAAAAACGGAAAACAGGGCTTGGACCATACATAAGGGAATGACAGCACCCCAAGCGGCCGGCGTGATTCACAGTGATCTTGAAAGAGGATTTATCCGAGCCGAGGTAATGAGTTACGATGATTTTGTCCGTTACGGTTCGGAACAGGCTGTAAAAGATGCCGGTAAATTTCGTGTGGAAGGCAAAAACTATGTGGTACAGGATGGCGATATTCTGCATATCCGGTTTAATGTGTGAGATAAATTTTGTTATAAATTTTGTCAAAGTTTTTTTGTAGATAAAGAACAAAATTCTATTTTTGCAGTCCTTTTGAGTAGAAAAAGGAGTTCGTTCTTTTTTTAGTATGGTGCCGTCCGGTGAACGCAACCCGACGGGTGAGCCGGTAGGGTCAAAGGCAATGTTAAAACCATATATAAAACGGGGTATGGCGCAGTCCGGTTAGCGCACCTGCTTTGGGAGCAGGGGGTCGTAGGTTCGAATCCTACTACCCCGACATAAGATTTAATTTGGCACTACCTTTGGAGAGGTGGGTGAGTGGCTGAAACCACCGGTTTGCTAAACCGGCGTACCTGTCA
>CAYYRE010000164.1:0-6233 GCA_964473895.1 uncultured Lentimicrobiaceae bacterium | reverse complement strand
GTTCCTTTTTACCGGTAGAAACATTTAAAATATAGGAACCGGCTTTTAATGTTCCGGAATAAACCCGGAAAAAGCAAAGCCGCCCCATGTAAGGATCGGTAGCAATTTTAAAGGCAAGGGCGGCAAAATGGTCGTTGGGATCCGGCCTGCGGATTTCTTCTTTCTCTGTTTTCGGATTGATCCCTTTAATGGCGTCAATATCCAACGGGCTGGGGAGAAACTCAATGATGGCATTGAGGAGCATTTGAATCCCCTTATTTTTAAAAGCGGAGCCGCACATCACCGGGGTGATACGCATTTCGAGTGTGGCCTTGCGGATGACCTCAATCATTTCCTGTTCGGTAATGGAATCGGGGTCTTCCATAAACTTTTCCAGCAACTCGTCGCTTTCTTCCGCCACTCCTTCGATCAGTTTCATACGGTATTCGTAAACCGTATCTTCAAGATCTTCCGGAATGGGAATTTCAACGATTTTTACCCCTTTGGTGGAATCGTCCCACACAAAGGCTTTATTTTTTACCAAATCAACCACGCCCTGGAAATCTTCCTCGGCGCCAATGGGGATTTGTATCGGAACAGGGTTGGCTCCCAAACGTTCTTTGATCTGATCGATCACACCAAAGAAATCGGCCCCGGCCCGGTCCATTTTATTCACAAAACTGATACGCGGCACATTGTATTTATTGGCCTGACGCCATACCGTTTCCGATTGCGGTTCCACACCACCTACGGCGCAGAACAGTCCTACGGCACCATCCAAAACGCGTAGTGAGCGCTCCACTTCAACGGTAAAGTCAACGTGCCCGGGGGTATCAATAATATTGATTTTATGCTTTTTGCCATCCAATTCCCAGAAAACAGTCGTCGCCGCGGAAGTAATGGTAATTCCGCGTTCCTGTTCCTGCACCATCCAGTCCATGGTGGCAGCACCTTCATGCACTTCACCAATCTTGTAATTCTTTCCGGTATAGAAAAGAATCCGCTCGGTAACAGTGGTTTTTCCGGCATCAATGTGTGCCATGATCCCAATGTTACGGGTGAATTTCAGTTTGTTATTTGTTTGCGGTGTTGCCATCTTATCTTAACGTATGCTGAGTCAACATTTAAAACCTGAAATGAGAAAATGCTTTATTGGCTTCGGCCATACGGTGCGTATCTTCTTTTTTCTTATAAGCGGCACCTTCTTCTTTGTAAGCAGCCAATATTTCACCGGCCAGTTTTTGCCCCATGGTTTTTTCGTGCCGTTTACGGGCAAAACCAATGAGGTTTTTCATACCGATAGACTGTTTGCGGCCGGGACGGATTTCGGAAGGAATTTGAAAAGTGGCACCTCCGATACGACGGCTACGCACCTCCACCGAAGGGGTTACATTGGCCAGTGCTTTTTTCCACACGTCCAAGGCATTTTCTTCTTCCCCAATTTTGGAAGCCACAATATCCATGGCTTCATAAAAGATTTTAAAAGCAATGCTTTTCTTACCCTTCAGCATGATGTTATTGACAAACTTTGTCACCAACACATCGTTAAACCGCGGGTCGGGCAGAATGATTCGTTTTTTAGGTTTTGCTTTTCTCATTATATTGTGAGCTTAAATAGTGGTCAAACTAAACTTTATTTTTTCTTGGGACGTTTGGTTCCGTATTTCGAACGGCGCTGGGTACGGCCTTCCACACCGGAGGTATCCAAAGCCCCGCGAATGATGTGATAACGCACACCCGGCAGGTCTTTTACACGGCCGCCGCGGATCATCACAATGGAGTGCTCCTGCAGGTTATGACCTTCTCCGGGAATGTAAGCATTCACCTCTTTCCCATTGGTTAAACGTACCCTGGCCACTTTACGCATGGCAGAATTAGGTTTTTTCGGCGTGGTGGTGTAAACCCTTACACACACCCCCCGACGTTGCGGACACGAATCCAACGCAGGCGATTTACTTTTGTCAATCAGCTTCTTGCGTCCTTTTCTTACTAACTGTTGTATTGTAGGCATATCAACTTTAATTAATTCTGTATATCCTCGTTTTTTGGAGGCGCAAAAGTAAAAAATATTTTAATCGAAAATACTTTTTACCGTAATAAAGTTGAAGGAATTATGAAAAGGTTGGCGTTTCAAAACAACAGCGATCTTTTTTGGGCTTTTTTCTCGCCGTCGAACCTATAACGTTTTACCTTATCAGGTTCCTTTAACTTCGTATGTTTCAGCAGTTTTTATCTATTCCACTGCCAAATCGGGGTGCAAAGGTAAAAAGATTTTTTGATCTGACAAGCAATTGCCGCAAAATCCATAAAAATATCTTCTTTTTTTCGGCGGGCCAACGCAAAGGCTTTCACGGGCTGTCCGCTTTAGTCCCGTTGTCTGTGGCGGGTTTTGCAACGTCAGTGCGTGGGCTTCGTACCTCAGCCTCCGCCTGCCGGCAAAAACCACACCACCGGCTGCCGGGCGCTGCCGCTGCCATCTGCCAAAGGAACTCCTCCGGAGCCTGCCGCTGACAAATAGGACAAGGTACAACATAGGACGATGAAAATCGCCCATTTCCTTATCGGGTTGCTCCGTTGGCGTACCTATGGCACAGAACCCAATGAGCAAGAGACACCGGCCTACGCATAACAGCTCGGAATTGGACTAAAATAGGGAGATAAGTTTGACATTATCTTTGAGCGTGAATGCCCAATGCGGGGGAGGTAATGAGCCTACGGGCTATTCCCATGAATTTATTCACAGGCGCAGACAAACACAAAATCTGAAATCAAAAATCGGTGTTTGATATTCAAGAACCAACCCCGCACCTTTTTCATTCTTCATTTTTCATTCTTCATTTCCCCTCCTGCACATAAACCGCCGGTACGTGCAACGCTTGTACCAGCGCATCAAATTTCCGAAGCCCGTTTGTCAACAGGGGATGCAACATTCGTAACTGTGCATCAATTTTCTTCGATAACATGTCAAATACTTCATACTCTTGCTGCGTAGGAGCATGATACGACGAACCGGCAGCCGAGGCCAATTCGGTGAGCTTGTTATTCAGTTTCACCGGATAATTCAAGGGGTCTTCGTGGGCATGCGAACGGGTTTGTATCAGCCGGTTTTCAATAATATCCAGTTGTTTCAGCAAAGGCCGGGCCACCTTTTGTAGCGTATCCAGTTTATCATACCCCTGCAACTGGGCAAGGTATCCCTGCAACCGGCTTTTTACTTTTCGGATCTTTAAAATGGCACGCTGCGTTTCATCCAGTTTTTTGTGCACCTGCATCAGAAAATCAAACTGTTTTTGCAAATCCTCTTGTGTGGCGTGGTACCGTGGGTCTAATGCCACTTTGAAATCCCTGCTTGCCACCGGTTTACCGTTGAGCGACAACACCGCACGGTAGGTTCCGGGAACAATTTTCGGACCGGCCAGTCCGCCGCCCCAAAAGATGGCGCCAGGGACACGTGTGGCCTCCGGATAACGCAAATTCCACACATAACGGTTCAACCCTTGGCGGGCCGGCAGCGCTCCGCCATATACTTTAGTGGTGTCGGGATAAAAGCCTTTCGGCCGGTGGACCGGCTGTCCGTTTCGCCCTGTCCGGTTGGAAAAAGCGGTGATGGTATCCCCCTTTTGCGTTAGCAAGGTAAGTTTCACCGTATCGCCATTTCCCGGTTTTTCCCGGAGGTAATAAAAAAGCACCAGCCCATTGGCAGGGTTTTCCCCCACGGTCATTCCGGGATAGTGGAAACTTCTGCCGGTAGTCAAATACGTTTTTGCCGGTTGGAAAAGATAAATACTGTCATGGGACACTGCCGGGTTCATTTGCCGCAATACTTCGAGGTGATCCAAAATCCAGAAAGCCCTGCCGTGGGTAGCCAGCACCAGATCGTTGGCTTCGGGCTGTACAGCCATATCGCGAACAGGTACCGGCGGCAGGTTCAGCCGTAACGCCTGCCACATTTTTCCGCCGTTGAACGAAATGTAAACGCCCCGTAAGGTTCCTGCAAAAAGCAAATCGGGGTTTTTCACATCCTGCCGGATTACAAAAACCGATTCGTCCCGGGGCATGCCGGCAGTTATTTCTGTCCAATGTTTCCCGTAGTCGGTGGTTTTATACATATAAGGTGTGTAATCATCCAACCGGTAGCGGCGTGCCGCCACAAAAGCGGTACCTGCCTTAAAGTGTGATGGCTCGATGGTACTGATGGTTGTCCATGGGGGTAAATTTTTTGGAGTTACGTTTTGCCATGATTTACCGTTATCGGTACTTACATGAATCAAGCCATCATCGGAACCAGCCCAAAACACACCGGCTTTTACCGGCGATTCGGCAAAAGTGAAAATCGTATTGTAATATTCCACCGCCGTATTGTCTTTGGTTATGGGCCCTCCCGAAGGCTTTTGTTTGGATTTATCGTTGCGTGTCAGGTCGGGGCTGATGCGTGTCCAGCTCATACCCTCATTGGTACTGCGGTACACAAATTGCGAGCAGGTATAAAGCTCGTTGGGATGGTGTTGTGACTGCAAAATGGGGAATGTCCACTGGAAACGGTCGCGCAGGCTGTCGGCGCCATAGCCCATAGGATTGTCGGGCCAGACATCGATGCGCTGACGATCGCCGGTTTTGCGGTTGTATTTTACCAGCACGCCGTCGTAGCTGCCGCCGAAAGTCACGTTAGGATTGCGCAGATCGGGAATCACAAAGCCACTTTCGCCTCCGGCCGAAGGCCACCAGTCTTTGTCGGTAATGCCGTAACCGGACGTACGGCTCAGGATTTCCACGGTGGAATTGTCCTGTTGGGCCCCGAAAATATGATAGGGAAACCGGTGGTCCACCGCCACATGGTAAAACTGTGCCGTGGGCTGGTTATTTTCCGACGACCAGGACTTTCCCCCGTCGTAGGTTACCGAAGCACCACCATCGTTCCCGCCAATCATAA
This sequence comes from uncultured Lentimicrobiaceae bacterium, assembly GCA_964473895.1. Classification (GTDB taxonomy): domain Bacteria; phylum Bacteroidota; class Bacteroidia; order Bacteroidales; family F082; genus Sulfidibacterium. The sequence goes on along the minus strand of CAYYRE010000164.1, from coordinate 1,324 downwards.
TTTGCGGGTTATCAGGGTTTATCCAAAGCACATGGTTATCGCCGTGGGGGGTACGGAGGGGATAAAAATGGTCACCGCCATCATCGGAACGAAACAGGCCCGACACTTGTGGGGCATAAACCCTGTTTTTGTTTTTCGGATCGGCAAACACCCGTCCGAAATACCAGGCACGTTGTGTCAGTTCCGACCGGTGATAACGGCGTGACCAGGTTTTTCCGCCATCATCAGAGCGAAAAACGCCGCCGTTTTTTGCTTCAATAAAAGCATAAACGCGGTTGGGATCGGCACCCGAAACGGAAACGGTAATTTTCCCGAGGATTCCTTTGGGCAAGCCGGGGTTTTTGGAAATATTTTTCCAGCTATCGCCCCCATCTTCGGAGTAATACAATCCGCTCCCTTTCCCGCCACTGGACATCATCCAGGGTTTACGAAAAGCCTGCCACATACCGGCAAACAAAATACGCGGATTGTGCGGATCCATGGCCACGCAGGAAGCTCCCGTACTGTCGTTTACAAAAAGTACTTTTTGCCAGGTTTTTCCGCCGTTAACGGAGCGGTATATCCCCCGTTGGGGATTATTAGCAAAAACATGTCCGAGGGCTGCCACAAAAACCACCTGTGGGTTCACAGGGCTCACCACAATTTGGCTGATGACGCGGGTATTTTTCAAACCGCAGGAATGCCAGGTTTTTCCACCGTCGGTTGATTTATAAACACCGTCGCCGGTGGCCATGTTGCCCCGGATAAAAGGTTCTCCCATGCCGGCATAAATCACATTCGGATCGGAAGGGGCTACGGCCAGTGCTCCCACGGCAGCCGTTTTAAAATAGGCATCGGATACGTTTTTCCAGGTGATACCGCCGTTGGTGGTTTTCCATACCCCGCCGGCAGCACCACCGAAATAAAAAGTCAGGGGTTGATGTACATTGCCTGCCACAGCCACCGAACGGCCGCCACGAAACGGGCCGATGTTACGGTAACGCAATGCTTTGAACATTTCGGCGGGCAGCATACCGGATGCCGGTTTCTTTTTTGAGGTTTGCTTTTTCTTTGCCACAATACTGGACGGAAAGGCCATCAGGACTATCAAAAGGAATGATACGGCCCGAAGAGCAGGGAAATGCTTTTTCATTTTAACTTACGGTTTGGTTGATTTCCCAAAATTACTGTTTTCCTGTGAAAAAATAACCTCGTTTTCACGGAAAAACGAAAGGTTTTGGTGTATTGGATTTTTGGGAGAGGTTTCGCAAGGGTATTTTTCACCGGGAAGTTGCTGCGGCAGCAATAGCAGGCAGTAGCCGGGCGAAAGGGCCACCGTGGCGGA
>CAYYRE010000163.1:0-6360 GCA_964473895.1 uncultured Lentimicrobiaceae bacterium | reverse complement strand
CCGCAACTATAACGGAGGCTACGCCCGGGCGCCCAAAAGAAAATCAAAAATTCAGGGATCCGTTATTTGGGTGCTCTTTTCAGAAGATACAAAGCAATCATCAGATAAATGAAATTGGGGACCCAGACGCCGATGGAAGGGGGCAGGTTGCCCTGGGTGGAAAAAACCACGGAGATTTGCATGAGCAAAATGTAAGTAAACGCCAGCAACAGACCCAGGCCGAGATGCATACCCATGCCGCCCCGCACCTTACGGCTGGTGAGCGAAACACCGAGCAACGTTAATATTAAAATGGCTACCGGCCCGGCATACCGCTTGTACTCTTCCACCTCGTAATGCTTGTACGAAAGGGAACCGCGTGCTTTTTCCTTGCGGATATAATCCCTGAGCTGAAAATAGTTCATCTCTTCGTACCGTTGCTTGATTTTGTAAAGATCGGTGGGTTTGAGGGCCAGGGTAGTGTCTTTCAGGTATCCGCTTTGCAACGTTTGGTTTCCGAGGCTGTCGAATTTCAAAATATAATAATCGTAGATGACCCATTTGCGCGCCACCGTATCGTACATGATTTTTCGCGAGTTGAGTTTATATACGAGCCGTTCGCCTTTGAATTTTTCGAGGGCAAAACGGTAACCGGTGTACCGTTTGGCATTGTACGATTCGACATAGGCAAACGTCCCGGGTTTGAGCTGCACATGGATATTGCGTTCTTTGTCTTTGACAAGGTTATCCACATATTTGTTCATAAAAATACGGAGGTTGTGATTGGTGTGGGGAAGCAAAAAACTCCGCAAAACAAAGGAAAAGATGGCCAGGAAGATGGCCACTATCATGTAAGGCACCAGCAATCTGCGGAAGCTGATCCCGCTGCTGAGCATGGCGATAATTTCGGAATTACCGGCCAACCGCGATGTAAAAAAAACCACCGCTATGAAAGAAAAGAGATAGATAAAAAGGTTAACAAAATAAGGAATAAAATTCAGGTAGTAATCGAAAATAATGGCATGCAACGGGGCATTGTGGCGGATAAAGGTATCGATTTTTTCGGAAATATCGAATACAATCACCACCAGGATAAGCAGGGTCAGCGAATAGACAAACGTACCGAAGTATTTTTTGATGATATACCAGTCGATAATTTTCATAGCCGCCTGTTTCTCCTTGAAAGTCCTTGGTTTATTTCCGCTGAAAGATACATTATTTTTTGCAGATGGTAATGGTTATTGCGGTTTCAGAGTCTTTGTTTTATCCGGGGAACCATTTGGTTTTTCCACCGGGCGAAATCGCCTTGTAAAATATGTTGCCGTGCCTGGCGTACTAACCACAGATAAAAAGCGATGTTGTGCTGGCTGGCGATCATGCCGCCGAGGATTTCCCTGGCGGAGAAGAGGTGACGCAGATAAGCCCGCGAATAGGCATGGTCAACAAAAGAGGTTCCGTCGGGGTCGACCGGCGAAAAATCGTTTTCCCATTTTTTGTTTTTAATGTTGATGATGCCGTTGCGGGTAAACAACATGCCATTGCGACCGTTGCGGGTAGGCATCACACAATCGAACATATCCACGCCGAGTGCGATGCTTTCGAGTATGTTTTCGGGGGTGCCCACGCCCATCAAATAACGGGGTTTGTCTTTCGGTAAAATACGGCATACCAAGTCGGTGAGTTCGTACATCACTTCGTGGGGTTCGCCTACCGAAAGGCCGCCAATGGCGTTACCGTCGGCACCATACGAAGCAATTACTTCGGCGGAACGGGTACGCAAATCGCGGTAGGTACTTCCCTGCACGATGGGAAACAGACTTTGACCGTAGCCGTATTTCGGTTCGGTTTCGGCCACTCTTTTCACACACCGGGCCAGCCATTTGTGTGTTATTTCCATGGAGTTTGCCGCATAATCGTAATCGCACGGATAAGGGGTACACTCGTCGAAAGCCATCATGATGTCGGAACCGAGGCTGCGTTGCGTATCGATAACGTTTTCGGGGGTAAACCGGTGTTTGGATCCGTCGATATGCGAGCGGAAAAGTACCCCTTCAGGGTCCAGCTTGCGTGTTCCGGAAAGAGAATAAACCTGGTATCCGCCGCTGTCGGTGAGTATGGCGCCATCCCATCCGTTAAAACGGTGTAATCCGCCGGCTTGTTCAATGATTTCGGTACCCGGACGCAGGTAAAGGTGGTAGGTATTGCCGAGGATGATTTGTGCCTTGACATCTTCTTTTACATCGCGGATATGGACGCCTTTGACCGTTCCGGCCGTACCCACGGGCATAAAAATGGGGGTTTGAATTTTTCCGTGATCCGTGATGATTTCTCCCGCCCTGGCAGCGGTTTTATCATCGGTTTTTAATAACGCAAACTGCATAAAATCTTCCAAATTTCCGGCAAAGATAGGGTTATTCCCGGTTTGGTTTCCGATGGTTTTTGCAAAAGGTTGGAGTGCCCGGGAAAATCAATATCTTTGCTTGCATAAAATGACCCGGCCAATGAGTTTTTTTACTTCCGTTGAAATCACAGCCATCGTTTTGTTTTTTGTTGCTTTGGCGGTTCAGGTATTTTATTATCTTTTCTTTTTTACGCGATTGGCATTCGCAAAGATACCGTCTCCCCGCCCGGCGGAACGGCCTCCCGTATCGGTGATCCTGGCAGCCCGCAACGAAGTCCACCACCTGAAAAAATACCTGCCGGACATTTTAAACCAGCAATACCCGGACTATGAAGTGGTGGTGGTGAACCATGCTTCGGATGACGAAACAGCCGATTTTCTGAAAGAGATGCAACACCGGTATCCGCATTTGAAAGTCATTACCATCGAACAGGACCTGAATTTTTTTCACGGGAAGAAATTTCCGCTTTCCATTGGCATTAAATCGGCAGCACACGATATTTTATTGCTGACCGATGCTGATTGCCGGCCGGCTTCACCGTTTTGGATCCGCCGTATGGCCTCGCAATATGATGAACAGACGGAGGTAGTCATTGGTTACGGACCGTATATGCGTAAAAAAGGTTTTTTGAACCGGTTGATACGGTACGATACTTTTGTGGTGGCTCTGCAGTACCTTTCGTTTGCCCTTGCGGGAAAACCGTATATGGGTGTGGGACGCAACCTTTCGTACCGGAAATCGCTGTTTTTAAAAAACAAAGGTTTTATTGCCCATTACCATGTGGCTTCGGGCGATGATGATTTGTTTATTAACGAAGTGTCCAAACAGGAGAACACACGGGTGGAACTGTCGCCGGAAGCTTTTGTGTATTCGGAACCCAAAACCACTTTGGGCGAATGGATACGGCAAAAGCGGCGACACCTGACCACCGGAAAAGATTATAAGCCGCAATTCAAATTGTTGCTCGGGATTTTCTCTTCGGGTCTTGTTTTGTATTACACGGGGTTTGTTTGGCTTGTGATACTCGGCATGCAAAAACCGCTGTTGCTGTGGCTGGTTGCAGGCGGTGCCGGTGTCAGGTTTATTTTGCGGGCCGTAATCCACAAAAAAGCGTTGGAACGTTTGCAGGAGAAAGGATTACTGTGGTTTTCGCTTTGTTGGGAACCCGTTCATCTTGTTTTGATGCTTTTGTTGGGATTTTGGGGATTGTTTACAAAACCGGCACAATGGAAGTAAACGAACACCTTACGGAAAAAGGATGGAGGGACTACCGGCTCATCCGGAGGGCCTTACAGGAGGGCGACCAAAGTGCTTATGCCGAACTGTTGCGCCATTATTACGATGGGGTTTATTTTGTGATGTTAAAAATGACACAAAACCCGCATGATGCGGAAGACCTCACCATGGAAGCTTTCGGAAAAGCATTTAAAAACCTGAACCAATACACCCCGGAATTTGCTTTCAGCACCTGGCTGTTTAAGATAGCGACCAACAACTGTATCGACTATCTGCGCAGCCGCACCAAAACATCCCGTGCGGTGGAAGGCCTGCCGGGCCAAACCGAAGACGACCCTCCGACACGCCTTGCTACAGAAAACCCGGACCCGGAGGAACAGTTTATCCGTTCGCAAAAAATTGAGTTGATGCACGATGTGGTGGACAAGCTAAAACCGCATTACAAAAAACTCATCGAATTACGCTATTTTAAGGAATACAGCTACGAGGAAATCACCAAAGAGCTGAATTTACCCTTAGGGACAGTAAAAGCCCAGCTTTTCAGGGCCAGGGAATTTCTGTACAACATCTTGAAAAATTCAAAAGGACGGATTTGATGTAAACCTTTCAGGCCGGGGCAGGCTGGTGCAGCGGCGGCCTGAAAGGTTGGAAAAACATGGGTTACGCCTTTGTGACTTCCTATTAAGTGATACGTGCGGGGTTGCTTCTCCTTTCATGTTTTGTTCGACCGGAAAGGAGAAAAACACCGCACACTCATCCGCGTTACAAACGCGGACGAGCCTCGGGTTAGAAATCAATAAGAAATAACTGATATTTTGGTGATGATATAGTGGGTATCGGCTTGGACATAAAGGAAACTATCTTCATCTTTAATGTTAACCCCAACCACATATCCTTTTGAATTGGCTTTCATATTTTTGAAACTTATTGGAAAGTACGGCTTTAGTTTGTTGATATTATCTCCAACCTTTATGTTATGTGGGGTAATACTGTATTGTTTACCTGTTACAACAAAATTCATGACCCACCCCCTTTCAACATAAAATCTAACCCCGTTGTAATTGTAAAAATCGCCTTGAATATTTTGCATTTCATTAAAATACGGGCTAACCGACAAAGGCTGTCCAAATTTCTGAATCAAAGAAGCCTTATCAAGCAGCAAAACAGGAATTTGATTAATTGTTACATCTTTTCTATTCATCAGATCTTTAGCATATTGTGCATCTTGTGCTTTGGCAGTGGCTATACTGACAAAAACGACCAAAGCGATATAAATTATTTTTTTCATAATTTTAATTTTTAATTACAGTTTGAATTGGGTATTGCTTTATAATTTGCATCGAATTTTGTAGTCAAATAATCCGCTGGGTTTACCATTTTCCATACGCTATTATAAACCCCCATAAAACATCATTCAATTAACGCTATATCCAATAATCCTTTTCCATCGCAATAATCAATGGCTGAACTATAAACGTAATCTTCAGCCCGGAATACAATACCTTGTTCAACAGGATTATTATGTAAATAGAATAAGCGTTGTTCCAACATCTTATTTGAATCCAACTCTACCGGATGATTTCCATCTTGCCAAACCTTGTATTTACTAATTCTTTTTAATGGTATTCCAGCCACTTTAAATTCTCTAAGCAACCATTCTTTTCTACTCTCATTTATATTACAAATCTCGTCTATTATTGCTTTGGATGTGAACTTCTTAAAATCTCTGATAATACCCGATAATGTTTCATTGCCAGACTTGCTAATAATTAAATGTAAATGGCTTGGCATGATACACCATGCATGAATAATCAAGCCTTTTTTATTTTGACAATACCTTAATGAATCAAGTACCAATTCGCTATAAACCTGCCTGGTAAATAGATCTATCCAGTTTACAATGGTTGGTGTAATGAAATAAATACCTTCTTCATTATAAAATTTGTACTTTTCCGACATAACACAAAAGTATAAAATTATCGCTTATGGCGTGTATGCGATTCATCTGCGAACGCATTGCAAATGCGCCCGGGTGGGGATTTTTTAAATAACGACTTTTATTCTCCACCTTTCAGCCGGCCTTGCTGCTGAAAAGTAGAGAAAATGATTTTGCGGTATCAAAACTTAACACCGAGAATCGGGGTTAATGTGATCCCCTCCATTCCACGAACATAATAAACCCCACCTCTTACGCCCAAAAACAATTTATCTTTGAACTGATAGTAATAATCCAGATTAAAAACAGCACCTGCCTCAGTGTCAGGCTCATTATAAATCTCAGAATTCAAAGTTAAGTTCCCGGAATTATCATAATTTCCAAAATAATAAACCCTTAATACCTTTGACCAGTTTACCACAAAAGCCAGTTGGGGCATCAAACGGCTGTGTTTTCCCAATTTAAACTCATCACCTAGGCCAAATGCATAATTCCTGATATTGTACTTTATTTGCCATCCTGCATTATTACTTAAACCGACCATCCGTTCCAACGTAACATGCATTATCCCTGCCGTTATGATCAATCCGTCATTCAGCCTAATACCCCCTTCTATCCATATTTGCTGTCCGTTTACCATCGGTGCAACCCGATCGGCATAATAGTCCAACCATTCATTACTAATATCCAGGTACAAACCGACACCGAATTTTAGATAATAACTATTTTTTTGTTTTTTTAGCGGTTGCTGTTGTGCAACAGAAACCAGTGGGAAAAGAAAGATCATCCCTAGAAGAAGTGTTTTTT
>CAYYRE010000162.1:0-6445 GCA_964473895.1 uncultured Lentimicrobiaceae bacterium | reverse complement strand
TTCGTTTTCGGTCATTTGTTTGGCAACTTCGGTAAACTGTGCTTTCAGCTCCCGGTTTTCATTTTGTTCGGCCAAAGCCATAGCCCAATATTGGGCCAGATAAAAGTGACTTCCCCGGTTATCCAGTTCGCCGGCTTTGCGCGAAGGCGATTTTTCGTTTTCAAGATAAGTTTCAACCGCTTTGTCTAAAGTTTTGGAAAGTACCTTCAGCCGGTTGTCATTGTATTTATCTCCCATAAATTCAAGGGATACCATCAGAGCTAAAAACTCACCCAACGAATCCCAACGCAAGTGTCCTTCTTTCAAAAACTGCTGCACATGTTTGGGGGCCGAGCCACCGGCACCGGTTTCAAACAATCCGCCTCCGGCAAGCAACGGGACGATGGAAAGCATGCGTGCACTGGTTCCCAGCTCCAGAATGGGGAAAAGATCGGTCAGGTAATCCCTGATGACATTCCCCGAAACGGAAATAACGTTGTTGCCTTTTCTGACTTCATTTAATGTAAAACGCATGGCTTCGTCCGGTGCCATGATGCGGATGTCCAGGCCGGTCAAATCATACTCTTTGAGGTAGGTTTCCACCTTTTTAATCATTTGCGCATCGTGTGCCCTGTTTTTGTCTAACCAGAAAATGGTGGGATAACCGGTGGCTTTGGCCCGGTTGACAGCCAATTTTACCCAATCTCTAATGGGGATATCTTTGGCGCGTGACATTCTCCATACATCCCCTTTTTCCACGGCGTGTTCCAGTAGTACATTCCCTTGGTCATCCACAACTTTGACCGTACCGGTAGCGGGAATTTCAAAAGTGGTGGGATGGGAGCCGTATTCTTCGGCTTTTTGTGCCATCAACCCGACGTTTTGTACACTGCCCATGGTGGCAGGGTCAAACTGGCCGTTGGCTTTGCAGTCGTCCATTACCACCTGGTAAAAAGTGGAATAACATCTGTCGGGAATGACCGCTTTGGTTTCATGTAATTGGTCATCAGCTCCCCACATCTTCCCGCCATCGCGGATAACCACCGGCATGGAAGCATCAATGATGATTTTGTTGGGGGCGTGCAAATTGGTGATGCCGTTGGCAGAATCCACCATGGCCACATCGGGTTTGGTTTTAAATGCCTCTTGGATAGCTTTTTTAATTTCTTCCGCTTTTTCGGCCGGAAGTTTTTCCAGCTTTTTATACAGGTCGCCCAATCCGAAATTGGGATTAAACCCGATGGAGTTAAGTTCTTCGGCATATTTTTCAAAAACTTCCCTGAAAAACACATCCACGGCATGGCCGAACAAAACGGGATCGGACACTTTCATCATGGTGGCTTTCAGGTGCACCGAAAACAGAAGGTTTTGTTTTTTGGCCTCTTCGATTTGTTCGGCGTAAAACTCTCTCAAGGCTTTGGTACTCATAAAAGTGCCATCCAGTACTTCGCCATCGGCCGATTCCAATCCGTCTTTTAACGTGATGGTTTTTCCATCGGCGGTAATCAGTTCTATTTTAAAAGGAACGCCTTTTTCGGTAACCACCGATTTTTCATTTCCGTAAAAATCACCGGCATTCATATGGGCTACATGACTTCTGCAATCGCTGCTGTAAGGTTTCATCAGCTTATGCGGATGTTTTTGTGCATTGCGTTTGACCGAATCGGCAGCCCGGCGGTCGGAGTTTCCCTGGCGTAAAACCGGGTTAACGGCACTGCCCAAAACTACGGAATAACGTTTGGCAAGTTGCTGTTCCTCCTCCGTTTGGGGCTCTTCGGGATAATCGGGAACGGCATATCCTTTGCTTTGTAATTCTTTGATGGCGTCTTTTAGTTGGGGGACCGATGCGCTGATGTTGGGCAGTTTAATGACATTGGCATCCGGTTGGAGAACCAATTTGCCCAAAAGGGCCAGGTCATCTTCTACTTTTTGATCCTCTTTCAGGTAATCGGGAAAATTTGCCAGAATTCTGCCGGCCAGCGAAATGTTGCTGGTGACAATATTCACTCCTGACGATTTGGTGAAAGCCCGTGCAATGGGTAAAAACGAATAACTGGCCAGAGCAGGCGCTTCGTCCACTTTGGTCCAGTTAATGGTAAACGATTTGTTTTTCATGGTATTCGTATTATTTTGGGTTGAAATTATATTCCATTATCGGTAAAAAAGCATACCATTATTTCATCTGCAAAATTGCAGGAAAATCTCGAATTTACAACATGTTTTTGTAATTCATATTCCTTCTTAATCTTTTGGTGAAAGGTACCTCTCAATCGAATTGAAGAAAATTCCGCAAATATATTGTTAATAAAATAACAAAACAAGAGGTGTTTTTCAATTTAGAACACGTAAAAATTTACATTGAAACCATTTATGAAGTAAATAAACAGGGGTAAATTGTCGTATCTTTGACACGTAATGAAAATACCTTGAACCATGATGTTGGAGGTTTTTCAATTTTGTTTTTGTTCTTAACTGTCAGCTTTTGCTGAATAAAAATTAAAACTTATGGCAACATTAAAAGAAAAGTTAAAAGAAAAAATTGAAGCCCACCGTCCGCGGACAACCCGTCTGTTGAAAGAATACGGCGATGTAAAAGTGGGTGAAGTGACCATTTCCCAAACCATTAACGGTATGCGGGGCGTAAAAGGCCTCACCACCGATATATCTTATCTTGATCCTTACGAAGGGATTCGTTTTCGCGGAAAAACCATTCCGGAAGTGATGGAAATTATTCCCAAACCCGAAGGAAAAGATTATCCTTACGTAGAAGCTTTTTGGTATTATCTGCTTACCGGCGATGTGCCTACTTTGGAAGAAACCAAAGAAATTGTGGAAGAGTTCAAACACAGGCGCACCGTGCCGCAGTATGTTTTTGACTTGCTCAGGACCATGCCCCGCGACACCCATCCCATGACCATGTTCTCGGCAGCCGTTTTGTCCATGCAGCGCGAGTCCAAATTTGCCAAATTCTATGCCGAAGGGTTTAACAAAATGACGGCTTGGGAACCCATGTATGAAGATGCCACCGACCTGATTGCACGCTTACCCATCATTGCCGCTTATATTTACCGTATGAAGTACAAAGGGGATGTCCACATTCCGGCGGATCCCGATTTGGACCTCGGCGGCAACTTTGCCCATATGATGGGATTACCCGAGCCTTACGATGATGTGGCCCGCATGTATTTCATTATCCACTCCGACCACGAATCGGGTAATGTGAGTGCCCATACTACGCACCTGGTGGCCTCAGCACTTTCGGATGCTTATTATTCGCTTTCGGCCGGTTTGAACGGCCTTGCCGGTCCGCTACACGGTTTGGCTAACCAGGAAGTACTGAAATGGATTCAGGGTGTGATGAAAAAAATGGATGGCAAATTGCCCAGTGAAGAAGAAATGAAAAAATTTGTCTGGGAAACGCTCAACAGCGGCCAGGTGATTCCGGGATACGGCCATGCCGTGCTGCGGAAAACCGACCCGCGGTATATGGCACAGCGTGAATTTGCCCTGAAACATTTGCCCGATGATCCCATCTTCAAATTTGTTTCCCGTTTGTACGATGTGGTCCCCGACATTTTGCGTGAACATGGCAAAGCCAAAAACCCGTGGCCCAATGTGGATGCCCATTCGGGCGTCATCCAGTGGCACTACGGCTTGAAAGAATACGATTTCTATACCGTATTGTTTGGTGTGGGACGTGCCATGGGTGTGTTGGCCAACATTACCTGGGATCGTGGTCTCGGATACGCCATCGAACGGCCCAAGTCGCTGACAACCGATATGCTGGAAGAAATTGCCGGTATCAAAAAATAATTTGTCAGTAAACAATAAGTCGCGAAAGCTCTGCATTTTGCAGGGCTTTCGTTTTTTAATGAAGGAATGGTTTTTTCATTTAATTTTGTAATAAGGTATTTGTATAAATTGGACAGTATGGTGGTACAAAAAGAAATAACGCTTCCCGCTTTCGCAAAAGGTTTTCACCTGATTGATGACATTGTTCTCGAAGCGTTGGGACAACTGCCCGAAACAGGATTGCTGAACATTTTTCTAAAACACACTTCCGCTGCCCTCATGCTCAACGAAAATGCCGATCCGGATGTACGTACCGATCTCGATACTTTGTTTACCAGGATGGCTCCCGAGGGCGCGCCCTTTTATACCCATGTGCTGGAGGGCACCGATGATATGCCGGCCCATTTTAAATCGGCCATTCTGGGTACTTCATTGACCATTCCCATTAGTCACCACCGGTTAAATACCGGTATTTGGCAGGGGATTTATTTTTGCGAATTCAGGCGAAACGGAGGGAGAAGGAAACTGGTTTTGACGGTTTATTCTTAATTTTGCCGAATGTTGAAAGTAATTTTGTTAGCGGTTTTTTTGATGGCTTTTGCGGTTGCTGCCATGGCCATAACTATTTTGGTGAAGAAAGAGGGCCGGTTTCCCGAAACAAAGATCGGACACAACAAAAAGATCCGGAAAAAGGGTATTGAATGCGCTTTTACTCAGGATTATAAATCGCAAAAGCAAAGCCCCGGCTGGAACCGGCCCAATTGAAAACTTGATGGCTTTCCGAATGAAATGACCTTCTTTGTTTTGGTTCCGTAAAGTATTACGGGATTTAGTGCGTTATTTGCTGTTTCTGTGTGAGTTGCAAAGCCCATTCTCTGCGAATGGTTTCTGTTTCCCGTTGAAGTTGGGGATAAAATTCCGTAAAAAGATCCTGTATTTCGAGGTAATGTCGTGTCAGTACCCGAACGGCTGATTTCATTCCGGAACGAAATCCGGTACGACGGTCCATTTGATAAAAAATCCTTTCCAACTCGTTGGGCGAAGCATATCCATGCAACCAGTTTTGGGCCATCATAAAAGGTAGCATCCGGCGAGTTTTCTTTGGAAGAATAGAATAATGGCGTGCCAAAACGGAATAAACATGACGTGTAAAATCCGATAGCTCCGAGTGGGCATACCGGGGCCAACCGGCCGCAAGAAAATGATCGAAATAGAGGTCGGTGACGACCCCCGAATAATGTCCGTAATGGCTCCGTACAATGGCTTTGCTTTTTCTGACCAGAGGGTGCCGGTCGGTAAAAACATCAATATGTCTGTGTAATAAGATGCCTTGCCGGATGTCCGTGGGAAAACTCTGCCATTGCTTCCCTTTAACGGCATCGGCCATCAGATTGCCTGTGAGCAGCTTGTCGTTATTACCCGAAAGATGGGCGTGTGCCAGAAAATTCATGTAAAATTTTGAACAAAAGTAAGGCTTTTTGTTCAATTTAAAATTATTATAGATTCCGGTCTGCCGGAATGCAAACGGTTGAAAAGTGGTACCTTTGCATGCATTTTATAATAGTCAGAAATATAAAAACAGAATGAATGGACAAGTTACTGCTTTTAGGTGATGAGGCGATTGCCCAGGGCGCTGTAGATGCCGGTATTTCCGGCGTTTTTGCTTACCCCGGGACCCCTTCCACCGAGATTACCGAATATATTCAGGCTTCCAAAGAAGCCAAAGAGAAACACATTGCTTCACAGTGGTTTACCAACGAAAAAACAGCCATGGAGGCTGCCATAGGTATGTCGTATGCCGGTAAACGGGCACTGGTGAGCATGAAACATGTCGGGCTGAATGTGGCTGCCGATGCTTTTATTAACTCGGCCATTACCGGGGCGCATGGCGGACTGGTGGTGGTGGCGGCCGACGATCCTTCCATGCACTCCTCACAAAACGAACAGGATTCGCGGTTTTATGGAAAGTTTGCCCAGATTCCCATGCTCGAACCCTCTCATCAGCAGGAAGCGTATGATATGACAAAATATGCTTTCGATTTATCGGAAAAATACGGTACCCCGGTTTTGTTGCGTATCACCACACGGTTATCACATTCCCGTTCGGGTGTACAACGTGGCACGGTGCAGCCGCAAAATGATTTGAGTTTGCCTTCCGATTTAAAACAATTTATCCTTTTGCCCTCGATTGCCAAAAAACAATACAATGCCTTGTTGGGAAAACAGATTGCTTTTCAGGAAGAAAGCGAGGCATCGGGTTATAACCGGTTGATCGAAGGAGAAGACAAAAGCATGGGGATTGTAGCCTGCGGTATCGCTTACAATTATTTGCTGGAAAATTTTCCCGGCCATGAGGTGCCCTATCCCGTCTTGAAAATCGGGCAATATCCTGTTTCGCGTAAACTGGTTCGCCGGTTTTACGATGAAGTGGACAGTATCCTTATGCTCGAAGAGGGATATCCTATTCTCGAAGAACTTTTCCGGGGGATTATGGACGAGGGAAAACCGGTGAAAGGCCGCATGGATGGCACCGTGCCACGTGCCGGTGAGTTGAATCCCAATATTGTGGGAAAAGCCCTCGGCTTGGAAGTTTCCGAAGGTTATCCTCTACCTTCGGTGTTGAAAGGAAGACCTCCGTTGCTTTGTGATGGATGCCCACACTGGGATTCGTTCG
>CAYYRE010000161.1:0-6463 GCA_964473895.1 uncultured Lentimicrobiaceae bacterium | reverse complement strand
CCCATCCGTTTCCGCTCCGGGGCGCTGCCACTCCAATCGCTGCCGCAAAAACTTTTCCACTTATCTTTTGTGCTTTATTAGATTTTTATATCTTTGACCGAACGTTTAGTCAAAAATTACTATGAGTCCCAAAACCAAAGAACAATTTGAACAAATCCGGTACAACCGGAAAAAAGCCATTGCGCAGGCTGCCCTGGAATTGTTTGCCTCCAATGGGTTCTCCGGTGTCAGCATCAGCCGGATTGCCAAAAAAGCAGGCGTCTCCAAAGGATTGCTCTACAATTATTTTGCTAACAAAGAAGCACTTGTTCAGGAAATTGTCATCGAAGGGTTTCGTCAAATGCTGGATAATTTGGACTTCGACTTTCAAAAAGAGTTGACCCGCGAAAGGTTTATCGAACTGGTTGAGAAAAATTTCCGCCTGCTGCGTGAAGAAATATCCTATTGGAGCCTGTACATTTCGGTCATCACCCAACCCGCTGTCATGGCCCTTGTAAAAGAAGATATTTTTGAGGTGGTAGGCCCTTTTCTTTCGGCACTCACCGGCTACTACACCCGGCAGGGCATAAAAAACCCCGAAGTACAAAGCATGCTTTTCGGGGCCCTGCTCGATGGTGTAGCCATTGATTACATGCTCAGCCCCGAAACCTACCCGCTGGACAAAATAGAAAAACTCATCATCGAAAAATTTATATAAAATGATACACCCTGCCACAACGACAAACCAGACCCGTCGATACTCCATCGTGAGCGCAAACCGGAAAAACAGAAAAAACACCTTACGCTTTTTGCGGCCTATGCACACACTCCAAACATTTGGGAAACCGGTAAAAAAAATACTTTTACTTTATGTATTGCCGGCTTTTCTTTTTCTCGCTCCCGCCACTACGGTAATGGCCCAACAACCGCTGACTGCCAAGGAAATGGTCAACAAATCGTTCAACCTTTTTCTCGGCAAAAGCAGCTTCAGCGTCATGACCATGACCATTGTAAGGCCATCGTGGCAACGGAATATCAGCCTGCAGAACTGGTCGCTCGGTACCGATTATTACCTCTCGTACATCACCGCACCGGCCCGCGACAAAGGGGAAGTCTTTCTGAAATCGAAAAAAAACATGTGGAACTATATCCCGGCCATCAACCGGCTCATCAAAATTCCGCCTTCGATGATGATGCAATCGTGGATGGGATCGGATTTTACCAACAACGACCTTATGAAACAAAACAGCATAGTGACCGATTACAAACACACTTTTGCCGGATCCGAAAAAATAAACGGCTACGATTGTGCCGTGATCGACCTGCAACCCTTACCGGAAGCAGCCGTGGTCTGGGGAAAAATAAAAATGTGGATTACCCGCAAAAACCTCATCACCCTGAAAGTGGAATATTTTGACACCCACGGAAAACTCATCAAAACCGAAACAGCCTCACAAATCAAAAAAATGGGCGGGCGATGGCTCCCCTCACACATGGAAATGGTTTCCAACATAAAAAAAGGACATAAAACGGTCATTGATATTTTGCACCAGGAGTTTAACGTCAAAGGCATCGGACAAAGCTTTTTTTCAATACAAAACATGAAGAACATCAGGCCGAGAAACTTATGAAATACCGAAAAACAAAGCCATGAAAACACTCTTTAAAATTGCCTGGCGCAATCTGTGGCGCAACCGGAGACGCACCATCCTGACGGCTTCGGCAGTAATACTGGCCCTGTCGCTGGCCCTTTTCATGCGGTCCATGCAATTCGGCTCGTACGAACAAATGATCCGTGCAGGCGTAAACCAAACCGGTGATCTGCAAGTACACGACACAGGATACCAAGCCAATCAGAGTATCGACAGGGCCTTTTTTTACCCTCCGGAACTCGGCAAAAAGCTCATGCAAATCAAAGATATCCGGCGCATACTTCCCGGACTGCAAACCTTTTCACTGGCCTCTTACAAAAAACAAACCAAAGGCGTACTGGTTTCAGGGATCGATGCCGGCGCTTACGACCAACAAAACAAACTCTCGAAAAAAATTATCCGGGGAAACTATTTGCAGCCGGGTAAAAACGATGTGTTGCTGGGGGACAAACTGGCCGAGTTCTTAAAAATGGATGTGGGCGACACGCTCGTTTTGCTCGGACAGGGCTATAGAGGCATTACGGCCTACGGTATTTTCAGAGTCACAGGTATTTTCCACTTACCCTCCCTCGAAATGAACAGCCAAGTGGTTTACATGAACCTGAAAACAGCTCAGGATTTTGTCTATCCATACCAGCCGGGATTGCTGACCAGCCTCTCCATTTTTCTGCGCGACCCCGGAAAACTTGCCGTGGTGAAAAAGAAAATAGAACGGATAGCCGGTCCTGGATATGAAGTAATTACATGGAAAACCATGCTATCCGATATTTTGCAAGCCATTAAAACCGACAACATTTCCGGACAAATCATGTTGATGATTCTTTACATTATTGCTGCTTTCGGCATTTTCAGCACCATTTTAATGATGACCATGGAAAAACGCAGGCAATACGCCGTCATGGTAGCCATTGGCATGGAACGGCAACGGTTGATGTGGGTCAGCATTTTCGAAACTTTTATTGTTGCTGTCATTGGTATTGCCATTGGTTTCTTGGTAGCCTCGCCGGTCATTTACTACCTGCATGCCCACCCCATTCCCATTACCGGCGAAGTGGCCAAAATGTACCTGCAATTCAACATCGAACCGGTACTCCCGTTTTCGGTAAAAGCCCATGTTTTTCTCAGCCAGGTAGCCATCATCCTGATCTTGTCGCTCATGTCCGCACTGTATCCGGTAATCTACCTTTCGAAATTTAATATTTTAAACGCTTTCAGGCACTAAATCTGTAAAATTATGCTCATTGCCATTGCATGGAGAAACCTTTGGAGAAACAAACTCAGGAGTGCTGTTATTTTCAGCTCCATTGCCGTAGGCATTATCGGGGCTGTGGTGTCCGATGGGTTTATGGCCGGAATGACCGACCAACGTATCAATGCAGCCATTGCCAACGAGGTATCCGACATTCAAATCCATCCGCCGGCCTTTTTATTGAACGGGGAAATGCAATATCAAATCCGGAACGCCGGCCGGTATGTCCGCAAAATTGAAAAACTACCCGAAACAAAAGGCGTCAGCCTGCGCCTGCGTACCACCGCCATGGCCGCTTCGGCCAATGCCGGCGCCGGCATCACACTGTATGGTGTAAACCCCGAAAAGGAAAAATCCGTAAGCGACCTGTACCGGCACATGGTTTCGGGCGGGTATTTCCCTGCAGGCGAAAAAATCCCTGTGGTTATGGGGCAAAAACTGGCCCATAAACTCAACCTCGGCCTGGGAGACAAACTTATCGTTACCCTGACCGACAGCTCGGGTACCATTGTGAGCGGAGCGTTTCAAATTGTCGGTCTCTTTAAAACCGCCAACACCCGTTTTGACGAAAGCCATGTTTTTGTGAATAAAAAAGACCTTGCTTCACTCACAGGTTATTCCGGAAATACCGGCAACGAAATTGCCATACGTTTGAAAAACAACGACGATACCCAGGCCGTTATGAAAAAACTGCAATCGTTGTTCGGAAAAGAGATAAACAGCGGACTGATCACCTTGCAAAGTTGGGATGAAATCCAACCCATGCTGCGCTCCATGATTGCCATGATGAATTACTTCTCTTACATCTTTCTGCTGATCATCCTGGCAGCGCTTGCCTTTGCCATTGTCAACACCATGCTGATGGCCGTCATGGAACGCACCCGCGAAATCGGTATGCTCATGGCACTCGGAATGAACAAACAAAAAATATTTTCCATGATCATGTTGGAAACGGTTTTTTTATCGGTGGTGGGTGCCCTGCTCGGGTTGGCCGTCAGCCTCATCGTTGTCCAGCACTATGCCACCTACGGTTTCGACCTTTCCAGTGTGGCAAAAGGATTGAATTCCATCGGCTATAGCGCCCGGATATTCTTCCGTGTAAATACGGATTTTTATTTCATCACCATTCTTTTGGTGATCATCATTGCCATGCTTTCCAGCATTTCACCGGCACTGAAAGCATTGAAACTGCAACCGGCCATTGCTATCAGAGAAATACAATGAGAAATCAAGAAAAAAACAAATGACGAATAAGAACCGTGATAAAATTGAAATTAAAGTTGTTTAAAGTTTGTCTAAAAATATTGTTTGTAATGTATTATCAATCAGCAAATAAACACCTAATATTCCCCTTCTGGAAGGGATGTAGGGGTAGGTATATAAAAAAGACATTTATTTGCTGATTGATCAGGTTCTTAGTAAATTTTCTTTTTGTAAACTTTAAACAACTTCATTATAAAAAAGCAGAGCGTTGCAACGAACCATCGTAAACCATAAAAAAATGAGTATCATAGAAGCCAAAGGTATTTACAAAACCTACCAGGAAACCAAAGTTCCGGTACATGCACTCAACGGGGTAAACCTGAAAATTGAAGAGGGGGAATTTACCGCCATTGTGGGACCTTCGGGTTCCGGAAAAACCACCTTGCTGAATATTCTCGGTGGACTTGACCTGCCCACCAAAGGAGATATTCTCATCGAAGCCACCAATTTGAAAACGCTTTCTTCACGACAGCTGATCAATTTCCGTTTGCACAATATCGGCTTTGTTTTTCAGTCGTACAACCTGATACCGGTACTTACCGCTTTGGAAAATACCGAGTTTATCCTTGAATTACAAAATATTCCCAAAAAAGAGCGGCGCCAAAAAGCGATGGAACTCTTAGAGGCAGTAGGTATTGCCGACAAAGCCGATCATAAACCGGGACAGCTATCGGGGGGACAGCAACAACGGGTGGCCGTTGCCAGGGCACTGGCTTCACAACCCCGGTTCATCATTGCCGATGAGCCCACCGCCAACCTCGACTCCAAATCGACCAACGAACTGCTGGAAATTATGGCAGCAATGAACCGCCGCTACCATTCCACCTTTATTTTTGCCACACACGACCAGCGGGTCATGGACAAAGCACGGCGTATTGTTACCATTGATGACGGAAAAATTATTGGGGATGAAACATTTAAAACCAGATAGCAAAAAACAAACACTGCTCATTCGGATTTAAAGCTCATTCGGATTTGTTCCAAAGGAACCCCAATAGCGCCATCCGAATGTATAAGGGCAAACAGGATTTGTAAACCGGTTTATTCAAAATTGAAAAATAGAATATGAAACCAAAAAAAGTACTCTTTATCCTCTTTATTTTCCTGGCAGCAGGTCATCTTCGTGCCCAGCAAGCCCGCAAATTCACGGTTACCGGATTTTTGGAGTACCTGAACAATACCTGGGCCCCGTCGCAAACAACCCGTTGGACCAACGGTTCGGGAGCTTACAACCGGGTGAACCTGCAATGGTACCCGGTCAAATCGGTGGAATTTTCGGCCGGCATCCGTACCAATTTTAACTTCGGCCCCATGATGGCCGACTACTATCCCTATTATGCCGATGCCCTGCTCAAAGACTACGGTTGGGCCGATTTGACATTCCGGCTGGCCGAAGATTCTTCCTATCTCTTCTACACCAATATCGACCGGCTTTTTTTGAAATGGAACTACCACAAAATAGAGGTCACCCTCGGCCGGCAGCGCATCAACTGGGGACTCAACCTGGTTTGGAACCCCAATGATATTTTCAACACCTACAACTATTTCGACTTTGACTATGTGGAACGCCCCGGCAGCGATGCCATCCGGTTGCAATACTACACCGGCAATTTTTCCTCGCTGCAACTTGCAGCCAAAATCGACCACAACCACAATGTAACGGCAGCTGCCATGTACAAATTCAATGTCCGTAACTACGACCTGCAACTTCTCGGTGGTGTTATGCAAAACGACCTTGTATTGGGCCTGGGGTGGGATGGACAAATCAAAGGGATCGGATTCAGCGGCGAAGCCTCCTGGTTCAGGCATCTGAAAAATTTTGCAGATACCAGCGGACAATTGGTAGCTTCCATCGCGGCCAATTATACCTTCCCAAACCAAATCTACCTGCACGGCGCTGTTATTTTCAACAGCACCGGCACCACCGGCCCTGCCGGCCAGGGTGCTTTTCTTTTGCTGGGAAACAGGACGCCCAAAAACCTTACCCTTTCCAAATTTGATCTTTTTGCGCAAACTTCTTATCCCATAACGCCCCTCATAAAAGCAGATATTTCCGCTATCTTTAACCCCAACGACCACTCTGCCTTTGTGGGGCCATCGATGGATTTCAGTCTGACCGAAAATCTCGATTTTCTCATCATGGGCCAACTCTTTTTTGGTAAACCGCAAACCGAATTCGGTGATTTCGGACAAATGTATTATGTAAGGCTGAAATGGAACTTCTGACAAATAGAACGGGATTCCCCTTTTCCGAAATTCTTTTATCTTTCCCCTGTAAAAAAACCATTTTGCCATAAAGACAAAGTGCAAAATATTTTTT
>CAYYRE010000160.1:0-6613 GCA_964473895.1 uncultured Lentimicrobiaceae bacterium | reverse complement strand
CCAGGTTTTCAATTTCAGTTCCTCGGGTTTGACCGTTCCCGTTTTATAATCGATGATACGCACGGGCCCATTTTCCGGTATCTTATCCAAACGGTCCATCGAACCTTTCAGGGCAATGGTCCGTCCCCCCAAAGGCAGTACGGCATGAAAAGATTGTTCTGTTTTTAAAAGTTGCCTCGGTTCATTTCTCAGGAAACGAATGTCGTTTTTCACAAAACGTTCCACATAACGCCGTGCCACTTTATAAATCAATATATTCCGCCCGGCATTCATTTCATGGTCCCCGTAAATCTCACGGAATTTTAAACGCAGCAGGTCATCCAGTTCGTTTTCCAAAGCATACTGTAACCGGTCGGTTTCGATGAGCTTACCGGTAAAAGGCTTGTAAAACTCCTCCAGCACCTTGTGCACCACACTGCCGAAAGTATTGGACTGCACCGAAACCTCGGCCTCTTTTGGCGGTTCAATCCCTGCAATATAGCGATAATAAAACTGCAGCGGGCAACGTACAAAGGTGTTTAATGCCGAAGGCGAAATCCCTTTTTCTGCCTGCTTCAGTATTTTTTGCATGATGCGGGGCTCTTTGGCTACGGTAATTTCCTGCTGCAACCGGGTATCCCGCAAAGGGACATACACCATTTGGTGCCGGAACCGTATGGAAGGGTTTTTCCGTACCAGTTCGTTTTCTATTTGTAGCACAAAACGGCTTACCTCGCCGCCACCCAGCACATCCGGTTCGGAATTGTAAATCATGGCCACTTGCCGGGCATGCTGTAACAACCGGAAAAAATGGTACGAAGCCACCGCCGTTTTATTGTTTTGTAACGGCAAACCGTAAGCACGGCGCAAGTCAGACGGGATCAGCGAATCCTGGAATCCCGTTTTGGGCAACAACCCTTCGTTGGCACCGAGAAAAAGAATGCGGTCGAAGTCAAGATTCCGCGTTTCAAGCATTCCCATGATCTGAATCCCGGTCAACGGTTCCCCTTTCAGGCTGACCTCTTTGCGTCCCATGAGTTGTAACAACACCTTTTGCATCCCCTGAAAACCGATAAAAGGGCTTTGATCGCGTAATAAATGATCGGCCAGTTTCAATACCTGCGCCATCAACACCAGCTGAAACCGCAACAAGGGATGTTTTTCTCCGGCAAGTGAGGGCAAGACACGCAAAAGCTCCAAAAAGGTTTTCAGTCGGGAGGCCACATCAGCCGGGGTTTTGATGCGAAGCAAAAGAAGTTCCAGCAGTTGGCGACTGTTTTCATTGGGCGCTGCGGAACAAATATCCCCCGCAGGGGCATACAGCTTGTTCATGGGGAAAAATTGGCGCAGTCCGGGAACACCAAGCATTTCCACCAAAGGGTTTTGCAAAAGGATTTGGAGGGCAGGCAACAAAATGGTCCCATCCGCCGGCACCCCGCTTTCTTCCTGCAAGACAAAAAGTTGCATCCACCTGTAAACCAAATCGTAAAAAGGACTTTCGCGAAGGGGATAGCCCATGGTGACATTGTACCGCAAAGGGTTTCCCTGAGGATCTTTTGTCGGGATAGCGCCGAGCAAAGGGATCAACAACCGTTCATCGGCCAACACCACCGCCACCTTTTCCGGATCGGTTTTTTCCTGCTGCAACCACTTTTCGATCAGCTGGCCCGCAAACTTGGCCTGACCGGTCTGTCCGGGAATACCGTAAACCGACACTTCTTTTTCGCTTGTCAGCAAAAGATTTTCAATCCATTGCGGGTTGGAAATTTTCAACAGGCGGGTTACCTGCTGCAAAAAACGGCCCGCTTCATGTCCTTTGTTCTTCGGCGGGTCGAAATAATAACGGTCGGCATGAATGAAATAATGCAAGTCAAAATGTTGGTCCAAAGCCGTAACCACTTGCTTTTCGGCTTCGGTTAAGGCGTTGAAACCGGCAAAGACAAAATGTTTCCAACCGGTTACAGGCATATCATCAGCCCGAAGCCGCTCGGCTGCCACGCGGTAGGTCATGGCTTTGTAAGCGGCATTTTTGGAATGCAGCTTCATTTGAAGCCGTTCGTAATACGAAAACAAGGTACGGAAAAAAGTGAGGTACTCTTTTTGCATGGCCGTTAACGGCCTTTCGCCGAGGTTCCATTCTTCGAGGGCTCTGGCTTCCGTGAGCTCGCGAAAAAGGCGGTCGGCACGGGCCATGGAAAAGTCAATGTCACTGAAATCGTTGAGCATCAAGGGGGCCCACGACAAAAAATCGTCCAGCGGACGGGCCTTTTCTTTTTCCAACTCCCGGTGAATGTTATAAAGTTCAAAATAGGCTACCAACGGATCCACCACGGTAAGCCCCGAAAGACGGGCCATCAACTCATCGATGGTCAGCATGTCGGGCAACCACAAATCAGCCGCTGCCTTTCGGGCCAGAGCCCTTTTCAGAAAAATTTGCGAACGGCGGTTGGGCAATACAACCACGGTCTGCATCAACGCTTCACGGGAAAACCGTGTGAGCAAAAAGTCAGCGACCCTGTCCAAAAATGAGCCCGATGGTTTCATAGAAAAAACGTTGGCAAAAGGAAAAACGTTTTCGGTTGGCGTGCATCGGTCAACCTATTGATACAAAAATCGTTTAATACTCTGTTTTGGTGTTTTTTCAAAAGGTTCGGAATGCAAAACAATACGCGAAACGGCCATGTATGCCGGAAATTGTTTGTTCATTTCTTTGCGGTAGGCCTCTAACTTTTCTTCCAAGTCTTTATTGGAAAGCCCCATGCTTTTAACGGCATCCTCATCCGGATAGACCAACGCCACCAGTTTACCATCACGTTGAATGACCACCGACTCGGCCACGCAAGCCCGGTTGTTTAATACCGATTCGATTTCTTCGGGATAGATATTTTGTCCGGAGGGTCCGAGGATCATGCTTTTGCTTCTGCCTTTGATAAAAATAAAACCATCGCTGTCCATCAGTCCCAGGTCGCCCGAATGGAGCCATCCCTCATCATCCAGCACCAATTTGGTAGCTTCTTCGTTCCGGTAATAGCCGGCCATGACATTTTCGCCGCGCATAAGGATCTCTCCCACTTCGTGTTCGGGATCATGCGAATCGATTTTCACTTCAAGGGTATCCACCGGCCTGCCACAGGAACCGATTTTTGCTTCGGCGGCCGGAGCATAGGAAATCAACGGCCCGCATTCGGTCATACCGTAGCCTACGGTAATGGGAAAGCCTATGGTACGGAAAAACGTTTCGATTTCGTGGCTCAGGGCGGCGCCGCCCACAACTACCTCTACAAAATTCCCGCCGAAACCTTCCTTCACACCGGCCAGTACCTTTTTATAGATCAACCTGTTCAAAAGGGGCGTTTTCAGCATCCAGCTCACCGGTGACTTTTTAATCACCGGTAATATTTTCTTTTTATAAATCTTTTCGATCACCAATGGAACGGAAAGGATCAGCCGGGGCCTGATTTCCTGAAAAGCTTTGGTGATAATAGCCGGACTGGGTGTTTTGGTAAGAAAAGTAATATGACATCCCAGCGAAAAAGGGAATAAAAATTCGAAGGCCAATCCGTAGGCGTGTGCCAACGGAAGAAAAGAGACGATTTTGTCACCGGATTGCAGGGGCATGTGTGTCCGGGCAAACCGGACATTGGCCGCCAGGCTGTTATGCAGCAACATAACTCCTTTCGAAAAACCCGTGGTTCCCGAAGTATAGCTGATTTCGCCCAGTTGGTCATTGCCGGTTTCGGGCAGCATAAAATCAGTGGCATGAAGGCCTCCGGGATATTTGTCCTGCATAGAGCCATTGAGCGAATGAATAACCTCTTCAAGGTGTTCTGTCCGCGAAAAAAGAGGCATCAATTCTTCCAGGCCCACCACATACTTTAATTCGAGCATCTGTTCCGCATCGAGTGTACTCCAGATGGAAGATGCGACAAACAACATCTTTGACTCGGAATGGTTCACAATATAATGCACATCTTTAGGCAAAAAGTCGGGAAGAATCGGAACAATCACAGCTCCGTAGGTAATGACCGACAAATAGGCCACTGCCCAGTGGGCCGAATTTTTTCCGAGAAGGGCCACCTTATCCCCTCTTTTCAGGCCTGTTTTTTCAAAAATGATATGAAATTTCAAAATGGTTTCGCCCACTTCGCCGTAGGTAATGGTTTTTCCGTTATAGTCGGAAACAGCCGGTTTTTCCCAGTTGTCACGAATGGCCGTCTCGAAATATTTAACGAGATTTTCTTTGATCATAAAGCGTTCCTTTTTGTTTCGGGTTTAAAGATACTATTTTTTTACTGTTTGGAGCATGGCACCTTTCACGGCCGAGCCACTGCCGTATCACGGTAAACTTCTTCGCCCTGCAAAAACGTCCTTTGCACTTTGGTGCGGGGAATTTCCGATTCGGGACAACGCATAATATCGTTATTGAGGATCACGAAATCGGCCAACTTTCCGGGCACTATGCTTCCTTTGATTTGTTCATCAAAACTGCCTTTGGCGGGCCACAAGGTAATGGAACGAAGGGCTGCTTTACGCGAAATGGCATTTTCCATCTGGAATCCACCGGGGGGCCATCCGTTCAGGTCTTTCCGGCTCACTGCGGCATAAAACGTTTTGATGGGACTGATGTCTTCCACCGGAAAATCGGTACCGTTCACCTCCCAGCCGTTTTGTAAAAGCAATTGTTTGTAGGCATAGGCCGTTTGCAGCCTTTTGGGACCCAGCCGTTCTCCTGCCCAATACATATCCGAAGTGCAATGGGTTGATTGTATGGAAGGAATGATACTGAAATCACCAAAATAATGGAAATCTTCGGGGGCAATCACCTGGGCATGCTCAATACGCCAGCGGCGGTCGTTTTTTCCTTTGAGAAAACGGGCATACGTTTTCAGCATAATGCGGTTTCCCGAATCACCAATGGCATGGGTGTTTACCTGAAAACCGGCGCGAAATGCCAGCCGGCAAAGACTGTCGTAGTAAGGCAAAGGATGCAGCCGCAGGCCGTAATGTCCGGGCATGTCGCTATAGGGTTTCAGCAGCAGGGCACCACGCGACCCGAGAGCCCCGTCAATGTAAAGTTTTACCGCACTCACCGTCAGTTTTCCATTATGCAAAGGCCCTTTCGGGAAAAAATAATCCAGCGTTTTCTTATCGGGGCTGAGCATGGCATAAACCCTGATTTTCAACAAGCCTTGGCGTTGCAGACTGTCGATGAGCAAAATATCCGCTTTGGGCAAACCGGCATCCGTCACCGTGGTGAGTCCGTCGGCAAAACAGTTTTTTTGGGCTTCCAACAAGGCTTTGATTTTTTGCCGATGGCCCATTTCAGGGATCAAGGCCCGCATCCTGTCGGCCGCATTGTCGATAAGAACGCCTGTGGGTTTCCCGTTTTTCAGTACCACTTCTCCACCATCTATTTTTGTTGCAGCCGTAATGCCCGCTCTTTTCAAAGCTTCCGTACTCGCCAAAACCGCATGGCCATCAATACGCACGAGGACCACCGGAAGACCCGGAAACAGTTTATCCAAAGACCGGTTATCGGGATATTGTTGCACAGCCCAGTCGTTTTGGTCCCATCCGCGGCCCAAAATCCAGTCGCCGGGATATTTTTTATGGTGTTGCTTTAAAATGTCCAACACTTCATCAAAAGATTTCGTCCCCACCAAATCGGCCCAGCGCACCAGGGTTTTTCCGTAGGACAGAAAATGGCTGTGGCCATCATTAAAACCGGGATAAACCCCATGGCCGTGGGCATCAATTTTTTCAGGAGCATCAAACTGTGACAGGATTTGCTCATTGCTGCCCACTGCAAGAAATTTTCCATCTTTTACAGCAAAAGCGGCAACCGTATCAAACGCCGGATTCACGGTGTAAACCACCGCGTCATAAACGATCAGATCGGCTTTTTTTTTGGACTGACAAGCACTCATGGAAATCAACATAAGCCACGCAGCCACCAAAGGTAAAGAAAAAGATTTCATCGGCACAGGATTTAAGAAGTTATGGATACAAGATCTTAGCAAAGTAGATATCGAAGTTGTTAAAAGTTTACAAAACGAAATTTTGCTAAGAACTTGATCAATTAGCAAATAAACATCTTTTTTTCACTGACATACAAATCAGTCCATCATTCATCCGAAAGCAGCCTTTCCAAAAGGCCGGAAACAGCCTCAAAGGTACGCACTTTTTTCCCATCGCGGTACAAAACAAAAAATGGGGATTCAAAACAAACATACGCCCCGCGGGAAGGAATTACTACCGACTGTTTCGCCACAAACCCCGTACGTTCCAATGCCCTGATCATCCACAATATTTGGGGCACATTTTCCGGACACACATAAACTTCGCCCCGTTTTCCGCCGGCTTCTTCATCCGACACAAACCGGCCTTTTTCCCTATTGAAATGTAAACCGGGTTTCCTAAAATATTCGCCCACCTTTCCATTGAGTACCATATCTTCGGGTATACCGGCCACCAACGGTTTTTGGCGGTGCAACAGCCAAAGCACATCGGCATAATGCAAAGCTGTTTCCATATCGTGTGTTGTCATTACCACTGCCTTCCCTTCGTCATGCGCCAGCGAACGCAAAAGCTCCATGATTTCAATACGGCCGGGGGAATCGATGAAGGCCACCGG
>CAYYRE010000159.1:4934-6645 GCA_964473895.1 uncultured Lentimicrobiaceae bacterium | reverse complement strand
CGGATACGGAAACGAGTTGAAAAAGATGAAAAAGATTTTGCTGGAAATGACAAAAGCCCAAAACGAAACAGATAAGCATTAATCACCGTCCCAAAACCACAACACTCCCCGCCAAAGTGGGGAGTGTCGTTTTTTTGTACCCGGTTCGTACCGTTAACCAAACCGGCTGATTTTTTCCAAAGCTTCCATATTCAAGATATCAAAACGGTTGGTTTGGCAAACAATCAGTTTTTCCCTTTCAAATTCTTTCAGTATCCTTACCGCACTCTCTTTGGTCATACCCGACATATCGGCAATATCCTGACGGTTAAGAAAACATTCGAAGCTTTTGTTTTTATATATCTTGTCAGACAGGTAAAGCAATGTATTGGCAATTTTTCCATGCGCATTTTTATAGGTAAAATTATATAGCTTCTCAAAATAAAAGATGGTACGCCGGTTAATGTGTTTTATGATTTGCATGGAAAACTCAGGATTGGATCGCATGGTCTGTAAGAAATATTCGGTTTTAATAAAACAAACCGCTGCATTTTCCAAAGCCGTTACGGTTGTGTAATGTTTGTCATCGATCAAAAATCCGGGGCCGCCTATGATCTGTACCGGTTTAACAATATCCAGCAAAATACGTTTTTGGGGTATCTCATCGTTTTCAAGATAAACCTTTGCCATTCCACGGATAATACAGATAATATGGGTTAAAGGACCTCCGCTTTTAAAAATGGTTTCTCCATTTTTAAAAACAACAGTCTGTTTATTCTTATCAATCAAGGCCAGTTCATCACGGGTCAAATAATGAAACAGATGATCTTTCAGCTCGCAGCCGAAACAACTTTTTGTATTTTCATTTTGTCCCCACATATGGTTCGATTGCTAAAAACAAGTCCCGCATAGGCTACTTGCACGTTTTACTTTTTTACAAATCAATAAGATAATTGTTAACAAATATCTAAAAAAAATTGATACCGCGCAATGAAAACCCTAAAAAAGATCAATCATATCCCAAGATATATCAACAGTTCTTTTACTTCCGTGAAAAAAATAAGCTGTAATCTTATTCATGCAAATGAAACATGTATTGGCGTGCTATCCCCCCACCCAACCTTTGCCGGAACACTTCATTATTTCCGGCCGGACAACCGGGGAAAACAACATGCCATAAGCATTTAATCAATAAATAAAAAACAGATGAAGAAGATTCTATTATTTATGCTCCTGTTGGCTTCAGGGATGGCCATATTCAATTCCTGTCAGTACAAATTCAATGTGATTCCGGCTGCCCAGCTCCCGGACACTACCGTTTTCATTTCGTTTTCTACCGATATCCTACCCATTTGGAATTCGGCTGAAAATTGCATTTCGTGTCATACAAGCGGAGGACAGCCTCCGGACCTTACGCCGCAAAATGCTTACAACGACCTGTTTCGTTTGAATTTGGTTGACCTGCAAGCCCCTTCCCAAAGCCTCATTTACACTTTTCCACAACCGGAAACGGACACGCACGTTTGGAAAAAATATACCGGTACCGAAGCCGCCCTGGTCTTACTCTGGATTAAACAAGGCGCCAAAAACAATTAAACGTAACCTACTAAATCGAAGATCATGAGAAACAATGTTTTATCCTTTTTTTGCCTTATTCTTTTTTCCGGCTATTTGTTTGCCCAGGATATGCCACCGGTTACAAAAACAAAAAAGAAAGACCGCCCTGTCCGAA
>CAYYRE010000159.1:0-4924 GCA_964473895.1 uncultured Lentimicrobiaceae bacterium | reverse complement strand
AGAGCGGGATGCTCATAGACGGACAAACTTCGGTGACTCCCATTAAGAAAACCTTCGAAATGGTAATACAACACCGGTTCGGAATAATTAAAACAAATGGAATTTCCGATTTGTTCGGAATCTATGCGCCCTCTTCCAATACGCGCATGGGTTTTAACTTTTCTATCCTGGACAACCTACAAATTGGATATGGGATCACCAGGAAAAATATGTACAGCGACTTCCATATGAAATGGGCATTTCTGCGCCAAACCCGCTCCGGCAAAATCCCCCTTAATTTGGCGATTTATGCCAACATGGCCATCGACTCACGGAATAAAACAGAATTCGGAACAGACTATCGGTTTTCGAACCGGTTGAGCTATTTTACCGAAGTGATTGCCGGAAGAAAATTTAACGACTGGCTTTCGGTGGAAATAAAATTCAATTTCACCCATTTCAATACGGTTTCATCCAATGACTACCCCAACCCTCCCGATACCATACCGGCAGGTTATAACCACGACGTGATAGGTGTTGGCGGACATGCCCGTTTTAAATTTTCTCCGCAGTCGGCATTCCTTATCATGTATACCCAACCGCTGAATATCAAAGGGCTTAATGAAAAAGAAGAAATATGGAATACCCGTTATGCCAATGTGGGGATTGCATACGAAGTAAGTACCAGCACCCATGTTTTCCAAATTTTTGCCACTGTATCCAACGGAATCATCCCACAGGAAATTTACTTGTTCAACAGTAGTCAGTGGGCCAAAGGTGAATTCCGCTTGGGTTTCAACATAACACGGCTTTGGAATTTTTAATTGTTTTATTTACTTAATCTTTTTATTATGAAATACTTAAAATCAATTACCTCCATTGTTTTCTTCCTTATCCTCGGTTATGCTTTCACGGCATTTGTTCCTCAAGACCAAAAAAAAGGAAAACCATGGAATATTCCGGAGAAATATGTCAAAATGGAGAACCCCTATCGGGGAGATGCTTCACTCCTGAAAATCGGACGGCTGTTATACAGCAAACATTGTAAATCATGCCACGGCTCAAAGGGAAAAGGCGATGGCTCAAAAGCCCCGCAGTTGGAAACTTTTCCCGGTGATTTCACTTCTGCTGCTTTTAAAAAATACTCCGATGGTACATTGTATTACATGACCTATGTGGGACGGGATGAAATGAAAGCTTTTGACAAAAAGATTCGGGACGAAGAAGACCGGTGGGCCGTTATAATGTACCTTAAGACTTTTAAGTAGTCCTATCGGGATTTTCGTTTAAAAACCCATCCATTTCACAATTTCCGTTTTATCCGGTTTAAACACAAAAAAATGTTCAAAAAACCATCTCATTATTACAGTTGGACCACACTGACAGGCACCGTGATTGCCGCCATAAGTTTTTTCCTAATACTCTTCCTTTTCATTATTTCGCTTTTTTCCAAAGGGGAAAACCAATATACGGCACTGCTCATATATATCATTTTACCTGCTTTTATGATATTGGGACTCCTTCTTATTCCCACCGGAATAATATTAAAACGGAAAAAAGAGAAAAAAGCCGGGATCGAAAAATCGCACCGTTTTCCCATTGTCAACCTTAACGACCCCAAACAACGTTGGATCGTTATTTTTGTCACATTGACCACTTCGGTTTTGTTCGTTATGTCCGTATTCGGCAGCTATAAGGCTTACCACTATACCGAGTCAAACGAATTTTGCGGACTCCTTTGTCATAAGGTCATGTCTCCCGAATACACCACTTACCACACATCGGAACATGCAAGGGTAAAATGTGTAGAATGTCATATCGGGTCAGGAGCCGGATGGTATCTGAAATCAAAATTATCGGGGATGTACCAGGTTTATTCGGCACTCTTCGACAAATATCCCCGGCCTATACCCACCCCGTTACACAATCTGCGGCCAGCCAGCGAAACTTGTGCCAACTGCCATTGGCCCGAAAAATTTTTCGACCGAAAATATATCACCTGCAAACATTACCTTGCCGACGAAACCACTACCGCGTGGAATGTTCACCTTTTGATGAAGATTTGTACCGAAAACGGACCGGAGGGAGAAGAAAAAGGAGTTCACTGGCACAACAACCGGAATGTAAAGATCCAGTTTGCATCTCTAAAAAATCAGCGGGATACCATCCTTTGGGTGAGATATACCAATTTGAAAAGTGGCAAAAGCATAGTTTACACTGACGACAGTATTCCTTTCACAAAAAAGCAAATGAACACCCTTTCGGTTCGTACAATGGATTGCCTGGATTGTCATAACCGGCCTGCCCACAAATTCAATTCACCGGTGAACTATTTCGATGAAGCTTTGACAAAAGGGCAAATTGCCAAATTGCCCGACATTAAAATTGCCGCTATGGACATCCTTGATGGTGAAGTTAAATATCCCACCCTCGACAGCGCCTTCAAAGCCATTGAAACCGGGATAAACGAGTATTATGAGATTATGTACGAAGCAATTTATGCAAATAAAAAATATTTGATCGATTCGGCTGTGGCTTCCCTAAAAAAGGCATATGCCGCCAATACTTTTCCTGCCATGAAAACCGATTGGGAGACACATCCCGATTATCTCGGGCATACCGAAACCAATGGATGTCACCGATGCCATAACGACCGGTTTAAATCGTCCGGAGGAGAAGTCATTTCACGCAAGTGCACCCTTTGCCATTTGATAAAAGCACAAGGCATTCCTGGAAAAATGGTTTATGCCGACAGTTCAGAGGCACTGGAATTTGTCCACCCGGTAGGAATCAAAGGAAAATGGAAGAAAATACTTTGTGCAAAATGCCATCGCCATTTGTACGAATAGGCATTATTTTTTAACGGATATCCATTGATGCTCATCAATCTGCTCCTGTGATAAATCAATGCCATCCCAATGAAGATCACCGACTTTTGGCTGATAAGAAAACAATTTATCAGTACTATTGAAAAGAAATTAAACCCACTCACTAAAAATAAGATTATGAAAAAATTTTTACTACAATGTATCTTGGCTGCCATTTTTTTATTGGCCGCCGGATTTACGACCCGGGCACAAACTTATGTCGGTTCCAAAACCTGTAGCAGTTGTCACCCGGAAAAGTATAATGACTGGGTGGCTTCGGGTCATCCATACAAGTTTTCCGTAATAACGAACGCGCAAGCTCCGGTATACCCTTCCTTTGTGGTGAATTTTGAAAACCAGTGGATGGACAGTCTGGGCAACGGAACACACACATGGAATGATATTGCCGGTGTTATCGGCGGATTTGGTTGGAAAGCCCGTTTTGTGGGAACCGATGGTAACCTCATCGGCACAAAAGGGAGCGCGTTCCCCGATGCCGGACAAGGACATAACCAGTTTAATTTTTTTGGCGGAGAAGACTATGGCTGGGTCAATTACCACCCATCGGATGTGAAAGTCTACAATTACAGCTGTTTCAAATGTCACACCACGGGTGGGGACACAGCGGGTACTTGGCTTTCGGGAATCAGTGGCTTGGGTAATTTTGCAGAAAGCGGCATCGGTTGTGAATCCTGCCACGGACCCGGCAGTGACCACATTGCCGCGCCCTCCACAAGCAATATCGACCGTGTGTACGAATTTGCGCACCTGGACAATAAAACGGGAGGTTTGGTACTAAACGGGGACACTCTTTTACCCGATCCACAGGGAAATAACATTAACTTTCTCTGCGGTACCTGTCATAACCGCGGATATAAAAATCAAATTGATGCCAGCAGCGGATTTGTCAAACATCACGAACAATGGGATGAATTCACCCACACCGACCATTATAAAAAAGGGTTTACTTGTATTACATGCCACGACCCACACAAACGCGTCATTTGGGATGGAGATGGAATAACCAAAAAATGTTCTCTGTGCCATTCGCAACAAGCAGCAACCCTAAACCATAAAGGCAATGCCACATGTATCGATTGTCACATGCCCTATTCAGCAAAATCAGGAACAAAACGCGGACAAAGCGGATACAAAGCGGATGTACGGTCGCATCTTTTCAAAATAACCGTGGACACCGCTTCCATGTTTACCAAAGATGGCCATTGGGTTAGAGATGACGCCGAAAGGGAAGCTTCGCTAAGCCCGGCATTCTCATGTCTGGGATGCCACAATAATTCACCTGACGATTCTATTCCAGACAAAACATTAAAAGAAGCTGTTGCCCAGGCAGAAGGGATGCATTCCGCCACAGCCATTATTAACCAAAATGTTTTGACCGAACTGTCGTTATACCCCAACCCGACCAGTGGCGAAACCTACATCAGTATGAATCTGAAAAAGGCAGCTGCTGTCAGCTTCAGGATTTACAACGTAGCCGGTCAGTTGGTTTATTCGGAAGAGAATATCCGTAAACCGGCAGGAGAAACTTTGCTGTATTGGAACGGAATGAGCTCAACCGGCGTAAGCATTACCCCGGGTTGTTATTTCGTAAAAATAAAGGCCGGGGAAAAATATGCCGTAAAGAAATTTGTTTTGATAAAATAAACCCAACCTAACCTTTTTATTTAACCGGAAAAGAGGCTGAATGTATTTTCAGCCTCTTTTTTAGTAACCAATTTCAAGCCGATTCATGCCTATTATCCAGTTCATCTTTATCTGAATTTCCTGTCAACCGTTTTGCAGAAGATCCTCACGTACCATAGAAAAAGATATTTTCCGAAGTTTGGTTAGGCTTTGTTACCCATTATCCGGCACACATTTATACAATTTTTTACGTAAAGCAATTATAGAGCAGTACCTTTATTCTGTGTGTAGATTAAAAGGAAAAACGTATTTTTGAAAAAAAATGACACAAGGTATGGTGGAACACATCCCGCAGGATTTTATCAATTTCGTCCTGGTACTGGTTTTTTCGTTATTGATAGGCCTGGAACAACGCCGGCACCATTTTGATGAAA